>JAKORJ010000067.1 GCA_029777885.1 Bacillota bacterium | reverse complement strand
TCCGACAAGATAAATGCCGGTGCCCTGCCCTTTTCCATGGTGACCAAGAACCATTCGACCATCAGCCCCATGCTGGGCAGCGGTGCGCTTGACATAATGGTGCTGGCAGGCGTTATTGCCTTTGCGATCATCTGCGCCTTCCTGATCTTCTACTACAGGCTGCCGGGCCTGGTAGCCAGCATAGCCCTGCTGATCCAGGTATCAGGCCAGATCCTTGTGATCTCAGTGCCGCAGATTACCCTGACGCTTACCGGTATTGCAGGTGTCATCCTGTCCATCGGCATGGGCGTTGACGCCAACGTCATCATATCCGAGCGCATCAGCGAGGAGATAGGCAGCGGCAAAAGCCTGGGCTATGCCATATCATCAGGCTTCCAAAACGCATTTTCTTCGGTATTTGACGGCAATATAACCGTTATGATAGTAGCTGTGATCCTGATGATATTCGGCTCGGGTTCACTCCTGTCCTTCGCGTATACGCTTTTGACAGGTATATTCTTCAACTTCCTGGCAGGCGTCACCGCTTCCAGGCTGATGATAAGCTCATTGAGCCAATTTGAGTTCCTGCGCAGGCCTGCCCTGTACAAATGCTTATCAAGGAGGGTTATTGTAAATGAAAATAATTAGATTCTTTGAAAACCGTTGGATTTACTTTGCTATCTCATTGACCCTGTTCCTGGTAGGCATTGTTATGATATTTGTCAACGGAGTGCAGCTTGACATCCAGTTCAAGGGCGGTGCCATATTGAAATACAATTATGTTGGCGAGATAGATGAGGATAGGGCGACTGATATAGTCGAAGAGGTCACGGGCCGGGTCGTCACCACCCAGATAACCTCCGACCTGGCCACAGACGAAAAACGCCTGGTTCTTAACATTGCCGGCAACCAGGGTCTTGACGCCAAGGTCCAGTCCGAGCTGGACGATGCATTGAAAGCGGAGTTCCCCGAAGCAGATCTCAAGCTTTCCGAGTCCTCAATGGTAGAGCCCTTCTTCGGGCACAGGTTCCTGAGAAACGGCATTATAGCCATCCTGCTGGCATCCTTCTTTGTAGTCGTATACGTCTGGATCCGGTTCAGGAGGATCGGCGGGCTTTCAGCCGGCCTCATGGCCCTTGTGGCCCTGTTCCATGACCTTCTTGTAGTCTTTTTCACTTGCGTCATCTTCGGTATACCGATCGGCGATTCCTTTGTAGCTGTGGCCCTCACGATAATCGGTTACTCGATAAACGATACGATCGTTATCTATGACCGTATCAGGGAAAACTTCAAGAAACACCCCAGGCAGCCCATTGAATGGGTCACCAACCTGTCGATCTCCCAATCTATGATGCGGTCGATCAACACTAACCTCTGCGTGACCTTGAGCGTTGCGGTCGTTTATGTGCTGGCTTTCGCCAACAGCATCGAATCGATACAGGGCTTTGCGCTCCCCATGGCCATAGGCTCCATTAGCGGCTGCTATTCGACCATATGCATCTCCGGCCCGCTCTGGGTAATGTGGAAAAAGCATAGAGCAGCAAGAAAATAGCTGAAACAAAACTATATGATTTGCACTATTAAAAAGACTCCCTGGTATGAAAGCCAGGGGGTCTTTTTTGATACATGCCAGGCTCCTCACAAAAATCGAATAGACATTCGCCTCATAAGAATATATAATTTAATCAGCAAAGCAGGCGCTGATAAGGAAAACAGTGTTTGAGGAGCATAAAGATGAACATTTATCAGCTAATAGAGCAAATCAAATCCAACCGGGATATCATGGACAATGTCACCCACTGGGAGGTCATAGGGGGCCGGGGGGCAATGTATGGGCCCTTTCCCCCGGGAATCCGGCAGGAGCTTATCGAAGTGCTCGGCAAGAAGGGCATTAGTCGCCTGTACTCCCATCAGTCTGAGGCCATTGAGCAAGTCGAGCAGGGAAAAGATGTGGTCGTTGTTACGCCCACGGCCTCCGGCAAGACCCTGTGCTACAACATACCTGTGATAAATGCGATCCTTGAAAACGATGACGCGAGGGCCTTGTATTTGTTCCCGACCAAGGCCCTGTCGCAGGACCAGGTCAGTGAGCTCCATGAGATCCTGACCCAGCTTGATCATCCCATCAAAACCTATACATATGACGGCGATACGCCGGTCAGCGCCCGAAAGGCCATACGCCAGGCCGGGCATATAGTAGTTACCAACCCGGATATGCTCCATTCGGGTATACTGCCCCATCACACCAAGTGGGTAAAGCTTTTTGAAAACCTGAAATATGTGGTCATCGATGAGATCCACTCTTACAGGGGGGTCTTCGGCAGCCATTTCGCCAATGTCATAAGGCGCTTAAAGCGCATATGCCGGTTTTACGGGTCTAACCCCAGGTTCATCTGCTGCTCGGCGACCATTGCCAATCCGAAGGAGCTTGCAGAGCGCATAACAGGAAGGGAAATGGTTCTGATCGATCAGAACGGCGCTCCGTCAGGCCAAAAGCATATGATCTTTTACAATCCCCCGGTCGTCAACAAGCAGCTTGGTATCCGGAAAAGCTCGATACTGGAAACGCGCAGGCTTGCCTCTATCTTTTTGAAAAATGGCATCCAGACTATCGTATTTGCCAGGAGCCGGCTCCTTGTAGAGGTCCTGCTGACCTACCTGAAGGAGCTCATGCAAGCCCGCCCGGGGCGGCAGGAGACCATCAGGGGCTATCGCGGCGGCTACCTGCCAAATGAGCGGCGGGATATAGAGCGCGGGCTGAGAGACGGGAGCATACTGGGCGTTGTGAGCACCAATGCCCTGGAGCTAGGCATCGATATAGGGCGCTTGCAGGTATGCATCATGTGCGGCTATCCAGGCACTATCGCATCCGCCTGGCAGCAGGCTGGCAGGGCGGGCAGGCGGAGCGAGTCGTCCGTCGCCCTAATGGTTGCCCGGAGTTCTCCACTGGACCAGTTTATCATCCAGCATCCGGAATACTTCTTTAAAGCCAGCCCGGAGCTGGGCCTTATTAATCCCAACAATCTGTATATCCTGATGTCTCATATAAAGTGTGCTTCCTTTGAGCTCCCCTTTGAGGACGGGGAGACCTTTGGGGTGGACACCCTGGACCAGGTTTTGGAGTACCTTGAGGAGGAGAAAATACTCCGTCATGTCGGAGGCAGGTGGTACTGGACGGCGGACAGCTTCCCGGCCGACGCGGTCAGCCTGAGGAGCGCTGCCGACGAAAACTTCGTCATCATAGATATATCAACGCCCCATCACAGGGTCATAGGCCAGATCGACAGGTTCAGCGCTCCCATGTTCTTGCACGAAGAAGCCATTTATATACACGAGGGGATCCAGTACCAGGTCGAAAAGCTGGACTTCGAGGAGAAAAAGGCCTATGTGCGCAAGGTGGATGTGGACTATTACACCGACGCGAGCCTGGCAGTCAACCTGAAGGTGCTTGATGTATTCAAGACCGAGGAGGGGGACCGGATCGGCAGGAGCTGGGGCGAGGTAATGGTGACCGCCCTTGTCACGATGTTCAAAAAAATCAAGTTCGATACCCACGAGAACCTTGGCTGGGGCCCTGTCAGGCTGCCTGAGCTGGAGCTCCATACTACCGCCTACTGGGCGACCCTGGAGGACCATCCGGCTGGCTTACAAAGCCAGGATGAGCTTCAAAACGCCCTCATGGGGGTAACCAACGTGCTGGGGCAGATCGCGCCACTCTACCTGATGTGCGACCCTAAGGATATCAATGTTGTATATCATGTCAAGTCGCCGTTCACCCAAAAGCCCACGATATTTATCTATGACAGCTGCCCGGGTGGGGTGGGCTTCAGCGAGAAGCTCTACGAGATACATACCGATCTTTTTGAAAAGGCCTATGAGGTCATATCCCAGTGCGGCTGCGATACCGGCTGCCCCGGATGCGTAGGCCCGGCCGCGGAGGTCACGGATCAGGGCAAGGCCCTTGCATTAAGGATATTGGGAGGAATAATCCTTGATAACCAACCTGAAGGCAAAGCTAAGAGCCATTTCTTCGAGCTCCCGTTCAAATGAGTATGCCGACCTAAAACCTCGGGATCGTGACAGGGGAGACTTCGGAGGTAGGGTCGTGGACGGGGCTGGAGGTAGGTATGTATTAAAAACCGCTCTGCATGGTCTTGACAGCAGCTTTGGGATCATACCCTTGAAAACGCTCATCTGCGCGGATTTCAGTGACAGCAGCTGGTGGGCCCGGCTGGATGTAGATATAGACATAAAGGATGTTGTATTTTTAGATACGGAGACCACCGGGCTGGCCGGGGGCACCGGTACCATGGCATTTTTGATCGGCCTGGGGCATATAGAGGACGGCGGGCTGGTTATCAGGCAGTACCTTGCCAGGGACTTTGACGAGGAGTATGCCGTGCTGGCAGCGGTCCTGGAAGACCTTAAAGGTTGCGGGATGCTGATCACCTTCAACGGCAAAGCTTTTGACTGGCCCCTTCTGGAAAGCCGGCTCATATATTCCCGACTGCGGCCGCTTAACTGGGAAGGGCGCCACCTGGACCTCCTGCACGTTGCACGGCGCCTTTGGGGAGACAGGCTTGATAGCTGCTCTTTGGCTTCGCTGGAGGAAAACATCCTGGGGCATTCAAGACCCGATGACATTCCGGGCTCGCTGATACCAGGCATTTACCTGAAATACCTTGAAACAGGGGAAACCGGTGACATGGTCCGCGTCATTAAGCATAATGAATGGGACATCCTTGCGATGGCTGCCTTACTCGCCCGAGTCGCGCCTATGTTCAGACAGCCTGCCGTCTTTTGTGATGACGTGGAGCTTTTGGGCGTGGCAAAGGATCTTGAGCGCGCAGGGAGGGTCGATGAAGCCTGCCGGTGCTACAGGGCTTGCATAGACAGAACTAATATAGGTCGTGTAAGGACCCAGGCTCAAAAGAAGCTGGCATTCCTGGTCAAAAGGCACCAGGGGTCTGGGGCTGCCATGGATATATGGGCGGAGATGGCGAGCAGCCAAGGCAGCATCATGGTACTGCCCCTGATAGAGATGGCAAAGCATTTTGAACATAAGGAAAAGGACATTGACAGTGCCCTAAAGCTTACAGAGCAGGCTCTGTCTATAGTGTACAGGCAGCGCCCGGCAGCGTCAGAAAATATTTATGAAGACCTGCTTCACCGCAGGGCAAGGCTGCTGAGAAAAAAGGGAAGGGTTGAAGGATCATGGGTTTGATAGGAAACATCTATGGTATGCTGGGTTATTTGAACCAGATAAGGGGCAAGGCAGACAGGGCCTTGGCGCTGTATGAAAAGGCCATGGCAAAGGGAGTGTCCATTCCCAGCTGCCAGATGGCCTATGGAGTGATGCTGCTCAGGAAAGGCGAGTTTGAACAAGCCCGGCAGGTGTTCGGCAGGCTGATAGTAGATTACCCGCACAGCGAGCCTGTGAAATACAGGGCAAAAATAAACCAGGCCCTCGCTTACTGGAAGCTAGGCGACCTGGATACAGCCCTGGAGATGCTCACCGAAGTCCATAACAAGCTGAGAAATTCAAGGACTTACAGCATTTTGGGATATCTCCTCATAGAAGCCGGGGACCTGGACAAGGCCCTGGAGTTCAACCTGGAAGCCCTGGATTATGACGATACCGATGAAGAAATACTGGATAACCTTGGCCAGGTATACTACCTGAAGGGCGACATCGATCAGGCGCTCATGTATTTCAGTAGGGCCTACGAGGAGAACCCTGACCAGCTGTCTACCCTGTATCATTTGGGCTGCATATACCAGGACAGGGGCGACAAGGCAAAAGCCCTTGAGTTCTTAAGGAAGGCTGGCGACCGCAACATTTCTGCCCTGAGCACAGTGAGCCGCGACCAGATTGAGGAAAGGCTCCGGGCTCTTGAGCAGGAGCAAAATGGTGAACTAAATACCTAGTCGTCCCTCCTGTTGAAGAACCAGTCCCATATATCGCCGAAATCAGCCCGGTCAGGTATTTTGACTTCGATAGTCTCAGTCGGGGTGCCTTCGGCAGGCCTGCCGTTCTGTTTCATTTCCGTGTGTATCGGCACTATGTAATAGCCATATGTCTTTCCCCTGGTCACCTGGTAATCGATGATTTCGACGGGGTCAAGGGTACCGGTGGCTACCTGCCGGACCAGTATGGGCACCCCTCCATCCTCTTCGATTCGCATCACGTTGTAAGCGGCAAAGGTATTCGCCGGTGTAAAGGTTATAACGGGGAATTCATCATCGTTCAGCACCACGTTGAAATTGTACGGTGGCCCGGGGATCACCCAGTATTCGGACTGCTCCGTAGGCACCGTATTCTTTCTGAAGTATTCCTTTAGTACAAATTCTTTGGGGGTCATTGGTGAGGCCAGCACTACCCTGTGCTCTTCTTCAAGGGCTTTCCTGTCCAGCTCGATCTGGACCACCCCCATCGGCTGTTCAAAATCCGGCGGTTCAGCTTTTTCATACAGAAAGTCGAAGATCCTTTTTGCAAGCTGGGCCGGCATGCTGCCGCCATAGGCTCCCGGTGGCAAGTAATCCTGGGTTGTGGTCCGGTCAAAGCCCATCCAGATGGCCAGCGTATAATCAGGATTGTAGGCAGCGATCCAGGCATCGTTGATACCGCTGATCCTTTCAAATTCAGGAGTTTCAGGCAACTGGACCGTTCCGGTCTTGGCGGCTACCTTCAGGCCGCTCAGCCTCCAGGCAGTCCCGCCTGGACCGGCGGCCGATTGCAGTATGCTGCTTACCAGGAATGCTGTCTCCTCTGTCAGGACCTGCTTTTTCTGCGGGCGGTGTTCATACAGGACCCTCCCATATGAATCGGTTATGCGTCTTATCGTAGTATAATCCTTATATGCCCCCCTGTCTCCGAGCACCGTGTACGCTCTGGCAAGGTCGATGGGGCTTATGCCCCGGACCAGTCCTCCCAGCGCCACGGTCAGGCTGTTCCTGTCATTCGGGTCAAATTCCAGGCCCATCTGCTCCCCAAAGCTTATGCCAAGATTGACGCCGATATCATGGAGTATCTTTACCGCCGGTATGTTTATTGAATCCGCCAAAGCAGTCCTTACCGTCACGAAGCCGTCAAAATTGTTGTCTGCGTTCTTAGGGGAGTAATCGCCAAAGGCGACCGGAGCGTCTTCTACCAGGGTGGCCGGTGTATACCGGTTCAGCTCAATAGCCGGCGCATAGACGACCAGGGGCTTGATGGCAGAACCCGGCTGCCGCTTTTCCAGGGCCCTGTTCAAGACCTTCCGCTGACCCTCCGGATACTTCCTGCCTCCGAGGATGGCCCGCACCTCGCCTGTAGAGGTTTCCAGTACCACAAGGGCAGATTCGCATGTCTCTCCGGAAGCCGGGCTCTTCGGAAACAGGCTGTCATCCGCATACAGGGCTTCGACTTGCTCCTGGAGGGACTTATCCAGGGTCGTATAGATCCGGTAACCTCCCGTGTATAGCTGCTCCTGGCTGACTTTCAGCAAGGAAGCGGCCTCTGACATCACCATATCCATAAAGTAACCGTGTTCATACTTGGGCTTTGTATCCTCTGCAAACTCGAGCTTTTCATTTTTAGCCGCCTCTCCTTCCTCGGGAGTCAGCTTTCCGTACCTGACCATCAGGTTGATTACCAGGTCCTTTCGCTGCAAGGCCCGCTCCATGTTTACAAAAGGTGAGTTCTTGTGTGGGTTTTTTATGATGCCCGCCAGCAGCGCTCCTTCAGCCACGGTCAGCTCGGAAGCCGATTTACCGAAATAAGTTCTTGACGCGGCTTCTATACCATAAGCACCTTCTGCGAAGTATATGACATTCAAATACATCTCGAGGATCTGATCCTTGGAGTACTTTCTCTCAAGCTGCCAGGCCAGGAATATCTCCTTGACCTTGCGGTCTATGGTCTTTTCCTGCGTGAGTACGGTGTTCCTGATGACCTGCTGGGTTATGGTGCCCCCGCCTGCAACGATGCCCCTGGCCTTTATATTCTGGAGCAAGGAACCGAAGATCCTGTTAATATCAAAGCCAGGGTGGGACCTGAACCGCCTGTCTTCCGCGGAGATAAAGGCTTCCTGCACATGGACGGGTATATCGCTCAAAGGTATCTGGATCCTGTTTTCTATGCCGTGTATGGATGAGATGAGCTTGTCCTCGCTGTCGTATACAAAGGTGGTCAACTGGTAGTCATCCAGTGATTCGGGGTCGAATTCCTCGAGCGTGCCCAGGATAGAGTAGAGGTAGATCCCGGCTGCGATCCCAGCGACTGCTCCGAGAATGAGGAATACTGCCATTATTTTTTTGATAACGGACCAGAAGGTCCTTTTTTTATCCTTTTTCCTCCTGTTTTCCATTCGGGAAGCTCGCCTAGATTCAGGCACCAGTCTCACCTTCTTTGATTTGGAAAATTCAATATAATTTTTCCCAACAGACCATTAATTAATCAAAAGCTTGTCCGGACGATGACCCAAACTAAATGTGGACTTGAGCCGATTTATATTATATAATTGTACATATGCTTGTATTATGTAAACTAGTTAGGAAGGAGGGATTGTGGATGAGAAGGATCAGACTGGTTCATGTGGCTGCGATATTAGTGATAATAGTCCTTGCAGCCTCAGCAGCGTTTTGGCTGAAGCCGCCCCAAGCGGAAAAGCTGTCATACAATGATTTTCTCAGGGCGGTCGATGAAGGCAGGGTTGGAAAAGTATACTTAAATGACAGTGATGTCATAACAGGCACATACACGGACGGAAGAGCCTTTTCAACCGACAATCCCCGAAAGGAAGGCTTCAAGGAGGAGCTTCTTAAAAAGGATATAGTTGTAGATGAGCGGACGAGGCAGATGCAAATAGAGCAAGCTGGGAGCATCATCCTGACCCTTGGCATATTCGGTGCAGTGCTCCTGCTCTTTCAGAAAAGAGCCAAACAGGCCCAGGGCGGCTTTGGTAAGTCTGTATTGCTGAGTCCGGAAGAAAACATAAAAGTCAGCTTTGACAATATAGCGGGTAATGCAGAAGCAAAGGAAAGCATGCAGGAGCTTGTAGACTTCATCAAGAATCCTGAGAAATATGCCAGGTACGGTGCCCGCCTGCCCAGGGGCATCATTTTGTACGGTCCTCCGGGAACGGGCAAGACCCTGATGGCCAAGGCCGTTGCCGGCGAAGCCGGCGTGCCCTTCTTCGCCGTTTCCGGTTCCGACTTCGTCCAGGTATATGTAGGTGTCGGGGCAGCCAGGATCAGGGACCTGTTCAAAAAGGCCAGGGAGTGCGGAAAGTGCGTCATATTCATAGACGAGATCGATGCTATGGGCAAGAAGCGTGACGGTGGGCCCGAGGGCGGGGGCAATGACGAGAGGGACCAGACCCTCAACGCCCTCCTGGCCGAAATGTCCGGGTTCAATGACAACGAAGGGATCGTAGTCATAGCTGCCACCAACCGGCTCGATACCCTTGATGAAGCCCTGCTCAGGCCGGGCAGGTTTGACAGGCATATAGAGATAGAGCTGCCCGATGTGAACAGCAGGCTGAAGATCCTGGAGCTCCACTCTAAAAACAAGCCACTGGACAAGGATGTCGACTTAAAGAAGGTAGCCTGCCAGACGGTATATTTCAGTGGTGCCAAGCTGGAAAGCCTGCTGAATGAAGCGGCGATAATAGCGGCCAGGAGCGACTGCGGCTCTATCCGCATGGAGGATATCGATAAAGCCTTCTATACGGTCATAGCCGGGGCTGAAAAGAAGGACAGGAGCGCCATAGCCCGGCGCGACAGGGAGGTCACCGCTTACCATGAGGCGGGGCATGCCCTGGTCACAAGGCTGATAGCCCCTGAGAACAGGGTGACCAAGGTCACCATCATCCCAAGCGCAAGGGGCGCGGGCGGCTTCAGTATGAACATACCGCCTGACCGGATGTACCACAGGAAGGTCGACATGGAAAACAGCATAAAAATAGCCTTGGCCGGCAGGGCAGCGGAAGACCTGGTCTTTGGACCTGAAAACATCACCACGGGAGCATCCAACGACCTGGAACGGGCTACGTCCATACTGCTCGACATGGTAAGGCGGTTCGGCATGAAGGAGAAATCAGGCCTGCTCAACTATGATGTCCTGTACCGGAACGGGTTTACCCAGGTCCAGGCTGATGTGATGAATGATATAAAGGCATACATGGATGACCTTTACGGCATCACCCTGGATATGCTCAAGGAAAACATGGATGTGCTTGAGACTATTGCAAGCAGCCTGCTCGAAAAGGAAAGCCTTGACGAAAGGGACCTGGAGGCTATGATGCAATCAGGTAAGGCTGCCGTGTGAACTATTTGCTGCCTTCCTTCATAGTATGTTGTTAAGAAATATACTAATAGCATTTATGAAGGAGGCACTTTTATGGATTACGCAAACTGGGGTATGGACCATCCATGGGATTGCATGTATCCGATCGGATATCATGAAAGATACAGGCATATGTATCCTTCGATAGAGCCGGACATTTACGATGATATGGTATCACCCATAATGTACCCCGATATCTACTACAGGATATATCCATATGCCAGCATGATATGCGACCGCATGGACAATCCCTATATGATGTATCCCTCAGAAGCCCATGTGGAAAGCATGGTCGACGAGTGCTACGATGTATGCGTCAGAAATATGCCTGATCTGATCGATTATGCGGATATGAAGGCACAGTCTGATGCCGGGGTAAGCCAGCAGTACAGGAGAAGGCCGTTGCTCAGGGACCTTATCGCAATAATCCTTATCAGCGAGCTTTTCAGGCGGCGCAGGCGCAGGTTCCCATACGTAAGCGGAAGCGGATACTGGTATTAAAATAAACAATAAGCAAAGTGCAGCTTTATTAGCTGCATTTTTTTGCATCTCAGCGAAAATAGGTGTATAATATCTTTAGTGCACAAAGTTGAGCACAAAAGAAGGAGGCTTTAGTATGGATTCGACGAAGTACAGCTTAAAGGATTTTTATGATATACCCGGGAAAGACATCATGGAAAAAGCGGCTGTATTCTCGGAGTACTCAGAGGATGTGAAGCGAAGGCACCACTACCAGTACCGAAGGGTGTCACTGACAGGCTCAGGTCCGACCATGGAAGTGATCGATACATATACGGGCAAGGCCAGAGAGATGATCTACATGGCATCCAATGACTACCTGAACCTGACCAAGCACCCGAGGGTGATAGAAGCAGGCAGGAGGGCCCTGGAGAAATACGGGGCAGGGGCAGGGAGCGTACCCCTTTTGGGCGGCACCCTGGATATCCATTGCGAGCTGGAAAAGGCCGTTGCAGAGTTCAAAGGCTGCAAGGATGCGATCGTATATACGTCCGGGTTCGGCTCAAACTGCAATACCCTGCTGGCCATGCTTGGCAAAAGCGACATCGCCATACTCGACCAGTATGTACATGCCAGCATCGTTGACGGCTGCAGCCGGACGAATGTGCGCTTTTTCAGGCACAACAACCTGGAAGCTCTCGAAAAGCTCCTTGAGAAGTTTGAGCACGAGTATGTGACCAAGCTGGTGGTCGTTGACGGAGTCTATTCCATGGACGGCGACATAGCGCCGCTTGACCAGATAGTAGAGCTGGCCCACAGCCACGGCGCATACGTGATGGTAGATGAAGCCCACGCCACAGGGGTCATCGGTGAAAACGGCAGGGGCACACCGGAGCATTTCCATATCGAAGGCAAGGTAGACATAGTCGCAGGCACCTTCAGCAAGGGGCTTGGCGCAGTGGGAGGTTTTATAGCCACCAATCCCGACCTGGTTGAATACCTGAGGTTTTATTCCAGAGGATACATGTTTTCAACAGCCATGACGCCCCAGGTCGCAGGCTCCCTCCGTGAAGGACTTAAAGTGATAGTTGAGGAGCCTGAGAGGAGGGAGCGGCTCTGGGACAACATCAAGTACTTCAGAGAAAACTTAAAGACCCTGGGGTTCAATCTCGGAAACTCCCAGACAGCCATATTCCCCCTGATCATAGGGGACGACATGAAGGTCAAGGAGCTCTGCCGCAGGCTTGATGAAATGAACATATATGTGAACCCGGTATTTTATCCTGCGGTATCGAGAAACCTGGCCAGGATCAGGATCAGCCTGATGTCGGAGCACACCAGGGAGCACCTTGACACAGTCCTGAATGCCCTGGAGTATCTCGGCAAGGAGTATGACATCATAAAATCACAAGACCAGGCTATGGAACTGAGCGCTATGTGATAGCAAGATTCCGATCATCCTTTTATGTTTAAAATTAGCAGTATTGGACAAAATATTGCTGACTTTTAAGCGTGAAAGGATGATCCTGTTTTATGGGAGAAACGCTCAACATTTTGCCCCGAATGTACACGGCGAATGCCCGCAGGCTCAGGCGTGAGGGCTATATACCCGGAGTGCTCTACGGCAGCGGTATGAACCAGCCTGTGATATTCGAGAAAAAGAGCGCGGAGAGCTTTGTCCAGCACAAGGGCGATAATGCGGTTTTCCAGGTATCCTTTAGCGGTCAGGAGCAGCCTGTAAGGATACGTGAGGTGCAGCGCCATCCTGTCACCGGTGAGATCCTGCATATAGACCTGCAAAGCGTGCGGATGGACAAAAAGGTGAAGGCCACTATCCCCATTAGGTTTGAAGACAGGCAGAAATTAAGCAGGCTGGGCTTTATCATAAACCAGCAGCTCAACACTGTTGAGGTAGAGGGATTGCCGGACAGCATACCACCTCATATAAACATCCCCCTTAGCGCTTTGGACGGCAAGCGGAGCATAAGGGTCAGGGATATAGAAGCCGCTGCGGAGTTGAGCATAATCAGCGATCCCGAAGATATAATAGCTACAGTAACCCAGGCGTCCCGAATCGAAGATGACGGCGAAGGTGACAAGGACCAGGCCGGCCAGGAACAATAGGCCAAACCTATATTGAATTTCTGTGATGATTGATGTAAACTAGTTTATGCAGACTTAGTGTAAGGAGCTTGGGGACATGAAATTTGTTTACGCGATTCTCACAGTGTTGGAGAATAAGCCAATAATGCAGACCCTGGTAAGCAACCGTCAGCTTACGGGAAGGGAGATCCTGGACAAGATAATACTGACGGAGGATGAACGGAAAAAATACAGGACCTGGAACGACGAGCACAAGATACTAGAAGACCTGAACAAGCGCCAGTCGATCCGGGTAGAGATCCAGGAAGTGGAAGTACAAAACTAGATTCATTGATATCAAACCCCTTTGGACAAAAACCAAGGGGGTTGTTGCATTTAAACAGCAATTGCGCCAAAAGCATACATTATTCGCTGAAGGAGAATCACAGGCCACGAAGAATATAAACACTGACCACGACTCTTTTCAAGGGAGGTATTCGACTTGCAGCTTAACAGCAGAAGAGACAAAGACGTCTTGATAGTTGAGCTCTGCGGGGAGCTGGACCATCATCATGCTGATGAGGCCAGGGAAAGGCTCGATGAGATGCTTAAGGATACTTCTATTAAGCATATGGTATTTGACCTGAGCAAGCTGCAGTTCATGGACAGCTCAGGCATAGGGGTGTTTTTAGGCAGATACAGGACGATAGCCAGGCGCAGCGGTCAGGCATGCCTTGCCGCCATAAATCCGCAGCTCGACAGGATCCTGGAGATATCAGGGCTGTACAAGGTACTAAAGGTGTATGACAGTGTCGGGCAGGCCATAAAAGGCATCAGGGAGGTGCAGTGATGGAACTGAGGAATGAGATGCGGCTGGAGTTTTTGAGCAAGTCCCAGAATGAATCCTTTGCCAGAGCTGCGGTAGCTGCGTTTGCAGCCCAGCTTGATCCTACCCTTGAAGAAATAGCAGACATCAAGACCGCCGTTTCCGAGGCGGTGACCAATGCCATAATACATGGCTACGAAAGTCCGGACAAGTATGTACAGGTCATTACAAGGATATATGATGACAGGGTGGTCATTGAGGTGATCGACCACGGCAAGGGTATAGAAGACATAGAGCAGGCGCGGCAGCCCCTTTTTACTACAAAGCCTGAACTTGAGCGGTCCGGAATGGGCTTTACGGTCATGGAGACCTTTATGGACGAGGTGGAGGTGACCTCAGCGCTGGGGCAGGGCACAAGGGTAAGGATGGTAAAGTACATCAGAAGCAATGCCGGAGAAACGGGGAATGGCTGATGTGTGCTGTTACTGATCCTGGGGAAGACAGAGACCTGCTTTCCCATGAAGAGACCCTCAGCCTGATCAAAAAAGCCCAGAACGGAGATGAAGAAGCAAAGGACAGGCTGGTGCGCAAAAATATCGCCCTGGTCAAAAGCCTGGTGAAAAAATTCCTGAACCGGGGCTACGAATATGAAGACCTGTTTCAATTGGGATCCATCGGCCTTATAAAGGCCATACAGAACTATGAACCCAAGTATAACGTTCGTTTCTCAACCTATGCCGTCCCCTTGATAGTAGGGGAGATAAAGCGTTTCCTGCGGGATGATGGGATCATAAAGGTGAGCCGGTCACTAAAGGAGCTGGTGAACAAGGCTTTAGCGGTCAAGGAGCAGCTAAAGGGGACCTTGGGGCGGGACCCGACCATCCAGGAGATTGCAGAAGCAACAGGCAGCACTCCTGAAGACATTATCTATGCCATGGAGGCTGTGCGGACCCCGGCTTCGATATATGATGTGATCTATGAAGATGATGACAACCCGATCCTGCTGATCGATAAAATGGCAGAAGACGACACCCAGATGGAAGAATCCACCAACCGTATGACACTCAAGAATATGCTGTCCAGGCTCGACAAGCGGGAGCGGACAGTTATCATATTGAGATACTTCAAGGACAAGACCTAGAGCGAAATAGCGCAGCTCCTTAACATTTCCCAGGTGCAGGTCTCACGGATCGAGAAGAAGGTCCTGCTCAAAATGCGGGAGATGATGTGATCTAGCTATAAGACTGTTCGGACTGACAGGTCTTTTTTTTATTTAATGGTTCTTAGCATCCAGGTCTTGGTACTGCTTCCGTATAATACACAAAAGCGCTGCACATACTAGCTATAGCATTTCGGGCGATTTTAAGCAACTTTTCAACAGGTATGAGGGATGATATGCCATGAAATCCGGAAGGATAGTATTAAGGGTCATTGTCACGATTTTACTGGTGGCAGCATTCGGTGCCTTGTCAGTTTTAGCCGTTATGCATTACCAGGCCAATAAAAACAGGACATATTCCGGGGCAAAATATATCAATGTGGTCTATACTGATCTCTTATGAACCGGCATGATCAAGATGGTGGCATCATTTATACCCAGTTCAAGACCGGTTTCCGGATCGAACCTGGCAGGCCGGTATCTCTGGGGGATATCCTTGACATAGCCTGTCTCCCCGGGCTTAAGGACAAGATCCTTAGGATCAAGGTTTTTCCGGAAGGGATCAAAGAGCCTGTCAAGGTTTCGGCTGTACAGGTGATAGGCATTATTACCGCAGAAATCGGAGACATGACCATAAACCATATGGGCAGCACAAACATCCTGCTCGTGCCGGCTAAACAGCAGGGGGGGAATAGGCTGCTTGCATACGCAAGGCTTATTTTTGCCATGATCCTCCTGTTTTTTGGATCTGCCCTGGCGATAATGTATTTCCATGCCGATGTGAACATGAAGGAAGTCCACAGGATGCTCGGCCGCCTTCTGACCGGCGACCGCGCCGCAAGCCCCTTGTTGTTCAGCATACCCTATTCCCTGGGCATAGGCATCGGGATAGGGGTATTTTTCAATATGTTCGCGGGCAAGGACAGAAGGAGCCGGCCTGGCCCCCTGGAGTTGGAGCTGCATCAGGGCAAACGGGAGTTGCATGACTATCTGATTTATATGGAGGAGCAAGATAAAAGTTGATATACATCGTGTCCGTACTGGTGGCCTTTGCCGGCGGGCTGGTGGTTGGTGCGGCTCTTGTTGCATTTTTTACTGTACTGGGGGTTATCATAAGGATAGTGGAACTGACAGGGGAAAGCTTCAGCATCCGCTGGTACCAGGCAAGCGTCATACTGGGTAGCATATTTGCCTGCGCCGCATACTTTTTCGGCCTGGACCTTCGAGGATGCGGGATACTGGTTGCCCCGGCGGGGCTCGTATGCGGCATTTACGTTGGAATGATCGCGGCGGCCTTGACAGAAACCTTCGATATATTGACAGTTGCGGCAGATACCTTCAAAATCGTCAGGTGGATCTACATACTGGTCTGGATCGTGATCCTGGGCAAGACCATTGGTTCAGCAGTATTCTTTTTGCATTAGCGCTGCCGCCACCGCATAGGGAGTGATGTTCAGATTGAACAGGGTCAGGCATCAGATAAAGCAGCCGGAAACGGAAGGACGCAACCTTGAGGAAAACGAGATACATCACAAGGAAACGTTAGACCCTGTTGGCAGCAGGGATGTTAGAAATGCCGCAAAAGGCAGGGATATTACCAAATAGCTTTTATGCAAAAAGGAGGGACAGGAGTGTCAGTATATAAGATATTGGACCTTGTAGGCTCATCGACCGTAAGCTGGCAGGACGCTGTGGAAAACTGTGTCGCTACAGCTGCCAGGACAGTTGATAATATAGTGGGGGTCGAGGTGATCGGCAACACCGCAAAAGTGGAAAACGGCAAAATAGTTGAATACAGGGCCAACGTCCATATTTCCTTCCGCGTCGAGAACAGGGACTGATCCAGGGTTATTAGGCATAATAAGCAATAAAAAAGAGAGGCATGGCCTCTCTTTAATGTTGTTACTGTAAGCTGCTAACGTTAGCTGCCAATGCTATCTGCCGGAATAAATCCGTGCCAGCACTGCGTCATAGTCAGCCACGAGTTCGTTCATCTTTTCCCGGACCAGGTCCGGCTGCAGGATGGGTATGCTTGTGTAATAAGGCTGGCCTTGTCCGGGCGGTGCCACCTTGCTTTCATTGAGGGCGTTTTCAACTGCTGCCATTGCATCTTGAAGCCCGGTCAATTCCTCCTGGGTTATCAGGCCGCTGTACCTGCGAATATTGTAATTAATCTGGTCAATGAGCCTATATGCATCTGCCTCTAGAGCCGGCCTCTGGGTTTCAGTAGCATACCAGGCCTCGTTGTGCAGGGGGCAGAATGCATCCCGCTGGGTAGGATCGTTGTAATCCATTCCGGCACTGACCGGCTTGCGGAAGGCGCCTGGCACATATTTTGCCAGTTGTTCATCGGTCAGTTGCTGATAGGGTGAATTTTCAGGGATGACTACTATGGGCTTCTTGGCCAGATGCTCAGCTGGACAGTAGGGTGACGGAAGCTTGCCGGAATACTTGCATACGACCATCTCCTGGTGCATGTCGCATTCTTCTGTCGGTACGGCGTAATCAGGATAGTACTCGGTCACCAGATCCGTGCAGTACTCGTTCGGAAGCTTGCCTGACAAGGCGCAGACCGCAACTTCAGTCACACCCTCGGGTATTTCCTCGTAGAAAGGCTTGTTCGGAAGCTCCTTTTCCTTGTGGACCCTTTCCATGAAGGCCCTCCACAGGGACGCCCCTTGCCTGCCGCCGGTGGCATTTGTGGAAAGTTTCTTGTAGTTATCTTCAGCTATTCCGACTACTGCCGTATAGTATGGGGTATAACCTGCAAAGAACACACCCATGTTATTGGTGTTGGTACCGCTTTTACCCGCTATGGACATATTTGGGAATTTTGCCCTTTTACCTGTGCCCCTGGCCATGACATCCTCCAGGACATTGGTGATTATAAAAGCCGTGCTTTCCTTGAATACCGTGAGCTTGCGCTGGGTATTGTTGCTGAGTATTATATTTCCGTCCTTGTCAAGCACTTTGGTAAAGGATATAGGCTGGCGGTACTCGCCTTTGTTTGCAAGGGCGCCATATGCCCCAACTACCTCGATCATATTCACAATGTCAGTACCCAGAGCTAAGTTATTAGGCAAAGGCGTATCCACATAATTCTTGGAAGTTATTCCGAGCTCCCTGAGCTTGTTTGCGACATAATCGACGCCGAGCCTTTCAAGCAAGGTCCTGGCAGAGGATACGTTAAGGGACTCTATGACTGCTTCCCTATACGGGGTGGGGCCGTAAAAGGTACCTGCATAATAGTTGTTGGGGTAGCCCTTGACTCCTCCGTCATCCCAGCCCTTGATGGGGACAGGCACGTCTTCTATAATGATGCCCCCTGGATAACCTGCTTCTATAAAGGAAGCATATACGCTAATGGGCTTTACGGCTGAACCTATGGGGAACCCTCCACTGGAGCCGGCCCTGTTGAGCCAGCGCCTTCCCTGGGGCTCAACCCTGCCGCCGACGATGGCCCTGAGCTCGCCCGTGTGATGATCTAGTACAACGGCAGCTGCCTGCGGCTGGGGCACATCAATGACCATATCGCCCATGACCACTCTGAGCACGCTATCTTTGGGATTGGCGGTACTGGGGTAATCGTCCCAGTTGTACAGGGTATCTTCAACGATTTTCTGGATTTCAGGATCCACTGTCGTGTAAATGTGGAGCCCGCCTGTCAGCAATAGGTTTTCCGCCTTGCGTTTGCCATCGCTGCCTGTCCAGCCGTTCTGCTTCATCAGCGCATCGATGACATCCTCAACAACATACTCGATAAAGTATGGCATGTCATAAAGCTTTTGGTGGCTTGACTCTTCTATGACTGTAAAGCCTGCATTCCTGGTTTCGTCGCCTTCAGTGTCGAAAAGCGCCTGCTCGTACTCGCTTCTGTTGATAAAGCCGTTCTCATACATGAGGGTGAGCACCAGGTTTGCCCGCTTGTATGTGACCTCGGGCCTGTTTCTGGTGTAGAAGTTCAATCTGGGATCATAATAGTATGGATTCTTCGTGATACCTGCGATCACTGCGCATTCCCTGAGGGTAAGGTCCTTGAGCTCCTTGCCGAAATAGTTCATGGCTGCCGCCTTGACCCCATAGTTACCGCTGCCCAGGTAAATAGTATTCAGATAGGCTTCCAGGATCTCTTGCTTGGTATATTCCTGTTCCAACTGTAAAGCAAGATATGCTTCCTGGATTTTTCGCTTGTAGGTTTGCTCAGGGCTGAGCAGGGTGTTTTTTATGAGCTGCTGGGTTATCGTGCTGCCGCCCTGGACTGTTTCGCTCAGCAGGTTGTTTATGAATGCACCCACAAGCCTTTTATAATCCAGGCCGTTGTGGGCCATGAAGCGGACGTCCTCGGTCGCGATGAAGGCATCTATAAGATCCTGGGGTATTTCATCCAGGGATGCCCAGATACGGTGCTCCAGCCCCTTGTATTCAGTGATCAGGTTCCCGTTCATGTCATATATAAATGAGGTAAGGTTCTGGTCCTCGATCCGCCTGACATCAAGGGTGGGGGTACCGTCAACATAAGCCTTGGCCACCCCGAGCAGGGTGCCGAAGCCCGCAAAGCCAGCAACTATTAAGAAGATGATGAAAAGCCTTGCAGTAGTAACTATGACCGAAAGCACAAAGTTCGGTTCCTTTTTTCTTGGCACAAGGTGGCGTTTAAGCCAGCCTTTGATTTTCGATCCGGACTTGTCAGCCTTGGTTTTGCCTTGCTTTGTATTCATGATCGACCTCCGTTTTAACCGGACTTTATTATATTATAGCATACATGTACAATCTCGTGTATTAATACGAAATTACAAATATATTACCATATTGTATACCCATTTGCGCTAAAAGTAAACCTGCCTTAAATTGAGCCATGCCCCCGGCATATCCAGTGTCACGTTTTGCTAAGCCGGGCATAAAATGTAGGGGGAGGCGTATGCTTATGAAGCGGATCAAAATCGGGAGGAAGCTCCTTATCATAACCCTGATCATAATCGGGGTATTCATATGTATCTTCATTTTGATAGATATAGGCATAAAGCCTACGATCATAGCCATGTCCGAGGCAAAGGTCGAATATATCGCCATACTTGCCATGAACAATGCCGTCAACAAGATCCTGGGCTCGGATATCAAGTATACCGACCTCACTGATGTGCTGCTGGACAAGGACGGAAAAATCTCCATGATCCAGTATAATACCATCCTGATCAACAGGCTGGCCAGAGAAACCTCCACCTTGGCCCAGGACGAGATCAGGGCCCTTGGCGAGGAGGGTATAACCGTGCCCCTGGGCTCGATCACCCGCAGCAAGATACTGTCGGGCATGGGGCCCAATATCAAGGTCAGGATAATCCCGGTCGGGGCGGTGTCTACTGATTTTACCGATGAATTCCATCAGGCGGGTATCAACCAGACCAGGCATAAAATATATCTCCAGCTCAGGACCCAGGTCAGGATAGTCGTGCCTCTGGGCAGCGAGACCATAAGCGTATCGACCAGGGTCCCGATCAGCGAGTCGATCGTGGTTGGCGAAGTGCCCAACACCTATGTCAATGTGGCAAATGAGGACCAGATGCTCAACCTCATACCTATTGAATGAAGCCCGGTTTCTTTACAGGAGGACTGACATGTGCTATCATTAAATGTTAGTAGCATATAGGAGGTTAAAATATGGCCGGCCACTCGAAATGGGCAAATATAAAGCACAAAAAGGAAAAAACTGATGCACAGAAGGGCAAGATCTTTACCAAGCTAGGCAGGGAGCTTGCCGTTGCAGTCAAGGAGGGAGGCGGTAGCGACCCTGCTACGAACTCCAGGCTCCGCGATGCCATAGCCAAGGCCAAGGCTGCCAATATGCCCAATGACAATATTATGCGAAGCATAAAGAAGGCAGCGGGGGAGCTTGGCTCAGTCACATACGAAAAGGTTACATACGAGGGGTATGGACCCAACGGGGTAGCAGTCATAGTTGAAGCCCTGACCGACAACAGGAACAGGACAGCAAGCGAGATGCGGTACATCTTCGACCGCAATGGGGGCAGCCTGGGAGCGACAGGTTGCGTATCCTGGATGTTTGACCGGAAAGGCGTTTTGGTCGTTGAAAACACCGGCGATATAGACCCGGATGCCCTTATGATGGAAGCTCTGGAGGCTGGGGCGGAGGATATCGAGGAAAGCGAGGAAGCCTTTGAGATCTATACTGATCCCTCAAACTTTTCAGCCGTAAGGGAAGCCCTGGAAAATGCCAACTACAGATTTGCTTCGGCTTCTATAGAAATGATCCCGCAAAATACGGTGAAGCTTAATGCAGAGCAGGCTGAGCAGGTTGAGAACCTGATAGACAAGCTTGAGGACAACGATGATGTCCAGAATGTGTTCCACAACCTTGAAATAGTTTAACGGTTGTTGACCCCTGCACATATACTGGTAGCAGTATAAGTGCGGGGGTTCTTACTATGTATGGTTTGCAGCTGACATATGACAGGCAAAAGGCGCTTGAGTATTCGAACCGCTGGGCCATGGGCAGGAATCCTGCCTATTACGACTATTCGAGCCTAGGCGGTGACTGCACCAATTTCATATCCCAGTGCATATATGCCGGGTGCGGGAGGATGAATTATACAAGGGACCTGGGCTGGTACTATATAAGTCCCAATGATAAGGCGCCTGCCTGGACGGGAGTGCAGTACCTGTACAACTTCCTGACCAGGATGACCCTGGACCCGGGGCCCTTTGGGCGGGAGGCGGATGTATCCGAGATCGAGCCAGGCGATATCATACAGCTTGCTTTCCAGGATTCGGGACGTTTTGCCCACTCTCTCTTTGTTGTACACTGCGGCGCCCGTCCTGCCCTGGATAATATACTTATCAATACCCATACCTACGACAGGAAGGATTATCCCCTCTCGAAGTATTTCTGGACCAGGATCCGGTTTATAAAAATACTTGGCGTCAGGTGAGAGCCTGCAGGCTTGCCGGCAGGCTCAAGCTTGTAAAACATAACACGGCTTGGCAGATTTGTGTAGCAATGAAGTCCCTGTGGACTTCTTTTCTTGTAAATGTTTATGATTAAGTGTAAAATATATAAAAACTAACAGGGGGGTCCTTCTTGACCGAACTAAAGAACAGGATAAAGGCTGCAAACAAGATCGTAATAAAGGTAGGGACATCCACCGTCACCCACCCGAACGGCAAGCCGAACATCATGCTGATAGAAAGGCTCGTCAGGGTTATCTCCAACCTTGTCAACCAGGGCAGGCACGTAGTGCTGGTCACCTCCGGGGCTATCGGAGTAGGCCGGGCAAAGATGGGACAAGCCCACAAGCCTGCGAGCATACCTGAAAAGCAGGCCCTTGCAGCCATTGGCCAGGTCAGCCTTATGTACATATATTCCAAGCTGTTCAGCGAGTACGGCCAGACTGCCGCCCAGGTGCTCCTGACCAGGGACGTGCTTGACAACGGAGTTAGGGAACAGAATACGATCAATACCTTCAACACCCTGCTGCTACAATACAACAGCATCCCAATAGTGAATGAAAATGACACCGTATCGACCGAGCAGATCGAGTTTGGCGACAATGACACCCTGTCTGCCATGGTTGCCGCCCTGATCAAGGCAGACCTGCTCATACTTTTGTCAGACATAAACGGACTGTATGACAAGGACCCGAAAAACTGCGCCGATGCCAGGCTCATTCCCACGGTTGATGGGATCACAGATGAGATCGTCAGTATGTGTGGGGACACCCATGGCAATCTGGGCACAGGCGGCATGAAGACCAAGATCGAAGCCGCCAGGATATGCACTGATGCGGGCGTCCCGATGGTCATAGCCAACGGCGACGATCCGGAAAACATAAACAGGATTATATCAGGTGAGGAACTGGGGACCTTGTTCGTGCCCCAGGGGAAGGAGGACTAAGGTTGGGTGAAGCAAGGACCAAGGCCCTTTTGGCCAAAAGCTCATCCCGATCCCTGGCTGCCCTCTCATCCGTTGAAAGGGACAGGGCGCTGGAACTGATGGCTGATGCCCTTATCCGGAATGCAGACCAGATCATCGAGGAAAACAGAAAGGACATGGCGAGGGCAGCAGAAAACGGAAAGCCCCAGGCTTTCCTCGACAGGCTCATGCTTAATGAGCCCAGGATTGGGGATATGGCCAAAGGCCTCTTGAGCATCAGGCAGCTCAGCGACCCTATCGGTGAAACGGTATCGGCCTGGATACGGCCCAACGGCCTTGAAATAGCCCAGATCAGGGTACCCTTGGGTGTTGTGGGCATCATCTACGAGTCCAGGCCCAATGTGACTGCCGACGCTATCGGCCTGTGCATCAAAACAGCCAACGCAGTGGTCTTAAGGGGTGGGTCGGATGCGATCAACTCGAACCGGATCATAGCAGATATCCTGGCCCAGGCTTCTCTTGAAGCGGGCGTACCTGAGGGAGCTATACAGCTGATCCACGATACGGACCGAAGCAGCGCAGTTGAGCTGATGACCCTAAGCGGCATAATAGACGTGCTCATACCCAGGGGGGGAGGCGGACTCATAAGGTCAGTGGTGGAGAACGCCAGAGTGCCTGTGATCGAAACCGGGGAAGGCAACTGCCATGTGTATATAGACGACGAGTGTGATCACGAAATGGCGGTCGACATCGTAATCAATGCCAAAACAAGCCGGCCGGGAGTCTGCAACGCCGCAGAAAAGCTCCTGATCTCCAGGAAGGCGGCACCTGACCTGCTACCGAAACTGGTCAAGGCACTAAAAGACAAGGGCGTCGAGCTGAGGGGGTGCCCTGAAGCCATGAGGCTGGCAGGGGGGATAATGCCTGCCACGGAGGATGATTGGGGCAGGGAGTATCTCAGCCTCATCATGGCGATAAAGGTGGTGGACGGCGTGGACGAGGCAATCGACCATATAAACCGTTACGGCTCCGGGCATTCAGAGGCAATCGTCACATCCAGCTATTTCAATAGCCGCAAATTCACATCCCAAGTGGATGCCGCCGCTGTATATGTCAATGCATCCACTAGGTTCACCGATGGCTACGAGTACGGCTTTGGGGCGGAGATTGGCATCAGCACCCAGAAGCTCCATGCCAGAGGCCCTATGGGGCTCAAGGCTCTGACTACCATAAAGTATGTGGTACATGGAAACGGGCAGACGCGGTAAGTGTGCGTTGACATGCCCGGTCAAAAGGCATAATATTGTCTATGGACGAACAAGCTTCAGGGCTTTGGGGAAGGGTGACTTAGTTGAGGGTATTAGGAATAGATCCGGGTATGGCCATAATGGGGTACGGTGTAGTTGAAGACCGGGGCAATAGCCTGAGGGTACTGGATTATGGCGTGATCACCACTCCCCCCGATATGGAGACTCCGCAAAGGCTGCTCCATATATATAACTCAGCCGCTGACCTTATAAAGCGCTATTCACCGGACGCGGCCGCCCTTGAAGAGCTGTTCTTCAACAAAAACGCTAAAACCGCGATAATCATCGGCCATGCCAGAGGGGCTGCGGTAGTGGCCTGCGCAGGCTTGGGGATCGATCTTTATGAATACACCCCCCTGCAGGTCAAGCAATCCGTGGTAGGGTACGGCAGGGCTGACAAGCACCAGGTCCAGCAGATGGTTAAGCTGCTTTTGAACCTTAAAGACGTGCCCCAGCCCGATGATGCCGCAGACGCGCTGGCAGTGGCGGTGTGTCATATACATAGCTCACAGATGGGTCGCAAACTGGGAAATCGATAGGGGATAAGCAGATGTACGCATATATAAAAGGGACGCTGGCAGAGGTCGGCAATCAGCAGGTCATCCTTGAGGCCCACGGCATCGGGTACCTGATCTATGTTCCGAATACCGTCATAACGGACCTGCCCAGGCAAGGCGAAGCAGCAAAGCTTTATACATATATGCATCTCAGGGAGGATGCGCAGGAGCTTTATGGTTTTATCGATGAGGAGGACAAGCTTTTTTTTGACAAGCTGATTTCAGTATCCGGCATCGGACCGAAAGTCGCCTTGAACATGCTCTCCAGCTACAGCAGAGCCCAGCTTGCCATGGCTATTTTGACAGGCGACAGCAGGCTGCTCAGCACTGTGCCTGGGGTGGGCAAAAAGACAGCAGACCGCATCATACTTGAGCTGAAGGACAAGCTTGACAAGGCAGCCCTTGCAGAAAAGGCCGGGGAAGGACTTCCGACAGCCCGGGGCAGCATATACTTTGAAGCCCTGGAAGCCCTCCAGGGGCTCGGTTACTCCGCAGCTGATGCAGAGGATGCCTTGCGGGGTCTGGAAGGAAAAGACGCCTCAGACCTTATCAGGCAGGCGCTTAGAAGCCTGGATAATCGCAACAGATAGGGGGATTCGTTTTGGACGAGCTCCAGGATCGGATAATAGCAGCAAACAGAACGGTCGAAGACCAGGATATAGAGCTGAGCCTTAGGCCAAGGACCATGGACGAGTATATCGGCCAGACCAGGGTCAAGGAACAGATATTGATATTCATACAGGCTGCCCGGGAGCGCAACGAGGCCTTGGACCACGTGCTGCTGTACGGCCCACCTGGCCTTGGCAAGACTACCCTGGCCAATATCATAGCCAATGAGCTGGGCGTCAGCATAAGGATAACCTCAGGCCCGGCCATTGAAAAGCCCGGAGACCTGGCTGCCATACTGACCAACCTGGGGGACAGGGATGTCCTCTTTATAGATGAGATACACCGGCTCAACCGCAGCGTTGAAGAAATACTATACCCAGCAATGGAGGATTTTGCGCTGGATATAATCATCGGCAAGGGGCCTAGCGCCCGGTCGATCAGGCTTGACCTGCCCAGGTTTACCCTGGTGGGCGCCACGACCAGGGCAGGGATGCTCACTTCCCCGCTCAGGGACCGGTTTGGGGTAATAAACAGGCTGGAGCTTTACAGCCCGGCCGATTTGGCAAAAATCGTCACAAGGTCTGCCGGCATTCTAGGCATAGACATTGATCCCGAGGGCGCAATGGAAATCGCCAAGCGCTCCAGGGGGACGCCGAGGGTGGCCAACAGGCTGCTCAAGAGGGTAAGGGACTATGCCCAGATCAAGGCCGATAATGTGATAACCCTGGATGTGGCCAAGGATGCCCTCAACATGCTTGAGGTCGATGCCATAGGGCTGGATGAGGTCGACAGGCGAATACTCAGGGCCATATATGAAAAATTCGACGGCGGCCCCGTCGGGTTGGAAACCCTTGCCGCATCCACAGGGGAGGAAAGCACCACCATTGAGGATGTGTACGAGCCTTACCTGCTGCAGCTGGGCTTTATAGCCCGTACGCCCAGGGGAAGGGTGATCACATCCCTGGGGCTTAAGCACCTGAACATCCCCGTGGAGGAGCAGGCAAGCCTTTTGTAGGACGGGTGCTGGGGTATAATAGGCGAGATTCAGGATATTATGAAATTATACAGATATTATGATATTACATAGGTATCATGTAATATCTTGCTTAAATCACACAGAGAACGGAGAGGCACTGTTGAAGGTTTCTGATTTTGATTACGATCTGCCCGAGGAGCTGATAGCCCAAAGGCCTATTGACAAAAGGGACGAATCAAGGCTCCTTGTGTACAACAGGGCTGACGGCAGCATAGAGCACAGGGTGTTCAGGGATATAGTGGAATATCTCCATAAGGGCGACTGCCTCGTCCTCAATGATACAAAGGTCATACCTGCAAGGCTTTTGGGCAAAAAGGAAGACACGGGCGGCAGCATGGAGTTCGTACTGCTGAGCAGGCAAGAGGATGATGTATGGCGTGTGCTGGTAAAGCCGGGCAAAAGGGCGCAGATCGGGACACGCTTTATATTTGCTGATGGCTTGTTGAAGGCTGAAGTCCTGGACAAGACCGAGGAAGGCGGCCGCCTGGTCAGATTTCATTACGACGGAGTGTTCGAAGAGGTCCTGGAGAAGGCGGGGATCATGCCCCTGCCCCCATACATACATGAAGAGCTGAAGGACAGGGACCGGTATCAGACCGTTTATGCCGAGCACAGCGGTTCAGCGGCGGCGCCTACCGCAGGTCTCCACTTTACTCCGGAGCTGCTGAAGAAGATAGAGGAGTCCGGGGTACAAATAGCCAAGGTGACCCTCCATGTAGGCATAGGCACGTTCCGTCCAGTCAAGACCGAAAACCTTGAGGACCACCGGATGCACGAGGAGGTCTACAACGTCGATCCAAAAGCGGCTGACATCATCAACAGGACCAGGGATTCCGGCGGCAGGGTCATAGCAGTTGGCACCACATCCCTCAGGACCATTGAATCGATAGCCGATGATACGGGACATGTAAAATCGGGCAGCGGTTCCACCGGCATCTTCATTTATCCGGGTTATAAGTTTAAAATAACCGATGCCCTCATAACCAACTTCCATCTTCCCAAATCGACCTTGCTGATGCTCGTCAGCGCCCTTGCGGGCAGGGAGGAAATACTGAGGGTATACAAGGAGGCCATCGAAAAGCGTTACCGCTTTTTCAGCTTCGGCGATGCCATGTTTATATATTGATTCAATTAATCATGTTTACCTAATATGTCTTGATATTGACAAGCAAAATACGGAGGCACGATGTTTGAGTTTGAACTGATAAAAGAGGATACGCGGACAGGAGCCAGGCTGGGGAGGTTTCATACGCCCCACGGCAGCTTTGATACACCGGTCTTCATGCCAGTAGGCACCCAGGCCACCGTAAAGGCTGTAACCCCGAGGGACCTTAAGGAAATAGGAGCCAGGATAATACTGGCCAATACATACCATCTTTATATGAGGCCTGGCCACAGGCTCGTCGAGGAGGCCGGCGGACTGCACAACTTTATGAACTGGGATCGGCCGATCCTGACGGACAGCGGGGGCTTCCAAGTCTTCAGCCTGAGCGACCTGCGCCATATCACCGACGAAGGGGTGACCTTCAAGTCCCACCTGGATGGGTCCACCCATTTCCTGGGGCCTGAAGAGGCTATCGAGATAGAAAACGCCCTCGGGGCAGATATAATCATGGCTTTTGACGAGTGCGTTCCCTATCCGGCGGAGTATGAATACGTCGCCAGGTCAGTGGACAGGACGACGAACTGGCTGGAGCGCTGCGTAAAAGCCCATAAGCGGGAGGATCAGGCCTTGTTTGGGATAGTGCAGGGCAGCATGTATCCCGATCTCAGGCTGAAAAGCGCAAGGGATGTCATATCTTTTGACCTGCCCGGATACGGTATCGGGGGGCTAAGCGTCGGTGAGCCAAAGTCCGTTATGTATGAAATGCTCGACGTGATTATGCCGGTCATGCCTGAAAATAAGCCAAGGTATCTTATGGGCGTAGGGTCGCCGGACTGCCTGATAGAGGGCGTGATGCGGGGTGTGGACATGTTCGACTGTGTGCTGCCGACCAGGATCGCGCGGAACGGGACCGTGCTCACCAGCCGGGGCAAGGTGGTAGTGCGGAATGCTACCTATGAAAGAGATTTCTCACCCCTTGATCCCGAATGCGATTGCTATACATGCAGGAACTTCACCCGGGCATATATAAGGCACCTGATCAAGGCCAACGAGATCCTGGCAGCCACACTGGCCACCATACACAACCTGAGGTTCCTGATAAACCTTATGGAAAACATCCGAAGCGCCATCATGGAGGACAGGCTGCCGGATTTCAGGACCGAGTTTTATGCAAAGTTTGGCTATGAGTAAAGAATTTTCAATATTGACTTGATAAAGGCGGTCAAAGGGATTAGAATATTACTATATACTTAAAGGAGGATATAGAATGCTGTTTACTGCATTGGCATCAACACCGACACCGACAGGGTCACCCGCACCTGGAGAAGTAGCCGGCAACCCGTTGCTTGCAATGCTTATCCAGTTTGCACCCTTTATAATCCTGATCGTGGTCTTCTACTTCATGCTGATCCGCCCCCAGCGCAAAAAGGAAAAAGAGACCAAGGAGATGCTGGCTTCCCTGAAGGTCGGCGACAATGTCACGACTATAGGCGGCATCTGCGGCAAGATAACCGCCATCCGGGATGACATCATTACCGTTGAAGTCGGAAATGACAAGGTCAAGCTTGTGTTCGAACGCTGGGCTATCCGTGATGTAGACAGACCCATATCGGACGACTGACGCCAAAGCCTGTTTCCGGATCCGGAAGCAGGTTTTTTATAAGTAATATAAGCTGCTCCCCATGCATAAATTTAACTAAGACGCATTGGGGGAGTTGAGTGGTATGAGAAGGAGCCGCCAGATTTCCGCAAGACAGGAAGACAACTCCTTGCTGCAGGAATTGATGCTTGTTTTTAAGGGGGCTGTCCTGGCAGTCATCATAACGCTTATCTGCATAATCATTTTTTCCTTCGTTATGCAGCTTACTGAGCTGCACGACTCAGTCATAAAGCCTGTACTGCAGGTAGTTAAGATATTCAGCATAGCCTTCGGCGGAGCATATGCAGCCCGGCTCATACGGAAAAACGGCTGGCTGAAGGGTGCTGCTTCGGGACTTATGTATATATTGCTTGTTTCGATAATAAGCCTTGTCTCCGGTGGTAAGGTAGCCTTTGACATGATCATGCTTTCAGATACTCTGACAGCCCTGATCACAGGAGCGATCGGCGGCGCTATAGGGGTAAATCTTAAATAATGCTTTCTACTTCAGGTACATTATGCTATAATATCATGGAAACTGTATTATGAGAGAGGAATGACTGTTATGAAGCATATCAAGACACTACATAGGGGCAATTTAAAACAGAGCCTGTCCAAGGGCGGCTGTGGCGAGTGCCAGGCATCCTGCCAGTCTGCATGCAAGACGTCCTGCACTGTGGCCAACCAGAGTTGCCAGAAATAAGCCCAGAATCAAGCCAAATAGCAAAAAAGCAGATGGCAGTAGCATAGCTACTGCTATCTTTGTTGAATACTAAGTGGTTGCTCCTGCCGCCAATTCCGGCAGCTGGGGTCATATATCGATCTGATAAAGGGGTTTAGCTGATGATACATAAGTTTGAGGTAAATGGCATAAAGCTGGTCCTTGATGTAAACAGCGGGGCCGTGCACGTGATAGATGATCTCGTATGGGACCTGCTCGATCATGGGCCTGATTTTGATACGGATAACGTATATAAAGCCTTAAGAGGCAAATATCCGGTGTCCGATATACAAGAAGCCATGGATGAGCTGAATGTGCTTATACAAGAAAACATGCTTTATACGGAATGGGATGGCGGGATCCCGGCCATGGCCGGCGAACCTGTCATAAAGGCCATGTGTCTCCATGCCGCCCATGACTGCAACCTGCGCTGCTCCTATTGCTTCGCTTCCACAGGGGACTTCAAAGGCGAAAGGGAGCTGCTTGACTTTGAGACCGGGAAGAAAGCCCTGGAGTTTCTGGTCAGGCATTCAGGCCACCGTAGGAACCTGGAAGTTGACTTTTTCGGCGGTGAGCCCCTTATGAATTTTGACACCGTAAAGCAGTTGGTGGCTTATGGCCGCGCGCTGGAGAAGAAACACAATAAAAAATTCAAGTTCACCATAACCACAAACGGCCTGCTCCTGGATGACGATACCATAGACTATATAAACCGGGAATTTGTGAATGTAGTCATAAGCATCGACGGCCGTCCAGAGGTGCACGACAGCATGCGTAAGACCTGCACGGGCCGGGGCAGCTATGACATAATAGCGCCCAAGGCGCTCAGGCTGGCGGACAGCCGGGACCAGAACAACTACTATGTTAGAGGCACCTTTACGAGATTCAACAAGGATTTTGACAAGGATGTCCTCCACCTGGCAGACCAGGGCTTTAAGCAGATATCCGTAGAGCCTGTCGTTGCGCCGGAAAGCGAGGACTATGCCCTGACCAAGGCGGATCTGAAGGATATCTTCGCCGCTTACGGCAGGCTGGCAGAGGCCTATATAAAAAGGCGGAAGGAAGGCCGGGGCTTCAACTTCTTCCACTTCATGGTCGACCTGAACCAGGGTCCATGCGCCGCAAAAAGGTCCACGGGCTGCGGTGCCGGAAATGAATATATCGCGGTTACGCCCAGGGGAGATATCTATCCCTGCCATCAGTTCGTAGGGGATGAGGAATACAGGATGGGCAGCGTGGTGGACGGTTCCTTTGACCGGGAAAAGCAGCTGCGGTTCAGGGGCACCAATGTTTTCACAAAGGAAAAATGCGCGTCCTGCTGGGCGAAATTCTACTGCAGCGGGGGCTGCGCTGCAAATGCTTTCCATTTCAACGGCTCGATCGACAAGCCCTATGATCTGGGCTGCGAGATGGAGAAAAAGCGCCTTGAGTGCGCCCTTGCGATAAAGGCCCTGGAAACCTTCGAAGAATGAAGCTTAAATTGCCTTTTGATGCTCAAAAAAACTTAAACATATGATTGACATTTGATTAACGTGTCCATATAATGGATATAAATAGAAACTAAAACTGAACATGTAGGCAAACTATACGAAAGTATAGGACGCAAAGCTATGAGTCTACCGTATTATCTGTTTGTTGGATAGTACCATGATCGTCAGGCTGCAGGTTAAATTATTTAATCTTGCAGCCTTGCTTGTTTTAAGAGTTTCTTCCAAGCTCAATGCAAATATCCCCATTCTGGAGGGCACTTGCATAACCAATCTTAAGGTAGGGGTAGGGCATATAACCGACACCTCCGAGCCGGGCGGCATAGGGAGCTCAGTCCTGGCCGCCCATCGGAGCCAAACCTAAACTGCTAAGGCCTGTTGGAACAAACCTTTGTGTCGTACTTTACTATTGGCACGATATCATAATATAATAAAGATGCAATCTAAAGCTTCCGATTGAGAAGCTTTTCTTTTTGATGATTTTACATGAGGGGTTTAGATGGCTGTTTACGAACTTATGAAGCCTGCGCTCAATAATATCGACAGCGCAGTGTTTATGCTGAAATATGAGCTCAACATAAGCGAGGTCGCTGCCAGGCTGCTGGTGAACAGGGGAATAACGACACCGGAGGAAGCCAGGGAGTTTCTCAATCCGGCTTTGAGCCGGCTACATGACCCCTATCTTCTGTCCGGAATGGACAAGGCCGTTGAACGGATAAAAAGGGCTATTGCAAGCAGGGAAAAAATCATAGTATACGGCGATTACGATGTAGATGGCGTGACCTCAACCTCGATGCTTTACCTGTACTTCAAATCCATAAACGCGGATGTGGACATCTATATACCAAACCGGAAGGATGAGGGCTACGGCCTGCATCTGGATGCCCTGCAATCCCTGAAGGAGCAGGGAGCGGGGCTTATAATCACGGTCGACTGCGGTATTTCGGCCATAGATGAGATATATGCCTTGAAGCCTTACCTGGATATCATAGTTACCGACCATCACAACCCGGGCGATATTGTGCCGGAAGCCTATGCGGTCATAAACCCCAAGCAGCCAGGGCAGGCTTATCCTTTCAAAGACCTGGCCGGCGTCGGCGTCGCCCTGAAGCTGATCCAGGCCATCGGGGGGACAGGTGAGGTCGAGAAATACATAAATCTGGCCGCTATCGGCACGATAGCCGATGTGGTCCCTCTGACAGGGGAAAACCGTATATTGGCGGCCATTGGCCTTAAGGCCATAAATGAGAGACCCCGGCCGGGAATCAGAGCCCTGGCAAGGGCGCTGGGCTATGAGGATGGCACCATCGATGCAGGCAGGATCTCTTTCGGGATAGCGCCCTGTCTCAATGCGCCGGGCAGGATGTCGAGCTTCCGAAAAGGCTTTGAGCTCCTTACTGCTGACAGCCTGGATGAAGCCATTCCTGCAGCAGAGGCCCTGGCAGCGGAGAATAATGCTCGCAAGGAAGCAGAAAACGGAATCATCACTTCTGTTTTTGAAAACATAAAGCATCAGGTGGATCCCGCCCGGGAAAAAGTGATCGTGGTCTGTGGAGAAGGCTGGCATCCCGGTGTCATCGGCATCGCGGCGTCAAGGGTGGTTGAGCGGTACAACCGGCCCTGTGTGTTGATCTCAGTCAATGACGGTGTAGGTACGGCCTCCTGCAGGAGCATCAAGGGCTTCAATATTTATGAGGCACTAAAGTCCTGCAGCGACCTGCTGACCAGGTTCGGCGGCCACGAGCAGGCGGCCGGCCTGTCACTGGCAGCCGGAAACATAGATGCCTTCAGAAAAAGAATATGTGAGTATGCAGATGAAAATATAAATGAAGACCTTATGCTTCCCCGGTACTTCTATGACGGGCCGCTCAGACCTGAGGATATCACACCGGACCTGCACAGGGAGATAGACATGCTTGCCCCATTCGGCTTTGGAAATCCGGTACCCAAGTTTCTGATTAGGTCCGCATCCATTGAAAGCCGAAGGCTATTGGGCAAGGACGATAAACACCTTAAGCTTGCCCTGGGACTGGGGCAAAGGTCCTGGGATGCGATAGGGTTCAATTTGGCTGCTTTGGATAACGAGCTGCAGCAGGGATGCGAGGTTGACCTGCTGGTTTCGTTGAAACTGAATGAATGGATGGGCGTAAGCACTACCCAGTTCCAGATCCACAGCCTGGACAGGTCCTATCGGAGCCAGGGAGATATCGAGAAGCTGCTTGAGATGTTTTATGACAAACTTTTTAATGCCTTTTTTGCTGAATTTATGTATAATGGTAATGTAGTTACTCCAGAAATTCCAGTAACAGCAGGAACAGGCAATGACCTTGTGGAAATTGGCATAGATGACTTCTGCGCCATGCTGAGGTCCTGCAAGTTCGGCGTTGCGGTGCTGGTCCACACGCCCGGCGCAGCCAGGGCCCTGCTGGGGGGTTTGCTCAGCCATGGCATTTTGAATGACGTTGTGGTCAGGTATAATGCGCCGTGCATCGAAGACGGCGCGGGGAGGAACATTATACTACTAGCTCCGGACACGACGGTTTTTCCTGCTGAAAACTATCATACTATCATGGTACCCGGCAGCGAAGCCGGATTCGCGGAAAGGATACGCAGATCCAGTGCTTGCGTGGATAGGAAACACTGCATAATAAAACCGGACGGCATGCCACCGAATGATAGGCCTTATCATGAGGACCTGGACCTTACCCGCGAGCAGTTCGAGGCCTTCTACAAATGGCTGCGTGCCGCCAAGCCAGGCAGGAACTTCTGGACCGGTACCTGCCACCTGTCAGCCAGTTTCAAGGCAGATACAGGGCATGAACTGAACAGCTTTCAGCTATTGCTCGCCCTGCAAGTTTTTAAAGAGCTCAATTTCATAGCCCTTGAATCGGGTACACAATTCATCAGGGTAAACTGCGTGAAGAACCCGATAAGCAGAAAGCTTGCCGAAAGCAGGATGTTTGCATTCCATAGGGCGTGGTTAGCTGGATTGATACAAACGAGTAATCACTGATATTTATCAAGGAGGAAAGGAATATGGATCTTAAACAAAAAATCAGGGTGATCGAGGATTTTCCAAAGGAAGGCATATCATTCAAAGACATTACCACGCTGCTTAAGGATGCAGAAGCATACCGGTACACAGTAGATTCACTGGTTGCTTATTGCAGGGACAAGAATGCTGATATCATAGTAGGGCCCGAGGCAAGGGGATTTGTTTTGGGCGCTCCTGTGGCATACGGCCTGGGGGTAGGGTTCGTGCCGGTAAGAAAGCCCGGGAAGCTGCCTGCTGAGACCGTTAGGTATGAATATGAGCTCGAATATGGCACAGATGCCCTTGAGCTTCACAAGGATGCGATCAAGCCCGGTCAGAGGGTCATCATAGCCGACGACCTTTTGGCTACCGGCGGTACTTCCCTGGCAACGGCCAAGCTGGTCGAAAAGCTGGGCGGGAAAGTCGTAGGGATCATATTTGTTATTGAACTTACAGAACTGAAGGGTAGAGAGATGCTCAAGGACTATGAGGTGAAGTCGCTCGTCAGCTATTGATTTTGTCAGTCGTCTGGCAAGTCCTGCTGTATACCTGTACAGGAAAGGAGTATAGCATGCTGGAAAAGCTGCAGCTTGAGCTGGAGTCAAAAATTGAAAAAGCATATGGGCCAAGTGTAGCAGAAAAAATAAGAGAGGTCTGCGACTTTGTCATCAAGGTGCACGAGGGCCAAAAACGGTCTTCAGGCGAGCCTTTCAGCATTCACCCCATCGAGGTTGCTAAAATCCTTATCGATATGGGTATGGATGTGGATACCATCACAGCAGGGCTGCTCCATGACACGATCGAGGATACCGAGACGACACAGGAAGAGCTGGAAAGAAGATTCGGCTCGGAAGTGGCGATGCTGGTAGACGGCGTCACCAAGCTGAGCAGGCTTTCATACAAGACCAAAGAAGAGCAGCAGGTCGAAAACCTGCGCAAAATGTTCCTGGCCATGGCCAAGGACATCAGGGTGATCATCATCAAGCTGGCCGACAGGCTACACAACCTGCGGACTCTTGAGTATGTGGACGAAGAAAAGCAGCGTGAAAAGGCATATGAGACCCTGGAGATATATGCCCCCCTGGCCCACCGCCTGGGTATATACAAGATCAAGTGGGAGCTCGAGGATATTTCATTAAGGTTCATCGACCCCAAAGGATATTATGACCTGGTGGAAAAGGTAGCCAAGAAGCGCAGGGAACGGGAAGCATATATCCAGGAGGTCATCGACACGCTCAGGCAAAAGCTCACCGACGTGGTCGGAGACTTTGATATAGAGGGCAGGCCTAAGAACTTCTACAGCATATACAAGAAAATGTATATGCAGCACAAGGAGTTTGAACAGATATACGATCTGCTTGCGGTCAGGATCCTGGTAAACAGCATTAAGGACTGCTACGGCGTCCTTGGGGTCGTCCATACCCTCTGGAAGCCTATACCGGGAAGGTTCAAGGACTATATAGCGGTGCCCAAGCCCAACATGTACCAGTCCCTCCACACCACCGTAATAGGCCCCCATGGAGACCCGATCGAGATCCAGATCCGTACCTGGGAAATGCACCGGACAGCGGAATACGGCATAGCTGCCCACTGGAAATACAAGGAGGGCCGCAAGACCTCCTATGATATGGACAAAAAGTTTGCCTGGCTTAGGCAGCTTTTGGAGTGGCAGAACGACCAGAGCGATGCCAGGGAGTTCATGGAATCCCTCAAGATCGAGCTGTTTACTGACGAGGTATTTGTGTTCACGCCCAAGGGCGATGTGATCGACCTACCCAAGGGCGCTACACCCCTGGACTTCGCATATGCGATTCACAGTGCTATAGGCAACAGGTGCATCGGAGCCAAGGTCAACGGGAAAATAGTGCCGTTGGAGTATGAGCTGCGTACGGGCGACATAGTAGAGATACTCACATCTCCTTCGACCTCCCATGGACCCAGCAGGGACTGGCTCAAGATAGTAAAGACCAGCCAGGCCAAGAACAAGATCCGGCAATGGTTCAAGAAGGAAAAACGGGAGGAGAACATCGAAAAGGGCAAGGAGATGCTGGAGCGGGAAGCCAAGAGGCAGGGCTTTGTCCTTTCCCAGCTGGTCAAAAATGAATGGGTGGAAGGCATCTTCAGGAAATACGGATTCCATACCCTGGATGATATGTACTCGGCTGTGGGCTACGGCGGCCTGACCACCAACCAGGTGCTCACAAGGCTCATCGAGGAATACCGGAAGTCAAACAAGGCAGCTGAGCCTTCCGGCCTCGTCCCAAAGGAAACCAAGCCTATAAGGGAAAAGAGCTCATCGGACAACGGCGTAAGGGTAAAAGGCATAGACAATGTGCTGGTGCGCTTTGCCAAGTGCTGCAACCCGGTGCCCGGTGACCCGATCATAGGGTATATCACCAGGGGCAGGGGCGTGTCTGTACACAGGGCTGATTGCATCAACCTGACGGACCAGGCCGTCGAGGCCAACCGCCTGGTGGAAGTGAGCTGGGCTGCGGAGAGCAAGGCCTCCTATAATGCCGAGATCCAAATCATCGCCAGAGACAGGCAGGCCATACTGGCAGACATCACCAATGCCCTGGCTGAGATCAAGATAAACGTTACGGCTATCAACGCACGGACAGCAAAGAACAAGCTGGCCATCATAAACCTTGTGCTTGAAATACACGATACCCAGCAGCTTGAGCGAGTCATCAAGTTCTTCGGCCGGGTCAGGGACGTGCTTGATGTATTCAGGGTGAATGCATGACGCATGAAACAGGCAAAGGGCTATACAAAGGAGCTAATAGATGTGAGGGCTGTATTGCAGCGAGTCAGCAGAGCAAAAGTTACTGTTGATGAACAAGTGACCGGCGCGATCGGTGCAGGTCTTCTTGTTTTTTTAGGAGTGGAAAACGGAGACACTGTCAAGGACGCAGAATATATGGCCGAAAAAATAGTCAACCTGCGGATCTTTGAGGATGAGAACGGCAAGATGAACCTGTCCTTGTTAGACACAGGGGGAGCCATGCTGGCTGTGTCCCAGTTCACCCTGTGCGGGGACTGCAGGAAGGGCAGGCGCCCCAGCTTTGATAAGGCTGCCCCGCCGGAGGAGGCTAATGCCTTATACGAAGAGTTCTGCCGCCTGGTGGAAGGCATGGGCGTCAGGGTTGAAACCGGGATATTCAGGGCTCACATGTTCGTGGACCTGGTCAATGACGGGCCTGTGACAATGTTGATCGACAGCAGGAGACAGTTCTAGGAAGTTACAAACGAAAGTGCTTGAGAGGAATACCTGCCTATGATATTGGTGGAAGCACGCCAGGTATCTTACGAAAATGAAATAATCGATCTTGCCAGGGTGTTTTTCCCGAATGATACCGTGGACTTCGCTCAAAAGTATGAGATGCCTCTGCTGGATACACCATCGCTGAAGGCAACATCGCCAGAGGTCCCATTGCCAGACGCTAAGGCGCATAAGTTCACTCTGATTAAGTGCGGCTATGAAACCGGCCAGGGTGCAACCGGCCAGGGGGCAGTCAGCCAAGGAGGATGCCATACCTTTTATGCCAGGCTAATAGAAGGCACCGGTGAAACCGGGGAGCACTCCGGTAGAATCCAAGAGCATAGGCTTCAGCAGTATATAGCAGCGGACAATGATAATGCTCTGCACAGGAATATAAAGAATGCCCTCAAGGGGTGCGTATATGAGCTCTTGTCCGCATATACGGGCCGGAGGCCCAAATGGGGCATACTGACAGGCATAAGGCCTGTCAAGCTCGTCAACCAGATGATAAGGGAAGGGATGCCCAAGGAGGACATTCGCAAAGAGGTTGTTGAAGCCTACAGGATCCATCCGGAAAAAGCGGACCTGATGCTGGAAGTAGCTGATGTCCAGGCACCCTATGTCAAAGACGTATCCGGCAGGACGGCCTGCCTTTATATCCATGTGCCCTTCTGCGCCTCCCGGTGCAATTACTGTTCATTTCCCTCGGACCTGATATCCAGGGTCTCGGACAGGATGGACCAGTATCTCGACTGTGTCCAGAAGGAGCTCATGGAGGTATTCGAGCTTTTCAGCATAAAAGGCACAACCATCGATACCCTTTACATCGGTGGAGGCACGCCGACAGTACTGGAGCTGCCGGCCTTGAAGCGCCTGCTTGACATAATCAGGACAGCCCTTGATTCCCTGCCGGGCAGCCACCTCCTGGAATTTACCGTGGAAGCAGGCAGGCCGGACAGCCTGGATGATGACAAGCTTATGCTCATGAAGGACTATGGGGTCACCAGGCTCAGCATAAACCCCCAGTCCATGAACCAGCGCACCCTTGACCTGATAGGAAGGAACCATACGGTGGATGATATAAAGGACATTTACCATAAGGCAAGGCGCGCGGGCTTTGACAATATCAATATGGACGTGATAGCCGGACTGCCGGGGGAGACAGCGGAGGATTTCAACAAAACCATGGAGGAAATAGCCCGCCTTGAGCCGGACAATATCACTGTGCATACCCTGGCGGTAAAGCGCGGGTCCCTGCTTAAGGATTCCTTCAGCCAATACGATCCGGAGCGCGAAGGCCTGGCCGAGGCGATGGCCGAGATCTGCCATAGATGGATCGATAAGCTCCACATGGTTCCCTATTACCTGTACCGGCAGAAGTATATGCTTGACCACATGGAAAACATCGGGTACTGCAGGCCGGGCAAGGAATGCCTGTACAACATCCACATAATGGAGGAAAAAAGGAGCATCTGGGCTTTTGGCGCCGGCGCGGCAAGCAAGGTGTATTATCCCGATGAGGACAGGATCGAGCGGATCGCCAACGTTAAGAGCCTGAAGGACTATATTGAGCGGATAGACCAGATGATAGAGAAAAAGCGGAAAGTGCTCCTATTAGGTTGACACCTGCATATCTTTTGTTTATAATACAATAAATCCATATTTATGCGATGATTGAGAGAGTACCTGATACGGAAGCATCAGAGAGGAGGTACCGCGGCTGAAAGTATCTCTTGCGGAAAGTACCGGGGAAGGACACTCATGAGCAGATCTGCTGAAAAGGGCAGTAGGCAGGTCCGCATTAATGCGTTATTTTAAAAGCGGGAGGTTTAAAGGCCTCCAACCGGGGTGGTACCGCGGGCAGTTCAGTCTCTCGTCCCTATTGAGGATGAAGGGATTTTTTTATTATAGGAAAAACTAAGTATGACAGGAGGAACAGGCATGTTGACAAAAGCGCCGAAGGGCACGAAGGATGTTTTGCCCCAGGAGTCATACAAATGGCATTACATAGAAGACACTATACGCGAAATAACCAGGAGCTTTGGATACAGCGAGATCCGGACCCCTGTTTTTGAGCATACCGAGCTGTTTGTAAGAAGCGTCGGTGATACCACTGACATAGTGCGCAAGGAAATGTTCACCTTCGAGGACAAGGGCCACAGGAGCCTCACCTTAAGGCCGGAAGGGACAGCCGGGGTGGTCAGGGCCTATATAGAGCACAACCTTTACGCCGACCTCCAGCCGGCAAAGCTCTATTATATCGCTCCATGCTTTAGGCATGAAAGGCCACAGGCAGGCCGGCTCAGGGAGTTTCACCAGTTCGGCATCGAGGCCTTCGGCGGCAAGGAAGCGTCTCTGGATGCTGAAATCATAGCCCTGGCTGTTACATTGTTTGAAAGATTGGGTATAAAAGGCTTGAAGACCGGTATCAACAGCATAGGGTGCCCGGAATGCAGACCCAAATACCATGAGACCCTGAGGGAATTCCTGAAAAGCAACCTGGACGGCCTTTGCGCGGTCTGCAGGGAAAGGTTCGAGAAAAACCCCCTCCGCATCCTCGACTGCAAGGAGGATAAATGCAAGGAGGTAGTTAAAAACGTCCCCTGCATGCTCGACAACCTGTGCGATGATTGCAGGGTGCACTTTGATGAGCTGACAAGCTATCTTGATGCCGCAGACATAAAATATGTAGTCGACCCGATGATAGTCAGAGGCCTTGATTATTATACCAAAACCGTCTTTGAAATAGTGTCCGATTCCCTGGGGGCCCAGAGCACGGTATGCGGCGGCGGGCGCTATGACCGCCTTGTAGAAGAGTGTGGTGGCCCAAGCGTACCCGGCGTAGGCTTTGGCCTCGGCCTGGAGCGCCTCCTCCTTATCATGGAGGCCCAGGGGATAGAGGCAGGCAAGCCCTGCGTATGCGATGCATACATTGCAGCTTTAGGCGATCAGGCAAGGCACAAAGCCTTTGAGATCCTGCAGCGGCTGCGCGGCATGGGCATATCTGCGGACATGGATCACGCGGGCAGGAGCCTGAAGGCGCAGTTCAGGTATGCCGACAAGCAGGGAGCCAGGTTTGTATGCACCCTGGGCGACAACGAGCTCGCTGCGGGTGAGATCCAGGTCAAAAACATGGCAGCAGGCACAGCGGTCAACGTACCAATAGATGCGATCGGCACATATTTAAAGGAGCAGTTGGGAGGAATTGAAAAATGAATGAGCTGTTGGGCGGGTTGAAACGGACCCATATGTGCGGTATGATAAACAGGGACCTGGTAGGAGAGCATGTGACCGTGATGGGCTGGGTACAGCGCAGGAGGGACCTGGGCAGGCTGATCTTTGCCTACCTGCGCGACCGTGAAGGCTTTGTCCAGGTCGTCTTCGATGCGGAGAAAAGCAAGGATATATTTGACAAAGCCCAGGCGGTCCGGAGCGAATTTGTCCTTGCCGTGAGCGGGACAGTCGTCAAGCGGGACGAGTCGGCTATAAATCCAAAATACCCCAACGGGGACATAGAGATAATCGCTGATGAACTGAAGATACTGTCCACCGCGGCTACCCCGCCGATCTATATAGAGGACGGGCTGGACGCATCGGAAGCCATCAGGCTGAAATACAGGTACCTGGACTTAAGAAGGCCGGAAATGCAAAAAAACCTCATCCTGAGGCACAGGGTCACAAAATGGGTGCGTGACTTCCTGGACAATGAGGGATTCCTGGAGATCGAGACGCCCATGCTGACCAAAAGCACGCCTGAAGGCGCAAGGGACTATCTCGTGCCGAGCAGGGTCCATCCGGGGAAATTCTATGCCCTGCCCCAGTCACCCCAGCTATTCAAGCAGCTTCTCATGCTGGCAGGGTATGATAGGTATTTCCAAATAGCCCGGTGCTTCAGGGACGAGGACTTAAGGGCTGACAGGCAGCCTGAGTTTACCCAGATCGATATAGAGATGTCCTTTGTCGATGTGGATGATGTGATATCCATAAACGAGCGGCTCCTGGCCCATATATTCAAAAAAGCCAAGGGAGTGGATATACAGCTGCCCCTTCCCAGGATAAAGTATAAGGAAGCAATGGAACGGTACGGCTCGGACAAACCGGACACAAGGTTTGGGCTGGAGCTGACAGATGTAAGCGATATAGTCCAGGACTGCGGTTTCAAGGTCTTTGCCGATGCCGTATCCGGAGGTGGCAGCGTAAGAGCCATCAACGCAAAAGGCTGCGGCGAGAAGTTCTCCCGCAGGGAAATAGACTCCCTGGGCGAGACGGTTAAGACCTACAGGGCCAAGGGCCTGGCCTGGATCAACGTGACCGGGGAAGGCATCAAGTCCTCCATAGCCAAGTTCCTGTCGAATGAGCATATGGATGCGATTCTAAAGCGCCTTGGCGCTGAGACAGGCGACCTACTGCTGTTTGTAGCGGACCAGAACAATGATGTTGTATTCCAGTCATTGGGGCACCTAAGGCTGGAGCTGGCTGAAAAGCTGGGCCTTGTGGATAACACTAAAATGAACCTCTTGTGGGTCACTGAGTTCCCGCTGCTGGAGTACGATGAGGAAGAGCAGCGCTATGTTGCAAAGCACCATCCCTTTACATCTCCTATGGATGAGGATATACCGCTATTGGAGACCCAGCCGGAAAAGGTGAGGGCAAAGGCTTACGATATCGTGCTCAACGGTGTGGAGATAGGCGGGGGCAGCATCAGGATACACAGCACCGACCTCCAGGAGAGGATGTTCGATGCCTTGGGATTCACCAGGGAGCAGGCCTGGGAGCGCTTCGGCTTCCTGCTTGAGGCCTTCAAGTATGGCACTCCTCCCCACGGGGGAATCGCCTATGGCCTTGACAGGCTCATAATGCTGCTTGCCAACCGCAGCTCGATCCGGGACGTGATTGCATTCCCCAAGGTGCAGAACGCCTCGGACCTGATGACGGAAGCGCCCAGCCCCGTTGACGACAAGCAGCTCGAGGAGCTGGGGTTGAAATAATGCTGCATGCGTTTACACGAACCGAGATGCTGATAGGGCCTGAAAGCCTACAAAAGCTGAGACGAAGCAAAGTCGCGGTCTTTGGCATAGGCGGGGTCGGGACCTTCGCCGTTGAAGCCCTGGCCAGATGCGGCATTGGGTCCCTGGTCCTTGTGGATTATGACAGCGTCGAGCTGACGAACATAAACCGACAGCTCCACGCCACCTTTGATACCATAGGCAAGCCCAAGGTGGATTTGATGCGGGACAGGATCCTGACCATAAATCCCGAAGCAAAGTTGACAGCACTTAGGTCGTTATACTCTGCCGAGAATGCCGATGAGCTCTTAAGCGACGACCTGGACTATGTGGTGGATGCGATAGACACCATAACTGCTAAGATCGATCTGGCTGTCCGCTGCACTCAGCGGGGCATACCGATCATATCCAGCATGGGGGCGGGAAACAAGCTGGACCCCACAGCCTTCAGGGTAGGGGATATATACGAAACCTCAGTGGACCCTATTGCCAAGGTGATGCGTAAGGAGCTTAAAAAACGGGGAGTAACCGGACTCAAGGTCGCATACTCTACCGAGGCCCCGATAAAGCCCCGTGTGCCCGAATACATGAAGGCAGGGGACAAAGAAGAGGATAACTACCCTGAGCAGCCAAGGCTCAGGAAAAGGGCAGTACCGGGCAGCATAGCCTTTGTACCCTCCGTGGCAGGGCTTATATTAGCCGGTGAGGTCGTGAAGGACCTGATCGGCTGGAAGAAGGACTAAGCAGCATAAGGTGATAGGCACCATAAGGATAAAAATCTTAAGTTCAGTTAGGATAATAACAAAAGTACAAGTAACCTAGGGAGACGATATTATTGAACGAATACGGCCAGATAGTTCAGGTTAAGGATGACAAAGCGGTCATAAAAATAAACCGGAGCTCGGCCTGCGCCTCATGCGGCGCCTGCGGCATAGGGTCGCACAAGGGCGAGATGCTGCTGACCATACCTAATACCTTGAATGGTGAAGTGGGCGACTATGCGGAGCTGGAGCTGTCCTCCACCCAGGTGCTCAAGGCGTCTGTGATCGTCTATCTCATCCCGCTGATTGCGCTTTTCGTGGGGATCGCGGGCGGATTTATGCTGGCTCCAGCCTTTGGAATGGACCCGGAGCTTTTGGGCGCTGTGTCAGGCATAGGGCTGACGGTCATAGCTTTTCTGGGGATCAGGGCGGTAGAGCCCAGGTTCAAAAAAAACCATAGCTTTTCACCTAAAATGGTAAATATAATAAAGACAAAAAAGAAGGGAGAAGATTTGAGTGGCAAGTGATAAGGTTGTGATTCTGAACGCTGAAAACTTTGAAAGCGAGGTACTTAACTCAGCAGAGCCCGTGCTCGTAGACTTCTGGGCTTCCTGGTGCGGACCCTGCAAAATGATAGCGCCGATCATCGACCAGTTGGCCGAGGAATATGCGGGCAGGGTCAAGGTCGCCAAGCTCAACGTGGATGAAAGCAGGAGCGTGGCAGAGCAGTACAGGATAATGAGCATCCCCACCCTGCTTGTATTCAAGGACGGAGAAGTGGTGAACCAGGCGATCGGGGCAAGACCCAAGGGCGACCTGGAAAAAATGCTTGAGAGCGTGCTTTGAGATATTTATAAATATACATAAGAAAAACATACCGGCGGTTTTGAACTGACCCCAAAATGTTAGACAAAAGATGAATACCGTAGTTAAGCAATTGCCTGGGTCTGAATCCGGTATTGAACCGGACTCAGACCTTTTAGTTTGCCCTTGATTCGATGGTTGTTGTAATAGTATATGTATTTTTCTAGTTCATCTCTAAACTCATCAATATCCTTGAACGTTCTTAAGTACAACAGTTCGGATTT
>JAKORJ010000066.1 GCA_029777885.1 Bacillota bacterium | reverse complement strand
AGGTAGTATGTTTTTATAAAATATATGGGATCGATCTCCGACAGGTTGACGAAATCCATTATCTCAATGGCCTTGCCTGTTGATTCCCGAAGCGCTTCCAGTTCACCGTCAGTTATGACCACGAACTTGCCCGGCTCATATTCATAGCCCCTTACGATATCCTCCTGCTTAAGCTCCTTGTTGCAATTGGGGCACTTCTTTTCATATTTTATCGGGCTCATGCATTCCCTATGGATCTGCTTGAACTTGACATCCTTGTCCTCAGTAGCGGCAAACATCCTGACAGGTATATTTACGAGCCCGAAGCTTATGGAGCCCTTCCACATCGTATGCATTGAACAGACCACCTCCGAAGCAAAATGCACTATTATATTTTGCCTGGCGGCGATAACTATACTTTTATCGTAAGTAATAGAAAAACCGGCATATACGCCGGTCAATGCTTCATGATCAGTCCTCCTGGAACAATGTGGTCGATAAATACCGTTCACCGGTATCAGGAAGCACGACCACTATTGTTTTATTCTCATTCTCAGGCCGTTTAGCCAACTGCAATGCGCCATAGACTGCTGCACCTGAGGATATGCCCACTAAAAGCCCTTCTGTCTTTGCCAGTTCCCTTGATGTAGTGAAAGCATCCTCGTTCCTTACGGTGATTATTTCGTCTATGATATTCAGATTAAGCACATCCGGAACAAAGCCGGCACCTATTCCCTGGATCTTATGTGGTCCGGGGCTGCCGCCGGACAATACAGGCGAATCCGCTGGTTCCACGGCGACTACCTTTACGCCCGGTTTTTTCTCCTTGAGGACCTCGCCTACGCCGGTCACAGTCCCTCCCGTGCCTACACCGCCAATGAATATGTCTACTTCTCCGTCAGTGTCATTCCATATTTCAAGTGCAGTCGTTTTTCTGTGGATGGCAGGATTGGCCGGGTTCTGGAATTGCTGGGGTATGAATGAGTTAGGATATTTCTCTGCCAGCTCCTTTGCGACCCTGATCGCACCCTTCATCCCTTCTGCCCCGGGTGTCAGGACCACTTCAGCTCCGAGAGCCTTTAAAAGGTTTCTCCTTTCGACGCTCATCGTCTCCGGCATGGTCAAGATCAGCCTGTAGCCCCTGGCTGCCGAAACAAAGGCCAGGGCAATCCCGGTATTGCCGCTGGTCGGCTCTATGATCACCGTGTCCTTGTTTATAATGCCCCTGTCCTCCGCATCCTTTATCATCGCAAAGCCGATCCTGTCCTTGACGCTACCGGCGGGGTTGAAATACTCAAGCTTGGCGATGAGCCTGGCCTTGAGTCCATGCTTTTTACTGAAGCCGTTCAGTTCCAACAAGGGTGTGTTGCCTATTAGGTCGGTCAGATTCTTTGCTATTTTAGACATATATTCTTCCTCCTTAAATCATCTTTCAAGCTTTAGATCAAATATAATACATGATGTTGTCGGCGGACTGCATTTTATGATACTCATTCTGCAGGTCCTCCAGGGTTATCGAATCCAAAAAGTCATTGATGGTGGAGTTCAGCCTCTGCCATACGTTTTTATCGATACAATCCCGGATACTGTGTGGTCCGGGATCGCTGTCCCTTTCAGCCACATCGATATCTCCCTCAAGGGCTCTCACTATATCGCCTACCCTTATATCCCGCGGTCCACCGGCGAGCTTGTATCCCCCGTAGGCCCCTTTGACGCTGATAACCAGGCCTGCTTTCTTGAGCGATGAAAAAACCTGCTCCAGATAGCTTGGAGAGATGTTCTGCCGGTCTGCTATGCTGTATAGGGAGCAATGCTCGTTAGTTGAATATACTGCAAGATCCAGCATAGCCATCAAACCATACCTGCCCTTGGCAGATATCTTCATTCGGATCACCTCATAATCCCCACTATTCCTATTTGTTTATATGATATTCCGCTTCTCAAGCATTGTCAATAGTATTGCTTGATTTTGCAAAAAAAAATGTGCTTATAGCACATTGATCAATATATAGTCCTCCCCTTTTCATCAGGGATGCCTGTCTTCCTGTAAAAGTATGAGTTGATCACATCTCGCCATTCCTTTGCATGCTCGACCTGTTCATTCAAGCGGGACAGGACATGCCCAAACCTTTCAGTATCGACCCTGCCCTTGAGTGACTCCCACTTGCTGCGCAGCTGCTTTGCCTGCTCCACGCCAAGAAAATGCGTATCATAGATATGCTGGATGACTGTTTTGCCGCTTTTCAGTCTATAGGTGTACGGGAGCCTGTGGAAAAACAGCACCAGCTCTTCGGGGCAGGTTTCCAATGATTCAAACCTTAAGAAGTTTGGCTCCCTGTACTGGGCTGTAAAGCCCGTTCCCCCGACCTTAGTCCTGTCAACGCCTATCGCCTGGAAATCAGCCTTGTGATAGGTGCCCCATCTTGAATACTCGTAGCCATCCACATTGGGTCCGTAATGATGATTGGGATTGACCATCCAGCCAATGCCCAGCGGGGCTGTATATGACTCATATATAGGCCAGGAGCTTAGAAGCATTTCTGAAACAACGTCCACGACTACGGGGTCGTTGCCAAAGGAGCAGTGTATCCAATCCAGGGTTATCTCCTCGGCTGACAGGTCCGGGTCCCACGCTAGCCTGCCGTAACCGTAAAGGTTCGCCTGGGCCAGGTAGTGGCCGGTCCAGTTGTGATCAGAGCCGATATTGCTCACGCCTGCCATGCCACAGTGTTCCCTGCCAAAGGCAGAACCGTCCACTATACTTTTGACAGGGGTGCCTTCGCCAGTTGCATATGTGTCAAACTCAAGGATCTCCTTCCACTGGGTCACCAGGTAGCACAAATGCCGCTGCTGGCCTGTGTATTCCTGGGTGATCTGAAGCTCCAGCATCATATTGGTTTGCTCCATAGCGCCAAAGAGTGGTGAAACCGGCTCGCGCACCTGGAAATCCATAGGCCCGTTTTTAACTTGTAGTATCACATTGGCATCAAACGATCCATCCAGATATTTGTAATTATCATAGGCAGCCTTTGCCCTGTCAGTGACCTTATCGCGCCAGTCCTGCTGACAGTTGTAGACGAAGCACCGCCATATGACCAGGCCGCCATGTGGCTTGAGCGCTGCTGCCAGCATATTCGCGCCATCGGCATGGTTTCGGCCGTATGTGTATGGTCCAGGCCTGTGCTCCGAATCGGCTTTTACCAGAAAGCCGCCAAAGTCCGGGATATGGCTGTATATATAATCTGCCCTCTTTTTCCACCAGTCAGCCACATCCATATCCAGGGGGTCAGCGGTAGATAGGCCGCCTAAATCGATCGGACTGGCAAAATTTATGCTTAAGTATATCCTGATTCCGTATCCCCGAAAGATATCTGCCAACTGCCTGACAATGTCTATCCTGTCGTCTATCAGCCTTGTCTCTTCCCTGTGAACATTTACATTGTTGAGTACTATACCGTTAATGCCGATCGATGCCAGCAGCCTTGCGTAAAAGGTTATCCTTTCCCTGTCTTTTGCAAGAACGTTGTCCGAGTAAAGGATCGACCTGCCGGCATAACCCCTTTCAATCGACCCGTCTAGATTATCCCATTGGTTGATCATCCGCAGCTTATTTTTAGGATTTTCCAGCAGATAAATGTTTTCCAGGCTCTTGCCCTGCGTAAGCAGCAGCAGAAATTTAAAAACACCGTACAGCAAACCCCTTTCACTTTTTGAAGTTATCAGAAGTCTTGCTGTCGGTGGCTTATTTACCTGCTTGATCAAAAAGCCCTCGACCTGCATGCTTTGCATATCTTCCTCGATTAGCATCGAGTCTACCTTTGGATCCATGCCGAAAACTGAAAGCACAAGGCAGGGACCTTCAAGCGACGAGGTATCAGCAGGCCTTGATCCGGTCATCCGGGTTATACCTTCTATTAGCTCGGTGTATGCATTTCTTGAAATTTCGCCTGACTTGTTGAAGTATAAATATTTTACTGCATCGCCTAAATCAGACAGGCAGTTTTTATGTCGTGTCTCATCATACCTGAGCCAGCAGCGGTCATACTCTTTGTAAATTTCATTCATACCTGTAGCTGATCTTTTACAACTGCCCATTCCGCCGTTAGTCATATGACCTCCATATATCCCTGTAATCTTACAACTTCATGATAAGTAAAATCTGTGCTATAATCCATATAAGGAGTTAAGAGTCCATGTAATAATTAAAGAATCGGGAGTGTTTGCCTTGTTGACGATTGATGATGTATTTCTGCCAGTGATCCAGTATTTTATCGAGCGAAAAGGGACGCCCTCCTGGCAGATCAAAAAAGACAAGATCGGCTTCCATGACCTGACCTACATATATAAGGGTAAAGCCACCTACTTTGTGAATGAAACCAGCTATGAGTTAAAGCCCGGTGACATAATATACATCCCAAAAGGAAGCATACGTGAAGCAGTTACGGATCCCGATGATCCGATCCATTCCTTTGCCTTCAACTTCAATATAGCATATCCAGCAGTTGACGATGACCCCCTTCCCCTTGACACAGTGTTCAGTATCCCTGAGGACCCGTATTTTATGAAGCTTTTAAGAGAGTACAACATAGTCTGGCTTGAGCGCAAAGATGGTTTCATGCTTAAGGCTTCGGGGCTCTTTATGATGATCCTGCACTATGTATACTCGAAGCTGCCTTCACAAGATGACAGGCAGGTAGCTGACCTGAGAGTGGAAAAGCTGAAAAAATACATAGTGAATCATTACCACGAGAAAATCGAAAAGGAGACCCTGGCCAGGCTAGTACAATTGAACACCGTTTACATGGGTTCCTTGTTCCGCAAGAAAACCGGCTATACCATTAACGAATACACCCAGCGGATAAGGATAAACAAGGCCTGCGACATGCTGGCCACAGGGGAATACTCGGTGAGCGAGACCGCATTGAAGTGCGGCTTTGAAGATATTTTTTATTTCAGCAAGGTATTTAAGAAAATAATCGGCCTGTCTCCTTCAGAATGGAGCAAGTCTCTAAAATAGTATATTTCTTTAGCTGGTACTGGTATAAAAATGCAGCATCCTCACCACATGGGAAGATGCTGCTTTATGCTTTTACGCCCTTGCCAGCTTGTAAATTTCTATAACATCCTTCTTTTTGAGCTTCACCAGGCCGCCTATTTCATAAGCGTCACCCATGGTGCACTTGTCGGCCATTTCCTCGAACCGGTCATCCTTGACTCCCAGTTCTTCCAGGGTGACAGGCAGCCCTATGTAGCGGAAGAAATCCTTCATGCGCTCTATCCCTGCCAGGGCCGTGCGTTCCGGGTGGGAAAAATCCTGGTCTACATCCCATACCCTGACCGCGAATTGTACAAACCTTTGAATATTGTGCTTGTATACATATTTCATCCATGCCGGAAATACAACAGCCAAGCCTGCTCCGTGAGCAACATCATATATAGCACTCAGCTCATGCTCTATCTTATGGGAAGCCCAGTCCTGGTCCCTGCCTGTCCCCAGCAGGTCATTGTGCGCGATCGTCCCTGCCCACATGACTTCAGCCCGCGCCGCGTAGTTATACGGCTCAGCTATGGCTAAGGGTACATTGGCTATTATGGTTTTAAGGGTTGCCTCGCACAGGCGGTCGGTAAAGTCTACGTCCGGAGTATTGGTAAAGTAGCGCTCCATTACATGGGCCATTATATCAGCCGCCCCGCATGCCGTCTGATACGGAGGCAGAGTGTATGTAAGCTCCGGGTTGAGTATGGCGAACTTAGGTCTCATAAGCTCGCTGCCGGTGCCTTTTTTATACCAGCCGTCCTCATTGGTCAAAACCGAGCTGGTACTGGATTCGCTACCAGCCGCCGGGATGGTCAGTACTACTCCGACAGGCAGAGCTTCCATGATCTGCGCTTTACCGTCATAGAAATCCCATACATCTCCCTGATAGGGAACGCCAATGGCAATGCCTTTGGCAGTATCTATGACGCTTCCGCCGCCGACTGCCAGAATAAAATCTAGGTCGTTTTCCCTGCAGATCCTGATCCCTTCCCTGACAAGGCTAACCCGAGGATTGGGCACCACACCTGAGAGTTCCAGGAAGAAAATGCCCTGTTCCTTTAAGGAAGCTGTCACCATGTCATATAATCCGCTTTTCTTGATGCTTCCGCCGCCATAAACTAGCAATACTCTTTTGCTGTACTTTCCGGTCTCTTCTCCGACTCTAGCCTCCGTGCCTTTGCCGAAGATGATCCTGGTAGGATTATAAAACGTAAAATTTTTCATGCTCTGTTCCCTCCATTTCATGCTCATTTTATATATAACCCTGAATCCATGGATATATCAAAATCAAGCTATTTCTTTCCGCCAGTCGCTCCATAGCTCCTGAGCATATCTTTAAGTCCGTCAGATACTACTATGGACTTATCCCGCAGTACCCAGTATGCTTCCGTATCATCAAGGCTGTCTATTAGGGCCATGCCCTCCTCAAGGGGCATGAGAAAAACTGCTGTTGACAGGAAATCAGCCACTCCCGAATCCTTGGTAATGATAGTTACTGATCGGAAATATTCGGCAGGCATCAGGGTCTCAGGGTCTATCAGGTGATGGTATACTTCGCCGTCGACAATATAGTACCTTTGGTAATCTCCGCTGGTCACTACAGAAGCATCATTGATGAACACGACATCAAGTATGTTTTCCTCATCCTCAACCACGGCCTTATCAGGATCCTGGATGCCTATGCCCCACTTCTCCCTTATGCCGTCCAGTGGCTTGCCCAGGGCATGGATATTGCCACCGGGGCTTAAGATGGCGGACTTCAACCCTTGCTCAGCCAGTTCATTGATCACGATCCTTGTGGCAAAGCCCTTGGCCACAGCCCCGACGTCCAGGGACATGTCCTTGTCCGCCAGGTAGACGGTGCTGTATTCAGTGTTTACAATGACCTTGTTGATGTCAGTATGCTTGGATGCTTCAATAAGCTTGTCCATCGGCGGGACCTTGGCATTGGCAGGGTCGTACTCCGCATCTTCCCTATACTGATGCCAGATCTCAAGCACCGGGCCCATGGCGATATTTGTTTTCCCTCCGGTTTTTTCATGCCATTCCTTGCAGAAAAGTATAAGTTCGATTATTTCCTGCTGAACCTTTACCGGCTTTATACCGGCATTGTCATTGATGGTCTTTATATTATTGATGCCTTCATACTCGTGGTATTTGTCAAAGAGCTTATGCAACTCCATGAATCTGGCCTTCGTTTTCTCAAAGTACATGTCAAACTCGGCTTCGTTTTTTGTATATGCGACAAGCTGAACTGCCGTATCAAAGGTGTCAAAAAAAACAGCGCTGTATTTTTGGTATCCGCTGCTGCAGCCGCTTAAAATCAAGCCGATCAGCACCAGGGCAACTGCGCTATAAAGAATTTTGTTCATATAATCACCCGCTAATATAATACCAAATATCATGTCAAGCAACAATTACTTAACAAAAAAACTCCCCCGGACATGCGGAGGAGTCTTTTGACTTAAGTATTATTTCGCGTTCTTGTTAGCCTCAACAACTGCTTCGATATAGTCCTGTACGGTAATGGTGACCTTGGATGTCAGCTCTGGTACATCCGGAACTGCAGGATGAGAAGCATCTCTTTCTTTTGTCTTCATGTTCTTGACTTCATCAGCAGTCTTGCCAACCATCCATTTTTCGAGCTCTGCGATCTGCTCGAACCATTCTTTGCCTATGCCTGAACGGCTCTTCATGCCGTAATCGTTGCCACGCTCTTTCTTGGTTTTGATCGGATCGTTGAAATTGGATGCAACTTTGCCGTCTAAATCAAAGTTGACCTTTGTCTGGGCTGTATCAATGACAACGCCTACGATCTTGCCGTCCTTGTCGAAAGCAACACCGGCCATAACGGTATCAACCTGGGCTACAGGAGGATTGTCACCGTCTTTGCCTTTTGAGCTGGCAATTGAGATATTCTGTCCAAGACCGATTTTCTCTGCGCCGGCCTGTACTGAAACAGCATTTTCAGCTGCTTCCACCACTGCATTGATGTAATCCTGTACGGTTATTGTGACCTTGGAGGTAAGCTCAGGTACATCAGGAACTTTGGGATGGTTTGCGTCTCTTTCCTTAGTTTTCATGTTCTTGATTTCATCGATAGTCTTGCCAACCATCCATTTTTCAAGCTCAGCGATCTGCTCATACCATTCCTTGCCTATGCCTGAACGGCTCTTCATACCATAAGCATCGCCAAGCTCGACCTTGGTCTTGTTCTCGTCGGCTGGATTGGATGCTAAATTCAGATCAGCGTCAAAGTTGACCTTTGTCTGGGCAGTATCGATTACAACCTTGACCACTTTGTTGTCCTTGTCAAGTGCGACAACAACCATGGTGGTATCCACTTGGCCAACGGGGAGTGTCTCGCCTTCAAGGCTCTTGGAGCTGGCTATTGAAGTAACATGTCCAAGACCGATCTTAACGATGCCTTCGGTCGCTACCGGGGGCTTGGAGCAGCCAGCGAAGACTGAGGCAACCAGCATTATCACTAATGCTACTGACAGAAGTTTTTTCATAACTAACCCTCCATAATGTATAAAAAAATTGTGATTGATTTATAACGTTATAATTGTATCATATTGTTTAGAAATAGACAATTACCTGATAAAAAATAAATGACTTATCGCTTCATTTTTTGTATATATTAATCGGTAAAAGATAATGGCCGGGCTTTTCATGAACCTATCTTTATTCAGTTTTGTCAATTTTGTATCAATGTATATGTCCTGAATGTTAACGGTTTAACATTAACTAGCTAGACAGGCTGTAGTTCCTGGCCTTTATATTATCTATAAAATCCTGGATCGAGCCTAGGCGGTGCGGAAAAATAAGGCCTCCGCCCTTGGGGTGATCGATGCGGTGGGCATCCGAACCTGAAGTCATCAGTAATGAATTATGTTTTGCGTACTCAAACGCTTTTCGGTCGAATTCAGGATCGGCATGACTTGTATTGATGACCTCCACGGCATCGACATATTCAGGATAAAGCCTAATCTCGCTTATATACGATGCTTTCCTGAACGGGTGTGCATGGGATATGAAGCCTCCGGATGCCCTGGCTATAGTCAGGTATTTCTCTGGGCTCCAGGAAAGCATATCAGGATGGCTCAGGAGGAATCCCTTGTCAAGGCCATAGATAAGAAATTCGGTCCCTTTATATGCATATTCCCATCCCAGAAAAACCTGAAAACCGATCCGGTTTCCCTCCTCTAGCGCATCCTCATAGCCCTTTAAAAAGAGCTCAACCCTTTGCTCCCAGGGCAGGTCTCCTGGTATGGCGGTGTTGCCGTTGAAAAAATGGTCTGTGATAATAAAGCCGGCATAGCCT
>JAKORJ010000005.1 GCA_029777885.1 Bacillota bacterium | reverse complement strand
GGCGATTGCGCCTATCGCCTGGACCAACGATGACATGCCTGAGCTGGGTGCGGAGAACACCTTTGAGCAATGCGTTAGCGAAATGGCACTGGCAGGCTATGTTGGCAGCGAGGTAGGCAACAAATATCCAAAGGACCCGGCGGCGCTGAACAAGGCATTGAAGCTGAGAGGCCTTACCATCTGCAATGCCTGGTTCAGCGCATACCTTACGACAAGGCCCTATGAGGAAACCGAAAAGGCCTTTATAGAATTCCGTGACTTCCTGTATGAGGTCGGTGCCAGGGTGATCGGGGTGGCTGAGCAGGGCCACAGCATACAAGGCAGGATGGAGCTTCCGGTGTTCAAGGCAAAGCCGGTATTCACTGACGAAGAATGGGACCGCCTGTCCAAGGGGCTGAACAGACTGGGGGAGCTTGCCCTTGAAAAGGGCATGGCAGTAGCTTACCACCATCATATGGGTACAGGAATCCAGACTCTTGAAGAGATAGACAGGCTTATGGAGTCAACCGACCCGAAGCTGGTGAACCTTTTATTTGACACAGGCCATCTGGTGTTTGCCGGAGTCGATCCCGAGGCGGTGCTTAGAAAGTACATAAACAGGATCAGGCACGTCCACCTCAAGGATATCCGCGCGGATGTGCTGGAGAGGGTAAAAAAGGAGGAATACAGCTTCCTGAAGGCAGTCCGGGAAGGAGTGTTCACTGTACCCGGTGACGGCTGCATCGATTTTGCTCCCTTGTTTGATATCCTGGCTGACAATGATTACACAGGCTGGATGGTCGTTGAGGCAGAACAGGATCCGGCGAAGGCCAATCCGCTGGAGTATGCTATCAAAGCAAGGAAATACATAAGAGAAACAACCGGGCTATAATAAGCATAGTTTATCAAATAATGCGGCAAATTTGATAAAGCCGGATTCAGGCACTATTTATAAGCAGCATAGGGCGAATTTTATAAGAAGGAGTGCTCACATATGAAAAAACTGAAAGTCGGAGTCATCGGGGCC
>JAKORJ010000065.1 GCA_029777885.1 Bacillota bacterium | reverse complement strand
CCCCTCTTTGGCGCCGGATCATCAGCAGGGGGAGCTCTATCGCCAATCTGGCGCACAGCTTCAGCCCATTCCAAATAATGCGCAGGACTTTCATGCAATCAAGCCTTCCATTACTTCTTTCCATTATTCATATAGGTGCTTGGGTTCATGCTCTTCAGAGCACTGAGGTAGTCCTTTGTCATCTCCATGGCATCTTCATGCGGTATACCGGATGAAACGAGCTCCTTGTAGAAAGCACCAACTGATTTGCCCAGCTGAACACCGGTATCTTCTGAATACAGGCTGCTCATGATATCCTTAAGCATTTTCGGCACCTTGGAAGACACCACTTCAAGCAGTTCGCTAACTTCCTTTACAGGGATATCGTTGTGATCACTCATTTTTATACAGCTCCTTTATTATTTATTTTATATAAGACAGCACCGGTGACGGCACTGCTATTTTCAGTATCCAATCCACTATCCAGCTCATCAGCTCTGCCAGTATGTCAGCCTCCGGCCTGCTTTGCATGTATATGTTCTTCAGGATCCTTGTCCTTGCATCTGCGTCCAGACCGGCCTTGCAGCCTTGCATCAGCCTGTGCAGCTCCCATTCCTGCTTAAAGAGCATCATAAACTCATTGTCGGATCTCAGCCTATCGTAAAACTCCAGCTTTTGGGCTGAGTTCAGCCTGTTATTGATATATTCGTCTATCAGCTCCAGATCCTTTTCAAGCCTATCTGGCATCATTCTTATCCTCCTCCAGCCATTCCCGCAGCTTTGCCCTTGCGTAGTGGGACCTGCTTTTGACCGTACCCTCGGGGATACCCAGGATCTCGGCCATGTCCCTGCAGGTCAACCCTTCGACATATATTCCATACACTATCTGCCTGGATGTCCCATCGAGCCGGCCAAGCAGCTGATCGATAAAGACGTTGTTTTCAAGCTGGGGGTGGTCAGCAGCGGCACTGCTTTCATCCCCGGGGCTGTCTGACAGCTCTTCATGCCTCGTCTTTCTCAGCCTGTCAACCATTTTGTTGTGGGCTATGGACAGCAGCCAGGCCTTGATGGAGCGAACCTT
>JAKORJ010000064.1 GCA_029777885.1 Bacillota bacterium | reverse complement strand
GCGACCTTGTATCCTGGGCTATAGCTTCAAGGGACTGTCCGGTCAGGTAGGTCATATAGGCGGGGATCAGAGGAAGGACGCAGGGAGACAGGAAGGAAGCCATGCCCTGCAGGAAAACGGTTATAACGAAAATCTGCTGCCCATTTCAATACTCTCCCTTACCGTATAAGGTAGTTATACCCCCATACCATGATAGCAAAACAGGCAGGAGAAAATCAAAAATGACAAGAACAAGATGGTGGTATGAAAGAAAGGTTGACTAATATATCTCATGGTATATAATAAATAAGTCACCAATTTGCATACTCTAATAGGTCACTTGATAATGGAGGCATAAACTATGAAAAAATTCCTGGTGGTCCTGTTGTCACTTTTGCTGGCAGTGCTGATAGGGACCGGTATATATATTTACAAGCTGCTCGACCTGGTCCAGGAGTCGCCTGTGCTAAACCCCGATACCGGAAAGCCCATTGAAGATCCGTCAGATATCGGGATAGGCCCCGATGCGCCGGATTCCGGTGAGACGGGTGTGATCAACATCATGCTATTTGGCACCGACAACCGGAACAGGAACGAGCAGAGCAGGTCAGACAGCATGATGATAGCCAGCATAGACAAGAAAAACAAGACCGTTAAGGTAACCTCACTTATGAGGGACATGTATGTGCCGATTCCCGGGAAAGGCGACAACAGGTTGAACACCGCCTATATATTCGGCGGGCCTTCCCTTGCCCTGAAAACGGTGAACTCCAACTTCAACCTGGACATAACGGACTATATTTCCGTAGACTTTTTCTCGCTGGAAATGATCATAGATGAGGTCGGTGGCGTTCCCATCGATATAAAGCAAAAGGAGATCAGCAACATCAACAAATTCATAAAGGAGCTCGACAAAATAAACAACGACGGTAAAAAAACTCCCCTTTTGACGGAGCCCGGTCTCCAGGTCCTGTCCGGCAGGCAGGCCGTATCCTACTGCCGCATACGTTCCGTAGGCAACGGGGACTTTGAGCGAACCGAACGTCAGAGGAGAGTGCTGAACGAGCTATTCAAAAAAGGTAAGCAGCTGGGAGTCTCCAGGATACCCGGCCTGGTAGCAAAGATCCTGCCCGAGGTCGAAACCAGCCTGAGTAAGACCGAGATAATCGACCTGGCAATAGCCATGATTGGCTTTAGCACCAGCGACATCGAGCAGTTCAGGCTGCCTGTCAACGGGGCATACACCGACGAAAGAATCAACGGCATGATGGTCCTGATGCCTGACATGGAGAAAAACAGGCAGCTCCTGCATGAGTTCATATATGGAAAGGATGAGGGGGAACCCTCACCGTCTGTATCTCCTGGAAACTGACCTCCTAAAGAAGGGCTCCTGCCTAAGGAATGCATAAAGGATCATCAGGGCTGCCAGGATCATAAAGGCGATCACGGCGCCGGATACAATCGCCCTGACAGGCGATGCAGGCACAAAGGCAGCTGCGATGGACAGGTCCCCATCGAGGGTCAGGGTCAGGGTATCGCTGGCAAGGTCAAGGCAGCCCTCGGCTGGGCCGCCCGAAAGCAAGGTCCATCCCGCAAACCTGTATCCGGGATAGGGGTGGGCGCTGATAGTCACAGGAACACCGCTGAAATACTCCCCGGTCCAGCTTGATTCGTCAAGCACACCGGGGGTATTTTTATTTACTTCAACGGAATTGATCCTTACATACCCGCCTTTTGGGTTGCCGTTCTTTGCCGTGATGCTGGCCATGCCCTCAAGGCCGAACATGTCTGCCAGGTGCTGCTTGAGGTACGCCGGCCGCTCCCTGGCAAAATCCCGCAGCTTCTCAACATTCTCAAGCCACCGGTTTTTTGATCTGCCAAGCAGGTTCCACCTGGCAAGGTGCTCATCGATCGCAGTGCCGACCAGGTCGGCCTGCTTGTCTATCTCCGCCAGCACCACATCTGCCCTGAAGGTGGAGTTAAGGTGGTCCAAAAACCGGTTTATCAGCTCTGCCTTAAAGCCCTCGTTTTCGAGCAGACCTCGGATGATCACACTGGGCCATTCCTCACCGCTTTTAGGGTTGAACCGGGCAGTCGCCCATTCCAGGGCATTGAAACTGACGTCCCGGTCAAGGCCGAACCCCAGGTCCGTGTCGAACAGCATCCATCTCCAACGCCCGTCAAGGTACGAGGACGCATCACTGCCCACTTCCCCCTTGTACCTCCAGAACCTCACATTGTTCTGTGGCCAGTCGGTATTGTTGCAGTAGACATTGGCAACAAAATAGTCGAGATAGTTGTCTATATCGATAAGGCTTTCAAGGTAAGCAAAGTTGTTAGCGTCGTACAAGTCATGGCTGTTTATGAAATCTATCATATCAAAATATGCCTGCTCGTCCCCGGGCAGGCCTTCAGACAGGACGCCGTCATCTTCAAGAATCACGACCTTGTTCGGGTCGGCATTGTAATGGCTTTCTAGATAAAACCGGTCCTGCCTCTGCTGGATGATATGGATGCCCCAGAATTCGCCATTGATAAAGACTACTGCCGGTATGCCGCCCTGGGTGGCAATGCCCGTATTGGCAGTAAGGGCCTGCATGAGGCTGTCCCTCAGCAAGGTATTGACCCAGTCGTTGCCGGAGTTTCTTAGCACCAGCCTTTTGAACTCGGTGATGGGTGCCCCGGTCCCTTTAGCTGTCAGCCCCTCGAATATCTCATAAGCGAAGGTGCTATTAGGGTCGTACTTGGCACTGGCATACAGCCTTAGGCTTTTTTGCGGATAGGCACTGGTCCTTCCCCCGTGGATGCGAAGGCCTGCGTTTTGGGTGAAGACCACCGTTCCCCCGGGCTCGAAAAGCTCCACATAAACAGGCCGCTCCCAGTCATCCCCCTTCTGGTGGTAATTGGCAGGCGTATTCATCCCAGGGATCGAGCTGGGGTTTCTGAGCTTCCAGCTTTCATATACGGCTCCGGGCACATAGATGCCCTTTTCTTTATCAAACAGGTTGGCAGGGTCCGTAACCAGCGATATCACCGGGAGGCTGTACCTTTCATCCGCATCCGGGGCTACAAAATAGGTCCGGGTCGCCGTCTCGCCTGGGTTGCTGCCTGCCTTGAACACCCTGGCCCTGACCACCGTGCCCTTGAAGGAAGGGGCGTTCGATACAGGCCAGAGGGGCAATGATGTCTGGATATCCCGGTATAGGTTCGGCTCCCCCTCCCTATCTTTTATCCTGATCGGTCCCGTGTAAAGGGGTGAGTCTTCATCAGGCTCGGTCCCGTCCAAGGTATATCGTATCTCAGCATCCTTTTCTGCCGTTGAGAGCACAAGCATAAATTCCTTTTCGTAAAAGCCGCTTGCATGAGAAAACATAGGCAGCCCTGGCGCAGCTTCATAAACGACCCCTGCAGCGTTGCCTGTGCCGGGAGTGGATAAGCTGAAACAGGCCAGTTCCTCGGCCCCGTCACTGATTCGGCCGTAGGAAATGTCGGACCGCAGCTCTACCGGATAAAGCCGGTCCACCAGCTTCCCGTTCCTGTCAGCCAGCACGACATCCTCGCCCAGGGTACTTAGCTTGAAGTTGGTATGGAGCTGGCTGCCCAAGTTCCTCTTGTCCTTTCCCGATGCAAAGACTAGCAGGTAGCCCTTGCCCTCTATCAGCGTGCCCTTTGGGAACTGCCACTTAAGAATGTCCCTGCTGTCTGACAGGTACCAGCCGGAAAGGTCGACAGGCTTACTTCCATCGTTGTAAAGCTCGATCCAGTCATGGTATTCCCCGTCCTCATCTGCCACGACGCTGTCGTTTGACGCCATTATTTCATTTATCCGGACCCTGGCTATCATGGCCAAGCCCCGGGTATCATGATATGCCATATACCCAAGCCCAAGGGTCAGGGTTATCAATAATACGATAAGGAGTATGACGATGACCTGTTTCATGGCTCACCTCCTCATGCAGCGGAAAACACCCTGTTATGCATTATAGGCTGTATAAGCACTGACCTTCCTGCGGATATCAGCAATAGGCTGCCAGAAGCCTGAGGCTTTTACCTCATAGCCTGATGTCTCGATGCTTTGCGCATACTTGCTGTTCGATACGGCCTTAAGCCCCATCTTCTTTACCACGTGGTAAAGCCATCCGGGCTCATCATGGCCTGTCTTGATTTCGAAGATGACCGTCCCCGGACTGTGCTCCCTAAAGAAAAGGTCCTCCTGGAACAAGCAGTGACCGGCTGCGCTCCTGACGCCGTGGTCCATGGTCAGCCTCAGGCCTGATCCGTCTATGGCTTCGAACCCCTGCCTGCGGTATTCGACGATGGTTTTGGGGCGAAAGGCCTTCAGGTGAACCAGTCGTTCAAACTCCGTCAAAACCTCGTCGGACAAGTCGGTCCAATGCCAGGAGCCCATAAATGCCCAGTACTCATCCAAGGTAACGAAGGTGCTGTATTTTTTCATTGTGCTGCCGGTCCTGGTCTTAAACTCAACGGACAGCCTCGCCGAACCGTCGGGCTTGTCCGTATAGGCCCTTATCCTGAGCTTGACCCTGCTATGCTCCCCGTTATCCTTTTCCCTGTACGCCAGGTATTCAAAGGTATCGAAGTATATGCTGCGTACAAGATACCCCTTGTCATGGCCTGACAGCCTAGTGTACCTGTCCTCCCGCATATAGGGGGATAAGGCATGGAGCACCTGGTAATACTGCTTCATATCCAGTCTGTATTTAAGTTCACGCCGTGAAACTACTCTCATATTCAACCTCTGTACAAGGAGAACCAAAAGCAGGATTCTAGACTGGCAGGGCCAATTGGGGCGCCAGGAGGGAAACCTTCCTTACGCCGTCGAGCCGGTTCAAGTCTTCCACTAAGCCCTTAGCCAGGTCTGCCTTTGGCGCTTCCAGCTCGTATACGGTCTCCCACCTGTCATCCTCTGCCTGATGGGACCTTATCCGGACATGCACTTGGTATGACCTGATTACATTTTCTATCTCCGAAGCCAGGTTGTCGCCCTGCCCCGAAACTACCAGTATAAACTCACCCTGGAGGGGCATCCGGTACCTGAGCAGGAAGGCAACCATGACCACCAGCGATATGGCAAGGGATGCAGCGATCGTTATCGTCCAGTTGTAGGTGCCGCAGCCCAGGCCTACGCCTATCGACCAAAACAGGAACACCATGTCCCTGCTGTCCTTGATAGGGGTCCGGAACCTTATGATGGACAAGGAACCTACGAGCCCCAGCGACAACACAAGGTTGCCTTGTATAAAGAACATGACCATGGCAACGATTGGGGCAATGGCCAATATGGTCACGATCAACGAAGGCTCATAGCTCATGCCCCGGTGAGTAGTCTTATAGATGACCGCTATAAAGGCCGACAGCGCAACGGAGAACAAGATCGACACCAACAGGTTCAAAAGCTGCTGGCCGGGCACCATCAGGTAGCCAACAATCACATCCCACATAACCAATCCTCCATTATATTGTTTATGCAAAGTACGTCCGGCACTTGCCTTGCATAAAAATACGGTTGGGAAAAGTCTCCCAACCGCTTATTTGTAACGTAGTCTGAACCATAGGCTGCTTGAACCGCTAAGCGGTATCATGCCCGTCTTATATAAACAGTCTATTTTACAGTGACGTACTCGGCTGATACATAGTATTCTTTGCCGTTATATTTGATCTTGTACCAGTTGCCGCTCTTGCCGGTTATAGTCACCGTCGCGCCCGTTTGCAGCTGGCCGACCTTTGAATAATTGGTGCCGGGGCCGCTGCGGACATTGAGCGGACCGTCATTGACTATACCCGTCTGGTATACGGTGACGTACTCGGCTGATACATAGTATTCTTTACCGTTATATTTGATCTTGTACCAGTTGCCGGTCTTGCCGGTTATAGTTATTGTCGCGCCCGTTTGCAGCTGGCCGACCTTTGAATAATTGGTACCGGGGCCGGTGCGGACATTGAGCGGACCATCATTGACTATACCCGCCTGTGTTGTCTGCGGCGTTTCTTCCTTGGGAGCCTGGGATACGGTCACGTACTCGGCCGATACATAGTATTCTTTGCCGTCATATTTGATCTTGTACCAGTCGCCAGTCTTGCCGGTTATTGTCACCGTCGCCCCTTTTTGTAGCTGGCCGACCTTTGAATAGTTGGTGCCGGGGCCGGTGCGGACATTGAGCGGACCATCATTGACTATGCCCGTCTGTGTTGTCTGCGGCGTTTCTTCCTTGGGAGCCTGGGATACGGTCACGTATTCGGCCGATACATAGCGTTCCGTGCCGTTGTACAAGACCTTGTACCAGTTGCCGCTCTTGCCGGTTATAGTCACCGTCGCGCCTTTTTGCAGCTGGCCGACCTTTGTATAATTGGTGCCAGGGCCGGTGCGGACATTGAGAGGACCGTCATTGACCGTACCCGTGCTAAGGGTGACATCCAGCAGTTTTACTGAGTCGGCAGACACATATCCTTCCGCGCCTTTGTATTCTATCATGTACCAGTCACCGGTCTTACCGAGCACGATCAGCCTTGTATCCTTCTCAACCACGCCGACTATATGGTTCTTCGTGCTGGGGCCGCTGCGGACATTGAGCTGGCTTACAGTCACATAGCCCAGCTTCTTTGGATCCGTACTTGGCGGCGGAGCAGGATCGACCGGCGGCGGGCTTGGCGGATCCGGATCCGGTGTGGGTGTTGGATCAGGCTTCGGCGAAACTGCCGGTGTGATGTAATCCTTGTGCACATAACCCGTGATATTGTTGGTCTTTATCTTGTACCAGCTTCCCGACTCGCCCGTGATCTGGACCACGACGCCTTTTTGGAGTTGGATGATTATCGCATATCCAGTGCCGGGGCCCGTGCGGACGTTGAGCGGCCCGTCATTGACCATGCCCGAGCTTGGCAGGGGCGTCGGGGATGGTGTAGCGGTCGGCGCCGGTGTTGGCTTGGGCGTAGGCGAAGGTGTAGGAGTAGGTGCCGGTGTAGGCGACGGTGATGGTGTAGGTGTCGCCGTTGATGTAGGTGACGGTGTAGGCTCCTGCGTTGGCTCTACCGTAGGCTCAGCCGTTGGTTCCTGGGTAGGTGCCTGGGTTGGTTCCTGTGTCGGTTCCTGGGTAGGCTCAGCTGTCGGCGCTTCGGTAGGTGATGCCGTGGGAGATGCAGTTTCCGTTGGCTCTGGCTCTACAGTAGGCTCGTCCGAAACATCGGGTGACGGCGAAGCGGACGGATCCTGGCCGGGATCTTCCTCCGGCGGGGTACCGTATAATAACGTCAATTGGGTATTCGGATAGTAAAATTCAAGGATATCAGCGTAGCTGAAGCCTTCCCTTGCCATCTGCTGGGCTCCGTACTGGCTCATGCCAACACCATGCCCATAGCCTCCCCCGTTGAGCACATAGGCATCGCCCCTGTCCTCAAGGGAGACAAGTAGGCTGTATATGTTCAACACGCTTCTGGCGCTGTTTTTATTAAAGCTTACAGTTTCCTCAATGGTATCATATGTGCTGATAACATTCAGCTCAGTGCCCCTGGGCACAAGTCCTATGCTTTCATACTCCCTGCCCGGGCCCTTCCTGATATTGAGCTCATCGGTATTGACTATCCCAAGAATGCCTCCGTTTGGCATCTTCACGTTCGAGTTCAGAGTGACATGCCAGCCGGCTACATAGTATTCCCCGCCTTTGTAGCTGATTTTGTACCACTGCTCGTTCAGGCGCCGGGCGTTTACCACCACGGTGATGTAGCCCTTGTCTATCCTGCCGCTTTCATTCGCGGGCTCGAAGAAGATTTCTTTTATCCTGAGGATGATTATGTTCGAATCGTCAGTGCTGTACCCTTTCGAGTTCAGCGAGGTCTTCATGCGCTGCTTCAGCCTGTTCTGAAGGTTACTGTCCACAGGGGATTTGTAGTATGTAACCGTCCATCTTGCCTTGGAATTGGAGGGGTTCCTTACGTCATATGGATCGTCCTTCACCACGGAATAAGGAAGGTCCTGGACGAAAATATTCTTGGATGCTTCGGTCTTGCCGCCGTTGCTCGAAGAATAGAAGGTCCCGACGAAATCGCCCTTGTACATCAGGACCTGGCCCTTGGTCTCGTCAACAGCCCTGATGCACATGTCATATATGGGGTCATAGCCTTCATATACCTGGCTGTCCTGGGTATCATACACATCGAAGTATGAGGTTGATTTTCTTGCCCTGGCAGCATAGGTCCTGGCTGCGACCGCCTGGGCCTTCAGGGCCTCCAGGGGCCAGCTGTTGGACATCTCATAGGGGAGTACCCCGTATAGGTAGGTCTCCATGTCGATATGGTTCACCAGCCTGATGCCGCCGTTCGCGATCCTGACCTCCATGTCCCCCCTGTAGTCCTTCCAGCCGTATGACTTGTTGTAGATCCTTAAGTGCCCATCCTGCCGCTTGAATGTGAAGGGGCTGGACAGGGAATATGATGCAGTGCTGTTCTTAAGCCGCACCGTCCCATTGACAAGCTCGAGCGTGTACTTGATACCGCTTTCCAGCTTGATGGCCGGATAGCCTGCAATGGTGTAGGTGCCATTGACATACAGGTCTATAGAGGCAGGGTCCCCCATCGAGGTCAACGCAACGCGGATTATGCTGTAATCAATGCTTGCGTAAGCAGGTTTTACCCACACGAAGTTGAAAGCTACTATCAGGCTCAATAAAACCGCTATAAATTTCCGCATACTACCACCGCCTTAGAAAATTTATGGGGGCACGTTCTGTTAAACAGGAATATACACCCTAAATACTACTTATTCGACGTATTCCGCTTTAATCCTGCCTGGCCCCCTGATTTTTTTGCCCAAAATAAAAAAGACCTGATAAAAATCAGATCCTTTCTATGTAGATATTTATACTTCCGCCACAGCTTTTGCCGGCTTATATTATTCCTGCTTCGGAGCTCCGACAGGGCATACATCAGCACATGCGCCGCAATCGATGCAAAGGTCCTCGTCTATCACATAGATATCGCCTTCGGAAATAGCCTCGACCGGGCACTCCTGCATGCAAGCGCCGCAAGCTATGCATTCTTCACTGATATAGTGTGCCATCTTCATGTCACCCCCCACAACCCCAATTGAATCTATAACATTGTATCACTTATTGTCAAAAAATAAAAGCACTTTTTTGCGCTGATTCCTTTGGAAGGAAACAGAGGTATTTCTATTCCTCCAGGAGGGATATTATCTCGGGATCGTCGGGCAGGACTTCCTCCTCGTCGTGCTGTTCGGCGGCGCTGTCCGCCAGGAGTTGGATCTTGTTCAGCGGGTATTCCTTAATTTCGACAAGGTCATCCTCCAGCAGGAGCTTGACCTTGACGATCTGCTTCAGCTTGTTCACATCCAGCACGGTCGCCCTGCCGTCGGGTGTCATGACATCCTTGCCGACCTTGGGGAGGAGCTTGTCTATCTCCTCATAATAGTCCTGCTCGTACTTCAGGCAGCACATCAGCCGGCCGCACAGGCCCGAGATCTTTGCCGGATTGAGCGACAGGCACTGCTCCTTGGCCATTTTGATCGATACGGGATGAAAGTCATCCAGGAAAGTGCTGCAGCACAGGGTCAGGCCGCAGGGCCCAAGCCCTCCGAGCAGCTTGGCCTCGTCCCTGACACCGATCTGCCGAAGCTCTATCCTGGTTTTGAATATGGCTGCCAAATCCTTTACCAGCTCCCTGAAATCAATCCTGCCTTCGGCCGTGAAATAGAATATTATCTTGCTGGAATCAAAGGTCAGCTCCACATCGACCAGGTCCATGGGCAGTTTATGCTCCGCAACCTTCTGCTCGCATATCCTGAAGGATTCCCGCTCCTTTGCCTTGTTCTCCTCGTGCTTGCGCTCATCCTCCTCAGTGGCCTTGCGTATTACGCTCTTGAGGGGAGTGACTATTTCATCGGGCGATACAAGGCGGGGTTCAACCACTACCTCGCCGTATTCTATGCCGCGGGCGGTCTCGACAATGACATGGTCATTCAGCTTCAGCTCTATATCCTTAGGGTCAAAGTAATATATCTTGCCTACCTTCTTAAAACGCACACCTACCACAAGCTGCATCAATGTACCCCTTCCTTGAAACCTATGAGCATATTATCTATAGCAAGCTCGAAATTTCCGTAATTATTCAATGATCTTACACACCGCTCGACCGAATGTATCATATCCATCAGCCCCTTGCTGGTGTACCTCCCGCTCTGCCTGCGCAGCAGGCCAAGCTTGTCGGCATTCACAACAAGGCTTTCATCGCCGGTTTCCTTCAAGACCAGCAGGTCCCTGAACCAGAGCTCCATCATATCCAGCAGGCTGAATACGGATTCCCGCCTTTGGGCAAATACCGGGGCAAGCTCCAAAAGGCCGGGTATGCCTGATGATTCCAGCCCGGCAAGCAGCCTGTCCCTTTGCTCCCTGAATTCGTCATCCCCGGCCAGTTCCAACGCTATCCCGGGTATCCCCCGGGCGAGGGCTGCATATACCCTGGCCTCCTGGGCAGGCAGGTTTAGTCTTTGCATCACTATTTTGGCCGCATCCTGGACCGGCAGGCTCCTTACCTTAAAGAGCTGGCACCTGGACAGGATAGTCGGCAGGAGGGCGTTCGTATTCTCTGCCAGCAATATGATGCATGCATGGGCAGGGGGCTCCTCCAGGGTCTTTAATAGGGCATTCTGCGCTTCCTCTGTCATTTTGTCTGCTTCATCTATGAAAACGATTTTCTTTCCGTTCTGAAATGGTTTGATGATGATATCCTCCCGCATCGCCCTGATTAGGTCAACGGGGATGATTTTCTTGTCCTCCGGCCGCCTGATCCTAGATACGTCCGGATGATTGCCGCTGTCAAACTGCTTGCAGGGCTTGCAGGCATGGCAGGGCTTGTCCCCCGGCGTACGGCACAGCATGGCCTTTACGAAGAGGGAGCTCAATGTGTTCTTGCCGGCGCCCCTGGGGCCTGCGAATATATAAGCATGGGCAATCCGTCCGCCCGACAGGATGCTGTCCATCATCCTTAGGAGCTGGGATTGCCCCACGATACCGGTCGTATTCATAGCGCCGATCTCTCCATGGAATTGCTATTGGTCGTATCGGAACTTGCGGAATGTTTCGATATTCAATACGAACACGGTGGCGCCGCCTACCGTGACCTCTATTGGATAAGGAACGTACACTCCGGCTGTACCAGCGACAGGGGAAGGTGATGTGGCAACCTGCTTTCTGCTCTTGCACACCTTTTCGATAATCTCCAGCGCGTGATCGAGCCTTTCCTCATCGACACCGATCAAAAGCGTGGTGTTGCCGGCTCTCAAAAACCCGCCGGTGGTAGCCAGCTTGGTCACGCTGTAGCCGTCGCTCATCAAAGTGGCTGTCAGCCTCTGTGCATCTTCATCCTGGACTATTGCAACTATAAGCTTCATGATCCAACTCCCCCTTGGCTCGGATAAACAGGTAAAAAATAATAGCCATATTTCTATGACTATTATATATTACTTTTATTGTTAAGGCAAACACCATTTGCAGCCAGGTCAGGCGCCTGCCTTTTTCTTGACCATCTTGAGCCTGAAGAAATCCTCCCGGTCCTTTTCCTCGAGCCTGTCCTGTATGAGCTTCACCAGGTCCCTGTATTTAGGTATCTGGATGTTTTCCAGGGCATTGGTCCGCTTCCGGGTCTTCTTTATCTCATTGGCCAGCTTGTAAATGGAGGTTTCTATCTCTGCAAGCTCAAACAGCAGCTGCCTCACCTTGTGGAAGCTTGCAAGGGCTGCATCGATCGCTGCATTGGTGTGGAAAAAGCTGTAATGGGGCTCCAGGTCTTCCCTGGCATACCTGAGCTCCGGTATCTCCACGCCCATAACGCTCCTGAACCTCACACTAAAGTCCGTTACCTCGGGTATCGACAAGGCGATGTTCTCCACCTCACTAATGCCCAGGGTGATATTGGCCATCTGGAGCGCCTGGTATGCCTCCTCAAAGGAGGAATCGATCCGCTCCTGTATGTCCCTGGCCTTGTCTACGAGCCCCATCATCTCGCGGATCAGTACGTTGCGCTTTCTGTCCAGCAGCTCAAAGGCCTTTTTTGAAAGCTCCAGGGAAACCTGGGCGCTCATCAGGTTGGCTTTGGTAGGCGTGCTATCCGCCATATGATTCACTTCCTGCCATATTTCTCGTAGATTTCAGGGGAGATCCGGTCGAGCTCCTCCTGAGGCATGATGGACAACAGGTCCCAGCCCAGATCGAGGGTCTGGGTGATGTCCCTGTTTTCATTGAAGCCCTGCTTTATGAGCCGTTCCTCAAACTGCCGGCCGAATTCCAGGTACTTAGCGTCCGTATCGGACAGGGAGTCCTCGCCGATGACCTGGGCCAGGTCCCTGACCTCCCTTACCCTGGAATAGGTCGAAAAAATCTGGTTGGCCAGGTCGGGATGGTCCTCCCGGGTATAGCCCTTGCCGATGCCGTCCTTCATCAGGCGGGACAGGGACGGGAGCACATCCACGGGGGGATATATGTTGTTCTGGTGGATATCCCTGCTCAGGACTATCTGCCCCTCAGTGATATATCCGGTCAGGTCTGGCACTGGATGGGTGATGTCGTCATTGGGCATGGTGAGTATGGGTATCTGGGTTATGGAGCCCTTCCTCCCCTTCATCATGCCGGCCCTTTCGTACAGGCTGGCAAGATCGGAGTACAGGTATCCCGGGTACCCCTTCCGGCTGGGCACCTCCTCCCTGGATGCCGAAATCTCCCGCAGGGCTTCGCAGTAGCTGGTCATGTCGGTCAGGATGACCAGGATATGCATGCCGTGCTCAAAGGCCAGGTATTCCGCCGCGGTAAGGGCGCACCTTGGGGTCGTGATCCTTTCGACTATCGGATCATCCGCCAGGTTGATAAACATGACGACCCGCTCGAGCACCCCGGACTCCCCAAAGCTTCTTATAAAGAAATCCGCCTCATCGTGCCTGACGCCCATGGCCGCAAACACTATGGCAAAATCGCTGCCTTCCTCGGAAGCGATCCTGGCCTGCCTTACTATCTGGACGGCAAGCTCATTGTGGGGCAGGCCGTTGCCTGAGAATATAGGCAACTTTTGGCCCCTGATCAGGGTCAGGAGGAGGTCTATAGAGGATATGCCGGTCTGTATGAAGTTCCTGGGATACTGCCTTGCGACAGGGTTGACCGGCCTGCCGTTTATATCCCCCCTGACTGAGCTGTATACCTCTCCTCCGCCGTCGATCGCCTCCCCTATGCCGTTGAAGGTCCTTCCCAGGATTTCCTTGGACAGGGGTATGGTAAGGGGCTTGCCCGTGAAACGGACAGAGGTATTGATGGATGACAGGCCTGTCGTGCTGCCAAACACCTGCACGACCGCCCTGTCCTCGTCAAGCAGGACGACCCGGCCCTTCCTGCGGCTTTGGCCGTTGTCGGCATGCAGCTCGACTATTTCGTCATAGGCCGCATCCGATACCTCCGACAAAACTACAAAGGGCCCTTCTATCTTATCCAAACGGAGATATTCATTTCTCACCTTGTCTCACCTTCTAAATATAACACTAAACGCCGGACTGCCCGCCGATTTGCGATCGCCAAACAATGGCTGCCTGCGCCAACCGATAAATTAAAGCCAGGGGTCAACGCTTACATAATTATACTAATGATGTCGTTGAGTTATATGAGAAATCTTAGTGTAGTAGCCTTAGAGCCTGTTGACGAAGCGGAGGAACAAGTGCCTCATTGTCCGAGCGAAGCGAGTTTGAGGCACTCCGGAGCGAGTCTTACAGGCTCTTGGTCACGAAACGTTGATTTCGAATATAACTCAACAACCTCCTACAACCTCCTCTATGCATACACCTCATCCAGCTCATCATAATACCTGTCTATCTCCCGGTTTATCACGTCAAACCCGCTCAGGTCATTGTTGGGGATGGTGTATTTCATCTTGAGGATCCTGTCAAACAGCTTGTCATCCCGGATCTTCGAAATGGGTATCCCCTTCCTGACGGCCTTGTAAGCCCTGGCGTACAAGTGGCCGATCGTTTTGAGCATAAGGTATTGCTTGCTCAGGGGCACATAGGTATCCTCGCTGTGGTATGCGTTCTGGCTCATAAAACCGTTCTTAAGAAGCCGGGCTATCTCCAGTATCAGCCTCTGGTCGTCCGGTAGCACATCTTCGCCGACGAGCTTTACGATTTCCAAAAGCTTTGTCTCCTCATGCAGGAGCCTGAGCGCCTGGGCCCTCAGATCTACAGCGTCAGAAGCTGCATTCTCCTTGTACCATTCGGCCAGGCGGTCTATGTAGCTGCTGTAGCTTGACAGCCAGTTGATGGCAGGGAAATGGCGCGCATGGGCCAGCTTCCTGTCAAGGGCCAGGAATGCGCCTACAAAGCGCTTTGTGTTCTGGGTCACAGGCTCTGAAAAATCCCCTCCAGGAGGTGATACCGCACCGATGATCGTGACGGAGCCCTCCTGCCCGTTCAAGGTTTCCACCATGCCTGCCCGCTCATAAAACTCCGCCAGCCGCGTCGGAAGGTATGCCGGATAGCCCTCTTCCGCCGGCATTTCCTCAAGCCGTCCGGATATCTCCCTCAGGGCTTCGGCCCACCTTGAGGTCGAGTCCGCCATGATGGCCACATGGTAGCCCATGTCCCTGTAATATTCCGCCAGGGTAATGCCCGTGTATATGCTGGCCTCCCTGGCCGCGACCGGCATGTTTGATGTATTGGCGATAAGGACGGTCCTTTCCATCAATGAGCGCTTGGTCCTGGGGTCGATTAGCGCCGGGAAATCCTCAAGCACCTCCGTCATCTCGTTGCCCCGCTCGCCGCAGCCCACATACACTATGATATCGGCATCGGACCACTTTGCCAGCTGGTGCTGGGTCATGGTCTTTCCCGTGCCGAAGCCGCCGGGTATCGCCGCCGTACCGCCCTTGGCAATAGGGAAGAACATGTCCAGGATGCGCTGTCCGGTGATAAGGGGCCGGTCGATGGGTTTACGCTTCCTCACCGGCCGGGGTGTCCGCACTGGCCATTCCTGCACCATCTTGAGCGGCACCTCCCTGCCTGCGTCATCCTTCAGCACCACCAGGGTCTGGTTCAAATTATAGCGCCCATCGGGCACCACTGACACAACAGTCCCGCTTATGCCCGGCGGGACCATCAGCCTGTGCATGACAGACCCAGTCTCCTGCACCTCGCCGAATACCTGCCCCGGACCCAGCTTTTGCCCGGCACTGGCAGTAAGCGCTACCTCCCATTCCTTTTCCTCGTCAATGGACATAAGGCCGATCCCCTTGGGGATGTAGCCGGGCGACATGCGGTTTATCGCGTCAAGGGGCCGCTCTATGCCGTCGAATATATTGCCGATTATCCCGGGGCCGAGCCTTAGTGACAGGGGCCTCCCCGTGGATATTATCTCCTCGCCTGTCTTAAGGCCTTCAGTCTCTTCATAGACCTGTATGGTCGCATTATCGCCGTCTATCGATATGACCTCGCCGATGAGCCGGTCCCTGCCGACCATGACCATTTCCCGCATCCTGAAGGCTCCCATGTTTTTGCCTCTGATCACCGGGCCGTTTACCATAGAAATCATGCCCTTAGTTTCCGCCATTTGTGACACCACCTATATCTGCAAATAGTCCGTTACGGTCTGCCCGATTATCTCCCTGCTGTCCTCCAGGAGGGATGCAAGGGTATGCTCAGCCTTCCTGGTGCCCTTGCCGTTTACGCATATGCAGCCCCCAAGGATCCCGTCGCCCACCTCATGCAGCGTATATGCGGTATCCGGCGCAGCGGTGCCAAGGCTTTGCCTGATAAGCTCCTGATAGGCCTTTAGGTCCCGGGAAGTAAAATAGAGCTTAAGCTCTTTCTCATCCTTCATGCCGTCAACTACCCGGTAAATGGACTTTTTCAGGAAGGAGGCATAGGCCTTGGTTTCCGTGAAGCTTGCAGCCAACACTCTAAGGTCAGCTATGGTCCGCTCCAGCAGCTCGTTTCGTTTGGCCAAAAGCTTTTGTTTTGACTCCTGCTTTGCCTTGGATACTATCCGGGTATACTCCGCCTGGGCTTTTTTTGCGCTATCCTCAACGATGCGCTTGCATTCCTCGTCGATCCTGCGCTTTTCGTTCGCTGTTTTTTCCTCTATGCTGCGAAAAGCTTTCTCTATTTTCTCAGCTGCTTCCTTCTCAGCCTTTTCCAGCACGATACCGGAAAACAGGTTCAATTTATCCTTGATTGTGATCATAATACAGCACCTCAGATTTCCAAGCCGATGGCATCCCTTATGTAACGGGTGATACGGTCCTCGCCCTTCCGCGACCCGTGCCTGTCGGGTATCTCCACTATCAGCGGAAGGGAGGACTTCAGCTTCATGGCATTTAGCTCTTCCCCGACAAGCTGCGACAGCTTTTCGGTTATGACTATGATGCCCGTTTCCCCGTCATCAGCTGCCGCTTTCAGCGCATTCAGCACTTCCTCCCGCTCATGGACCACCACGCCCTTGACACCTGCCAGGCGCATGCCCACAAGGGTATCCACATTGTCACTTATCAGGAAAAGCTTCATATCACAGCGCTCCCAGGATCATAATAGATATTATGAGGCCGTATATGGCTATACCCTCGGCCAGGCCGACAAAAATCAGGGTCTTGCCCAGGAGCGAGGGGTCCTCGGATACGGCTCCCAGGGCTGACGAGGCCACGGAGCCTACGGCATAGCCTGCACCGATAGTCGCAAGCCCGGTAGACAGTGCTGCCGCTATGAAGCCCAGGCCGTTGCCACCGGATGCGCCGGCTGTCTCGGCAGCGCTCGCTATATCAGGGATCAGCATGATCACAGCCCCGGCCATTATCGGCACAAAGGCTGAAAGGTTGAGCTTCAGCGCCTTCTTTGTCGTAAGTTTGCCTAAAGAGCCCTTGAATCTGATCACCAAACCTGCCGCGGTCGTAATGATGACCACACAGACTGCTGCAATC
>JAKORJ010000063.1 GCA_029777885.1 Bacillota bacterium | reverse complement strand
CTCTTCATGAAAACTATCTGCAAGGCAAAAGAAGGTGCCTTCAAATTTGAAGACACCTCTCTTTACATTCGGTTTATTTACTCTTGGGTTTATCTCTACCCCAACAATTGACATAGAGCCAAAATGCGAAAGGCCGTCTTCAGACGGCCTTTCTATATTCTCTGTGGAGCTGATATCGGGACTCGAACCCGAGACCTCTTCCTTACCAAGGAAGTGCTCTACCTCCTGAGCTATATCAGCATGGACGATGCAACAGAGATAATTATAAACGCTTTGCATAATAAAATCAAGCATAAAAATAAAGAAATTTTATCCTTCGCCGAGCAGGAAGGCTCGGACAGGCGAAGCCTCCACCCCGGCTATATTCAGTGGAGCCGCTATCAATGTATAGGAGCCTTCCGGGACATCCTTCAGCCTAAGGCCTTCAAGTATGTAGATCCCCTTGCCGAGCAGGAGCTTGTGAGTCGGGTACCCAGGCTGGCTGCGCTCTATCCCCAGGGAATCTATGCCCACGCCCTTGACTGCCTTGTCTACAAGATACCTGGCGCCGCTTTCAGTCAAATATACGAAATCGGGGTTGAATACTTCCTCAAATGAGTTCCTGGTTTTCAAGAGTATATAATCTCCGGGCCCGACATCCTTTATCCTAAGGTCAGTATCGCTGATACCACCTTCTACCCAGGTCATATCGAGGACCTTGCATTTTTGCACCATATCTTCTGTCCTGAAAAATGCGGAGTCCATCCCGCCCTCGATCATATGGAGCGGTGCATCTAGATGGGTCCCTGTATGAAGCTCGAGTTCTATTTTTGACTCCCTGACATCGGACCCGCTTCCATAATCCTTTGTGATCCTGATTATCGGCTTCTTTTCAGGCTTGTTTTTATAAACCGGCATTCCCTCATAGATTTGCATAGAAATATCTATAATGCGCATAGGCTTACCTCCTAATAGTTTACCCAGTTTCGTCCGTCCCTGCCGATCAGCTCATCTGATTCCGGCGGCCCCCATGTGCCTGCGGCATAATTGGGAAAGGCGGGCTTTTGGGCTGACCAGGCTTCGGAAATATTGTCTACGAACTGCCACGCATATTCAACCTCATCCCATCTTGTAAATAGGGTGGAATCGCCGCACATGACATCTAAAAGCAGTCTTTCATAGGCATCCGGCGATACAGCACCGATCTCGCAGTTCTGGCAGAAGTCCATTTCGACCGGGATTATCTCGTCCTTTGAGCCGGGTTTCTTGCCGTTGAATTTTATTTTAACGCCTTCTCTGGGCTGTATCTCGATGATAAGCCTGTTCGGGTCAAGATTTCCATAGTCCTTGTAGTATAGTATAGCGGGCAGCCGCAAGAATTGTACAACTATTTTTGTACATTTCTCTGCCAGCCTCTTCCCTGTACGCAGGTAAAAGGGCACCCCTGCCCATCGGAAATTGTCTATGTTTACCTTAAGGGCAATAAACGTTTCCGTATCGGAATCAGGCTGGATCCGGTTCTCGCTCCTGTATCCGGGTACCTTCCTGTTGTTTATGATGCCTTCGCCGTACTGGCCGCGCACCACATTCGTTGAAACACTCTCCTTGTCCAGCGGGGAGAGGGCTTTTAATACCTTTACCTTCTCATCCCTTATCGAATGGGTGTTGAGGCTGACCGGTGGTTCCATGGCTGTCAACATCAGGAGCTGGAGCATGTGGTTTTGCAGCATGTCCCTCAAGGCCCCGGCATTGTCATAATATCCGCCCCGGTTTTCCACGCCTGCGGTTTCGCTGGATGTAATCTGTATATGGTCAATATACTTATTGTTCCACAAGGGCTCGAACATTGTGTTGGCAAACCGGATGACCATGATATTCTGCAGCATTTCCTTGCCCAGATAATGATCTATCCTGTAGATCTGGTCCTCTGAAAAAGCAGACATCAATACATCATTAAGCTTCCTCGCGGTGACTAGGTCTCTACCAAAGGGCTTTTCAATGACTACCCGCTTGAAGCCTGTTGCCTGGTCAGTCATTCCATTAGCCGCTATATGGGTCACTATGGTCTCAAAGAACTCAGGCGCAACAGCCAGGTAGAAAATCCTGTTGCCCATAGTTTGGTACCTGCTGTCCAGGGTCTCCAGGAACTCTTTGAGCTGCCCATAACCTTCCCCTTTGGTAAAGTCGATCTGAAAATAATAAAATGAGGATACTACATGGACAATATCATCCGGTGTACCCTTATTCTCCCTGGAATAGTGCTTTATGCTTTCAGCAGCAGCTTCACGGAATCCTTCATTGTTAAAGTCCCTTCTTCCGACCGCTACCAGGGCGAAGTTTTCCGGAAGCTTCCCCGATACATACAGGTTGTAAATAGCAGGATATATTTTTCTATGAGCCAGATCCCCAGTGCCTCCAAATATCACTAATATGCATCTGATGGTGATCTCCCCCTCCTCGGGCATTTAAATATTATATGTAAAATTACTTATACCCATGCCCGATTCCTGCTAAACATAACCACAAATACAGTAAAAAGGATTATTACTATCAAAAATCACAGCATACTGATAACAGTATAATATATAAGGGGTAAGAATAATAAAAGGAACAGGGCTTTCCTGCTCCTTTCAATATGCGATCAGTGAAACACATTTACTATAAAAACCTCTATAACTTCCCCTATTTCTTCATCGGAAGGCAGACCGTCATCCGATCCATCGCTGCTCAAGGGGACAAACAAGGGTGTTTGTATACCTGTATAGATCACGCCTTTTACCGGCTCGTAATAATGATCATACAAGAGTAGGCTTTCAACCAGTGTATCGCCCTTGTAGATGTCCTTGTATACCTTGACCTTGCAGCCATCCCTAGATTTGACCTTGACATACTCATAACCCTTGTATTTGACATACCTGCCCTCAGTATCTTCAATATACTCTGGCTTTGGCGCTTTTATCGTCTCATATACCTCTGCCCTGAGTCTGATCGTTTTGCCGTCTTCCAAGGGTTCTCCATATATTTCGAAATGGATCTGGTTATCTTCATAGTATGTGTGTATGTAAACCGGGTATGTCTTGTTGTTTTTGAATTTCAGGTCTATATAGGGGGACGGCATGTTTACGGCTGCATCAAGTCCCTTGTCTACATAAGGAATCGGGTACGGGTGCCTGGCAGACTCTATGACCTCAAGCCCGGCCAGCAGGACAGCATTATATAGGGTGCTTGCTGTCTGGCATACTCCACCTCCCGGGACCTCTTCCATGCTCGCATCTGCCATGATGTCCGGCGCGTCCTTGTATCCACGCTCATAGGTCCTTTCCCCGACCGTTTCGTTAAAGGACACGACCTGTCCCGGTTTGACTACCATCCCGTTAAAGGCAGCCGCTGCCAGTCTTACGTTATGGACCCTGTTTTCAGAGCTGCCCCCCAGGTCAGTGCTGAAGGCAGCCAGCAACTCATTTTTACCGACAAGATCGGCTGCTGTCACAATAGGCTGCAATATTTCGGGTTCATAATCTATGACTATCGATGTATTCTGCTTTAAAAGCTCACTGTCTATAATACTGATAACTTCATCTATATTGAAATTTACGCCGGTCTCCTCGTATATAACCGTGAACTTGTCCTCATCATCTGGCGTGAACTTGTAATAGGCATTGACCGGTTTCCTGTCTATGGCATTCTTGATTTTTTCAAGCTGCTCGATCAGCTTGGCCTTGTTATAAACGAATGGTGCGGCTATATTCAGCTTTTCGTTATCAGTTTGTTCTGCTGATACAAACCTCGCAAACAGGTTGTCCCTGCGGCTGATCTCTATTGCCTTTGCAACAGCGCTCTCGATGTCTATACGGCCGTCTATGTCATAAGGATACAGTACCCAGGTATTTTCATTGCAATTTATGGTCAATGAAAACCGGTTTAGCTGTCTAAGGCTTTCATACTCGAGCTTCTGCCTGGCTTTTACAACATCCAAGCCGCCCAGGTCTATATTGTTTACGAAAATCCCCTGATCGATCCTGTTATTGTTAAGTATATGCAATACAAGCGTATATGCCAATATACCGGCTAATAAGGCCAGTACCAGGATCGCTGCAGTCAGCTTCAGCTTTATACTCAAACTGCGGCTTCGCTTTATTCTGGAATCCATACAACCACTCCCTGCGGTAACTCTCATTCTTATTTCAATTATTCCCGCATTGTGGCATTTTTATCCAAGCAAAGCCGGCAACAAAAACGGATACTACTTAACTGTAATATCCGTCACACACATATCTTTACGAAGGTACAATATTGAACTTTATACCCGGCAGCATACGCTCCATATTCTGTATTATGTTCGTACCGCTCCCTGTATCAGGGGATTCACCCATTACTATCTCAGTTATATTGTTCCTTTTAGCATAGTCAAGCAATGTATTCAGAACATTTTCAGACCTCAGGACAGTCAATTCCGCCCCTGCCTGTTTTGCTACCTGGAACAGGTAATCAAGAGCTTCTCCTTCATCGCTGCTACCAAGAAAATTGTCTCCTATCTTTGCTACATGGACTACTGACAAATCACCACCATTGGAACCGTTTACCAGTCTCTTCCCTACCCTGATCAACCGTTCACAGGTCTTCTGGCGCGTAATGCAAACCATCACCCTGGGCACATTGCTCAACGGTATCTCCCCTTTTCTTATACCACCTGATATTTTGGCTACATATTAATTATAGCACGGGAGACCCTTTTAAATCATTGCTTCAGCAAATGTTTACTATTTGTTCATAATCCACTGTCATGAATTGTGTTCTCTGATAATTTTTATCGGGCAATCCCGGTGGACCCTGTCCAGTTCGACTATGATTGTGGACTTACGGCATTCGGTCATATACTCTTTGATTACCTCGCCCGTTACACTGTCCCAGATCTGTATCGTATATATCCCGTCTGCATGATCATACACTTCGAGAGATACGTCAGTAACGCCAGGGACATGGCTGTTCATTATTTTGTTCCACCATGTATACTGCCTGTTCTTTAGCCATATGATCGTTGTATTTTTCCCTTTCTGGCCCCGCACCTTGATTTCAGGCTTATTGCATATAGCATAGACGTCCTGGAACCCTTCGCTTGCGAAGTCAATATCTTTGACAAACGAAGATATCCCTTTGAAGACCCATTGCAGCCCCATCTCCCGCAGCATGTTGCCCCACCAGAACATCGCAGTGCCGGCCGCTCCGGTAGCCAAGGAGCACCAAGCGCCGTCATGGATAATGATACCATCCCGGTCAGCATATTGCAGATCATTGCTGCCCCACCTGTCATTCACCAGGCCAAACTCGGCAAATAAAGCAGGCTTGTCAAACCTCTTGATCTCTTCAAGGTATTCCTCAACAAAAGCAGCTATATCCTTGGCTGAGTCCTGATTGAACGTATTGGGCTTCCAATACCCATGCACCTGGGCCAGGTCATTTACCTCTAGCTCCCAGATCTCCTTTCTTACAACATAAGACCCCAGGCTGTTGACTACCAAATGGCGTCCATGATCGCGCTGTTTTATATATTCCCCTATATCCCTGTTCCAATCCACTACTGCCTTCCACATTGGAGACTGGAAATTCGTGCCGCACCCTCTGACCGTATCGATCTCATTCCAAAGCTCCCATGCAAAGATATTTGGTGAATAGCCCCACCTTGAAATTATGTAATCTACTACTTCCTGCTTGAATTTCTCCCTTGCTTCTGCTTTTGCAAAGAAATCATATTCACTCATGCATGGACCGCCCTTTTTATAGCTGAACATGCTCTCATGGTCGGACCATATTACCCTGTCCACATCAACGAATTTTCTCATGTGCTCAAAGCAAACCTTGATATAGATGCCGTATTCCTCGGCTATGCCGAATATATAGTCATACCCCCAGGCATGCTCCTGGCAGATCCCAGGCGCTTCCCGGCTGAACAATGGCACGTGTGACTGGGACAGCCACAGCCGTATATAGTTACATCCGTTTGCCGCAAGCTCCTTCATATAGGAGGCGAGACTGATAAAATCTCCCTGCAGGTTGATCGCATTGATGCCGATCGCAAAATACGGATCGCCGTTTGTAAACTCCAAATATCTCTTGTCCTTGCTGACTTTAATAAAGCCTTTTCTTTGAATGCCGTCAACAAGCAAGCCCGACTTTCGGCGAATGATGCTGCCCTGGGAAGTCATGACTTCGATATCTATATATAGCTGTCCCTGCACAGAAGGAGCATACCTGATCTTCCAGTATGGTACTGTTTCTGACGGTCTGATCCTCTTATCCTCATCGATGAAGCAGTCTTTGTATATAAAGCCTTTGCCTTCAAATATGATCTCATGTCCGTTGTATACGCAGTATCGTACTTCCTTTATCCTGATATCTGCAGCTTCCGGATAGATGGACCATTCCACCTTCTCGAAAGCCCTGCAGGTTGCCCTATCCTGCTCTATCTTTATCCCTGTTTTCTCCATCTGTAAAACTCCTTCGTCCGCTTATAAGCTTATTTTGACCAAGAAGATTATATCACAAAAAAAGATATTACCTAATGGCAATATCTTTTACTCAATATAGCTATATAAATATATAGTTTTTTAGTCGTTGCCTGTACCCGGGACTACACCAAGGTATTCCTCATATGTCAAACCGCTGTTATAGACCTTGGTTGCCAGATCCACACCCAGGAACCTGACGTGCCAGGGCTCATAAGCATAGCCGGTTATATGCTCCTTCCCCTTGGGGAATCGTATAATAAACCCGTATTTATGGGCGTTGGCCGCCAGCCACTTTCCTTCCGGCATATCGCCAAATTCTTCTACAAGGTCAAAATCAACGCTTTCTGACGTTATATCCATTGCCAGCCCGGTCTGGTGTTCGCTTTGGCCGGGCTTTGCGCTGTACATGTTGGCGACTTCTATACTGCCGTACCTTTCCACGTTCAATTCGAAGAGCTGTTTCTGGTAGCTATACTTTCTGTAGCCTGACAAGGCATAGAGGCGAAAACCGGCTTCCTCGGCGCCCGTAAATAATTGCTCCAGGGCATCTGCTGCTTCTTCCCTCATCAGCCTGTTAACGGCTCCCGAAACGAAGCGCACATCCGGTTGGACCAGGTTCATAGGTTCGAAGTCTGAAGGCAACTCATGTGTCTTATTTACGAGCACGGCTATATCATTTATGTCAGGCAGCTTACTTTCTTCCGGCTTTTGGGTCGCCACAGGTCCCTGAGTCTCATCAGGTTCTTTCCCGTTGCCGGGTCCATTCGACGGGCTTGGTTTGACATCTTCACCAGACCGGGATTCAGGCCCTATTATATCTGCCTGTATATATGGAAGCGCATTTATGCACAAAATGATCACCACTATACAAACAATAATAATCAACAATCTAAACTTTAACACTCTAGGCATTATACTTACCTCTTTTTGGTAGTTATATTAACTTTTAGACAAGTCATCCATATTATTTCTTGTATATTATATCAGTATATATAACCAATGTCGAGAGTTGAATCATATTTCTTCATGAGTCGTTTGTTTTTTAACCAGGATATTGGTATCATAATGCATAATACTGATACATTGTATAGCTCTATGGAATACTAATACTATTATAATATAACTTATGAAGGAGATAAAGCCTGGTACATGAAAAAGATGAGACTTGACAAACTCCTTTCAGGCTCCGGCTTTGGCAGCAGAAAAGAGGTAAAAAGCATGATAAAATCCGGCCGGATCAGGATAGGCGGTGATATCATGCGTGACCCGGGATTCATAGTTGATACCGATACAGCTGAAGTTTATGTTGACGGCGAGCGTATCAGTTATCGCCAATATTACTACCTGATGATGAACAAGCCTGCAGGCGTGATATCTGCCACCTTCGATCCCGACAGCAAAACCGTTCTGGACCTGGTCCCCCCTGCATACAGCCATGTCAGCCTCTTCCCCGTAGGACGGCTTGACAAGGATACTGAGGGCCTGCTCCTTATGACCAACGACGGAAGGCTTGCTCACAGGCTCCTCTCTCCGAAAAGGCATGTGCCCAAGACCTACTATGCCCGGATCGAAGGTATGGTCGGCCAGGAGGACATTGATGCTTTCAAGGCAGGTATTGAGCTTGAACCTGGATTTACTACCCTGCCTGCCCATCTTGAGATACTTGGCTGCAACGAGCAGACCGGCACATCCGAAGTGTCAGTGATCATATATGAAGGCAAATACCACCAGATAAAAAGGATGTTCAAAGCCGTCGGTAAAAGGGTCCTCTACCTGAAAAGGCTCTCTATGGGCGGCCTTAAGCTGGATGAAAGCCTGCCGCCGGGTGCTGTCAGAGAACTCAGCCAGGACGAACTGGATATCCTGTTGAAAGAATGAGAGGAAAAACCTATGGAACATTATTTCACCGAAAACCCTAAAACAGCTCACAACCTAAAAACGATCGAATTCTTTGTTCTTGACAAGGTCTTGAAGCTTACAACCGATTCAGGCATATTTTCCAAGGACAGGCCGGATTTTGGCACCAGGTGCCTTATCGACTCGCTGCCTGAGTTGCCCGGAAAAGTGCTCGACCTCGGATGCGGCTATGGCATAATAGGCCTGAGTATTGCCCTGCTCAATAAGGATGCCCATGTCACGATGGCCGACATAAACAGGCGTGCAGTTGAATTAGCCCAATACAACGCTAAGCAAAATGGCATCAGCAACGTGGATGTGGTGGTAAGCGACGGCTTCAGCAATATAGATGGGCTGTTCAGCGCGATCGTGAGCAATCCTCCCATCCGGGCAGGAAAAAAGGTGATCTACCCCATGTTTGAGCAGAGCATAGATCACCTTGAAGCAGGCGGTGCCTTGTATATCGTAATTCAGAAAAAGCAAGGCGCTAATTCGGCCTTGGAGAAGCTGAAGTCTGTTTACGGGAACTGCGAGATAGTAAACAAATGCAGTGGTTACTGGATCCTAAAAAGCGTAAAGAAATAGGCTTCACTATGAAATCACTCAACCTCGGGAAGGCCGGAGCAGAAATCCAGAAAATCCTTATAGTCGCCCTGGTGGTCGCAGACGATTTTGTCTCCCCTGTTTATCAGGTAATTCGTGATCAGGAAGGTTTCTATGCCCAGCCTGGAGACTATCATATCTTCCTGAACATCATTGCCCACCATATAGCATTGCTCCGGTTTCTTGCCTATAGCGTCCAATACCTCTGTATAAAACTCGATATTGGGCTTGCAGTAGCAATTTTGCTCATAATGCGATATATAGTCAAAGTCGGCGACCTCTAGGCCGGCCCAGGCTATCCTGTGTAGGATCGCCTTTTTGGGGAATAGGGGGTTGGTCGCTATGCACAGGGAATATCCCTTGCGCTTCAGGATACTGATTGCTTCCCTTATGTTAGGCTCTGACCTGACTGACTTCCTGACTTTTAAAAAGCCTGTGTCATAGAAGGTATCAAACCTTTCCTTGTATAGCTCAAGATCCTTCTCCACCAGCTTTCCGAAGCATTCCATAAAGACGGTTTCATTCGTCTTGTGCTCCTGGTTTTCCACCATTGCCTTAGTGCCGGCCCAGACGTATTTAACCAGCCTTTCAGGCTCTATAAGGTCGGCAAAGTATGACCCCATTTCTCCGAAGTATATTTTAATGAATTCATCCGCATCTAAGGGAAGCAATGTCCCGTCCAGGTCAAACAGTATAGTGTCACGCAAATCCGGCTTACCTCCAGTATATCTTTTTCATATAGGCTTCTCTTCGATAGCTTAATCACCTTCGAGCACTGTTTGTTCTCAAGTGTAATATTACTATATGCTATTCAATCCCGTATACAAGGATTTCTTCATCGAGCTGGGAACGGGCAAGGGCTGCAAAGTGCGACCTTGCTTCAAGATCCATGTAACCTAAGCTGTTCCAGGCGTTTTTGCAGAAGATGGCTGACTGCCCTTCAAAGCCTAGGTCAAAAAGGTGTCCGGTCATCATGGGGTTAAGTGAATACACCAGGCTATTGCTGCTGTCCACTGCCTTCCAGCTGCTATTCAACCAGTCAAGCTGCTGGTCTTTTGTCCACGGTTCAGGGTTAGCCGAAGGCTGGATCAGTATTTCCGCGCCTTTTTCCTCCAGCTTGTTGATGATGTCCTCCTTGAAGGCGTCCAGGCATACAGCTATGCCTATCCTGCCCAACGGCGTATCGAACACCTCAAGCTCATCCAGGGAGCCTCCTGTTATATCGAATCCATCCTTATCCTCCAGGCCGGGAACCAGGTATACCTTCTTCTGGGATCCGATGAGCCTGCCGTCCGGCCCGAATAGAAAACTGATGTTGTACACATTCCCGTCACTAAAGCTGTAATCGATTTTGCTTATATCGGAGTCCAGGCCAAACCTGGGCAGCAATACGGAGCCTGCTACAATATATATCCCATACTCAGTTGCCAGATCCGAGAATACTTCAAAGTAAACCCTGCCGATACTTGCTGCTTTTGCTAAGGCCAGCGCCCGAATCCAGCCGACTTTGTATCTTATCCTGCAGCGAAGCACCCTAGATGCGTTGCGGTAAATAAGCCTCCCTATCGCCGCCTTAAGGGTCTTGGACCTAAGCAGGCTTTCCGGTTCATCCAGAAAGACCAGGGGGGTGCCTATATCCTCCGGAAAAGCCACCAGGCAAACTTCCCTTTTCTCCGGCAGCTTTTCAGCCAGCCTGTCTAAAACTGACCTCAGACTGCCGTAAAAAGACTCCCTGCTTTTGTACATTTCCGGTGACCATCTGAACTGAACAGCGCTAATATAGCCCTTACCCATTCCAATCACCCCTAAGGCTAAGATTTGTGATCCATGCTCCGGTCAGAGCTTTTCGATCTCCTTTATAAGCTCGTCTACCAGGTCGGCTTCCTTTACCTTGCGTATGATCTCGCCTTTCTTGAATATGAGGCCTTCGCCATGGCCGCCTGCTATGCCTATGTCTGCCCTTCTGGCCTCTCCCGGCCCGTTTACTGCGCAGCCCATCACTGCCACCTTTATATGCTTCTTTACTCCGGACAGCCTTTTCTCTACTTCACTGGCAATTTTTATAAGGTCGAGCTGGGTCCGGCCGCAGGTTGGGCATGAGATGAATTCTATACCTTCCTTGATATGGCCAAGCGCCTTCAGGATCTCCCTGCCAACGACAACCTCCTCGACTGGGTCGCCGGTGAGCGATACCCTTATGGTGTCGCCTATGCCTTCCGCCAGTAGAGTCCCTATGCCTACGCTGGATTTGATCGTGCCCCTTTTGACCGTTCCGGACTCAGTTACGCCTATGTGAAGCGGATAATCCACCTTTTCGGATATCAGCCGGTAGCACTCGATCATTTCAACAACATCAGAGGATTTGACCGAGATCACCATATCGTGGAAGTCAAGCTCTTCGAGGATCTCCACATGCCTCAGCGCGCTTTCTACAAGGGCTTCGGGGCATACCCCGCCATATTTCTGCAGCAGGTCCCGTTCAAGGGAGCCCGAGTTGACTCCTATCCGGATAGGTATGCCATTATCCTTGGCAGCTTCTACCACAGCCCGGACTTTTTCCTTGCTGCCTATGTTGCCGGGATTGATCCTGAGCTTGGCGACCCCGTTTTTGATCGATTCCAGGGCCAGCCTGTAATCAAAATGTATATCTGCTACCAGGGGTATATCGATTGCTCTGACGATCTTTACAAGGGCTTCAGCGGCTTCAAAATCGGGCACTGCGCACCTTACGATCTCGCAGCCCGCTTCCTGCAGCCTGCGTATCTGCGATATGGTAGTATCAGCATCCCGTGTATCCGTGTTGGTCATCGATTGCACCTTGATCGAGGTATCTCCGCCTATGAAGGTACTGCCCACCCTGATTTTCCTGGTTGTTTTCCTGCTCATTATCAATCCTTCCCATCTACAGCTATGGCTGATATCAATTCCTTTTGCTCAGTTTCCAGCCCCTTTTCGAGCCTGGCCAGGACCTCTTGTATGACCCAGTTGGGTGTCGAAGCACCTGCCGTGACGCCTACGGTCTCTATACCCTTGCTGTTTATGACCCAGTCAGGGAGCTCCCCTGCGTTTTCGATAAATATCGTGTTGTTGCAATTGGTCCTGCATATATCATAAAGCTTTTTGCTGTTGGAGCTGTTTTTGCCACCGATAACGATCATCAGGTCGACCTTTTTGGATACCTCATCCGCGCTGCCCTGCCGTTCCTTGGTCGCGCTGCATATGGTATTGAAGGTCAGCACTTCAGCCCCGGATCGGGAGGCTGCCTCAACGACCTTTTCAAAGTTTGACAGTCTTTCAGTGGTTTGGGCTACGATGCACACCTTTTGGGGCAGGGTGCCCAGATCGCTGCCATCCCTCGTGACGATAGCGCTGTTGCCGCACCAGCCGTTGATACCGATGACCTCAGGATGGTCCTTGTCACCCACGATTATTATCTGGTAACCCTTTGCGTGGTATTTTTTCACCTTTAGCTGGATACTGGCAACATACGGGCAGGTGGCATCGACTACCTGTGCCCCGGTTTTTTCGATCCGCCTGATGGTTTCCGGTGTGACCCCGTGGGACCTGATGACCACAGCATCCTTCTCCCCCAGCTTATCAAGGTCATCAATCGAGATCTGGCTGATGCCCTGGGCTTTGAGGAAATTCACTACATCATCATTATGGATCAGGGGGCCAAGCGTATAAACCGCCCCGTTGTCTTCCTTCTTGTAATTCAGAGATATATCAACTGCCCTTTTTACACCAAAGCAGAAGCCTGCATGATCTGCAACTATTATCTTTTTGATATCAAGCACCTCTTTTCATTAGCTGGTCATTCTTTATAGTATAACAAAATCCGGTCCAGTTCAAGGACCGCTACCTTAGAGCCAGGCACGAAAAAAAGCCGTACCAGTATTGATACGGCTTATTAATATTGATGTGAATATCCTGTTTCGATATGAATATCTTGCTTTAATATTCCAATACAGCCCTGATCCTTCTGACTCCTGCCGAAGAACTCTCTTCCTTTACTATCTTGAATTTGCCCAGCTCTCCTGTCCTTGAGGCGTGGGGGCCTCCGCACAGCTCCTTGGAAAAATCCCCGATCGTATAGACCTTGACCCTGTTGCCGTATTTTGAGTCAAAAAGGCCTATGGCTCCGGAGTTCTTGGCATCTTCAAGGGACATCTCCTCGCATACCACTTCATAATCCTTATCTATCGCTTCGTTTACCAATCTTTCAACCTGTTCGATCTCTTCCGGGGTCATTTTTCTGGAAAAGGAGAAGTCAAACCTCAACCGTTCCGCGGTTATATTACTGCCCTTTTGTGCCACCTCATCGCCCAGGACCTTTCGCAGGGCTGCATGGAGCAGATGGGTCGCAGTATGGAGCCTGGCGGTCTCCTCCGTATGGTCGGCCAGGCCTCCCTTGAACCGCTGCGATGCCCCGGCCTGGGATATTTCCTGGTGGCGCCTGAAGCTTTCCTTGAAGCCCTCGATATCGACCTTGAAGCCCTTTTCTTCAGCCAGCTCCTGGGTGAACTCTATCGGGAAGCCAAATGTATCATACAGCCTGAAGGCATCCTGGCCGGCTATCATTTTTGCGTCTGTGCCCAACCGGGCAATCAGCTTGTCAAATTCCTTGAGCCCCTGCTTGATAGTGCGCTGGAACCTTTCCTCCTCAAGTGAGAGCTCATTCATGATAAACTGCCTGTTTTTCTCGAGCTCAGGGTATACACTGCCGTACTGATCTATGACAGCCTCAGCTATCCTGGGCGTACTCCCTTCGGGTATGCCTATCTGCATGCCGTACCTTACAGCCCTCCGGATCAGCCTACGCAGGACATACCCCTGGTCTACATTAGAGGGGGTGACGCCCTTTTCATCACCCAGGATGAATGTTGATGTACGTATGTGGTCTGCTACTATCCTATAAGCTCTTGTTGTTTCATGGTCCTGCCCGTACTCTTTTTCAGCAAGCTGGGCTATACGGTCCATTATGCCCTTGTACAGGTCAGTGTCGTATACCGACCCTACTCCTTGGAGGATGGCTATAGTCCTGTCAAGCCCCATGCCTGTGTCCACATTTTTCTGGCCCAAAGGCTCATAGCGCCCGTCCTGGGTCTTATTGTATTCCATAAAAACATCGTTCCAGATCTCGACATATTTGCCGCAATTGCATGCAGGACTGCAGTCAGGCCCGCATTTGGGCTTGCCTGTGTCGATGAACATCTCAGTGTCAGGTCCGCAGGGACCGGTTTGGCCTGCTGGGCCCCACCAGTTGTTTTCCTTGGGAAGGAAGAATATATGATCCTCGGGAACGCCCATCGAAACCCAAAGGTTGAATGACTCCATATCACGGGGGGCATCCTCATCCCCGGCAAAAACAGTTACATACAGCTTTTCCCTGGGGATGTTCAGCCATTTCTCAGAGGTGAGGAACTCCCAACTCCACTGAATGGCTTCTTTTTTAAAGTAATCGCCAAGGGACCAGTTGCCGAGCATTTCAAAAAAGGTGCAATGGGTGGCATCGCCCACTTCATCGATATCTCCGGTCCGGATGCACTTTTGTACATTGGTGAGCCGCTTGCCCTCGGGGTGGCTGGCTCCTAAAAGGTACGGCACCAGGGGATGCATACCTGCGGTAGTAAACAAAACCGTGGGATCGTTTTCAGGTATCACAGATGCACTCGGGATCACAGCATGTCCTTTT
>JAKORJ010000062.1 GCA_029777885.1 Bacillota bacterium | reverse complement strand
GCCAGCCTGATCAGTTCAGCCCCCGGGTCAGATATGCCGGGCATGCCGGCATCGGAGCAGTAGGCGACGTTTTTCCCAGCCTTGAGCAGGGCTATTATCTCCATGCTCTTTTCGCGGCGGCTATGCTCATGGTAGCTTATGAGGGGCTTTGAGATATTGTAATGGTTGAGCAGCTTCAGCGTATGCCGGGTATCCTCAGCGGCTATATAGTCGACCTCATTCAAAACCCTCAGCACCCTGAGGGTGATATCTTCAAGGTTGCCTATTGGGGTCGTGCAAAGGTACAATATGCCGCTGCCCACTTTGATCATCTTGATCATCCTTTGCAGTCGTAATCAGAGATCTTTCGGTTTCATATGGTATATCTCGATGAGCTCCTCCGTGTACTGTCCGTTTTCATCATATACATACAAGGGCGGCAGCCACTTGAGGTGAGACCTGCTATGCTTCATGCCCTCGATCAGGACCAGGTTCGGCGGCTTGAGAGGCCTCGGATGCACCATTTGGACCCGCTTCGGCTCAAGGCTGGCTTTACGCATGGCCCAGATGATATCAGCCAGCCGGTCCGATTGCTGGACCATGGCAAACCTGCCGTACGGGACTAGAAGAACGGAGGCAGCTTCGACCACATCCTCTAGGGTGCACAATATCTCATGCCTGGCCACAGCTATGCAGTCGCTGGGGTTGACCTTGCCGCTCCCGCTTTTTTTATAAGGCGGGTTCGAGACCACCAGGGTATACCTGTTCCTGCCCAGGAGCTCAGGAGCATGCTTGATATCACCCTCCACGATTTTCACCCTGCCCTCCAGGTCATTGAGCTCTATGCTGCGTCGTGCCATATCGGCCATATCGGGCTGGATCTCAAGGCCCGTTATCCTCGCATCCTCTGACCTCCCCGCCAGCAATATGGGGATGATGCCTGTACCGGTGCCAAGGTCAGCGACGACATCACCTTTTCTTATGCCCGCAAAATGGGACAGGAGGACCGCGTCCGTCCCGAAGCAGAACTTCCTTGGATCCTGGATGATTTTAAGACCCTTGAACTGAAGGTCGTCTATACGCTCAAACTCTTTTAGGCCGATCCCCATACCACATCCGTCCTTATTCCATCATGCGTCATCAGCTTATCACATGGTATCAGTTAAACGTACACATTAGCTCATCAGGCACCTTAATCCATAATCCGTCTTCGTTCATCAAACTCAATCGATTTTTGCTCCAGCAGCCTTGGCAAAGGCCACAATCTCCTCCAGGCTCAGAAAGGCACCGGGCTTGAGATACCTGATCATGCCGTCCGCATCGATCACATAATTGGCCGGTATCCCCCTCTGCTGGTAGACAGCCCAGGCTGAATTGTCCGAGTCAAACAGCACCGGGAAAGTATAACCTTCCTGCCCGATAAAGTCCCTGACCTTGCGCTTTGCCCCCTCGCTGTCGTCAAATCCGTTGTTCTCAACTATATTGGGGTTGACCGCCAGCACAGTTACGCCCTTGGCCTTGTATCTCTCGTAAAACTCCTGGAAATGGGGCATTTCCTCACGGCAGGGAGGGCACCAGGTAGCCCAGAAATTAAGTATCACGACCTGACCCTTAAGTTCTGAGAGCTTTACAGTCCCGCCGTTTAGGCTCTCAAGCTCAAAATCGACTATAGGCGCATTGAGTTCAAGGTAATAATAGCCCTCGAGCAGCTTAGGATCCTTTTCCCGACTACCATCCGGGTTCTGTGTCTCCTTGTTTTCCTGCTCCTGCCCCGGCGATGTCGAAACTCCCGTGTCGTCACCAGGAAAAGCGGTGCAGCCTGGGGCTGCTGCCAGCAGTAGAAAGAGAATGAAGGCTGCCAGCTTTTTTGCTCTGATCCTTATCAGCAATGATATCACATCCTGTGCATTGGTTTGTACATTATATTTATTAGTAAGCCAATAAGGCAAATACGTTGAAATAGATCATAAATCCCGTGATGATCAGGATAATGCCGCTTATCACCTTTATTATGCTCATATATCGGTACACTGCTTTCAGGTATTTTAGCAGATACCTGGCGCCAAAGGCCAGTACCAAAAATGGTATGCCCAGTCCCAGGGCATATACCGACAGGTACAGGATGCCGGCAGCCAGGGTCCTGGTATTTGCAGCAAGGATAAGCACCGAGGTCAGCACCGGGCCTATGCAGGGAGTCCAGCCTATGCTAAAGCCCGTCCCGATCAACAGGGACGGCAGAAAGCCGGTATTAGTTGGTATGATGTCGAGCCTGCGCTCATAGTTCAAAACCTTTATGGGAAGAAGGCCGGTGTGGAACAGGCCGAAGAGTATTATCAGCACGCCGCTTGCCTTGCGTAAGGTGTACTGGTGCTTTAACAGGAAACTCCCGACCTTGGTCGCAGCAGCTCCCATCAGCACAAACACCATCGAAAAGCCTAGGACGAAGGCCAGGGAGTTCAGGATGAGATTTTTGTGCGACCTTGTATCCTGGGCTATAGCTTCAAGGGACTGTCCGGTCAGGTAGGTCATATAGGCGGGGATCAGAGGAAGGACGCAGGGAGACAGGAAGGAAGCCATGCCCTGCAGGAAAACGGTTATAACAAAAAATTTGCTGCCCAT
>JAKORJ010000004.1 GCA_029777885.1 Bacillota bacterium | reverse complement strand
AGAAGCAGCCTGAAAAGGCTCAACAGGGGGAAGCAAGAACTATTCCTCAATTACCTTCTAAGGCTATTGTGCAACAGGGCTTGGGCAATATCAATATGAAATCATCAGCCGCCAAGAACGGCAGCTTGTCCACGCATGGGCAGAGTGGACATTATGATATGTTTAATTTGAAATGAAGTGCCAAGGAACTTCCAGTTTCTAACTGGAAATTCAATAGATATGCATTAACAAATACTATTATACGAGGAGGAAGAAATATGTTGAAAAAAATATTCGCAATCATAGCAGTTTTGCTTGTCGCAGTTGCCATTTTCGCAATATACAAATTCTATATACTCCCAAAAGCCACAGCAGGCCAGAAAACAGTATCTATCCATATCATTGTCGAGCACCAGGATATAGACAAGAAGTTCACATACACTACCAAGCTTGAATACCTAGGTGAACTGCTCAAGGAAAAGAAGGATGAGCTGGGCGCGGATTTTGGTGAATTCACCGGCCTGGGGGCATATGTGAAAACCATGATGGATTATACCGCAGATGAATCAAAAGAGTATTTCTGCATAAAAATCAATGGTATGGATGCAGAATACGGCATAGATCAGATCCCGCTCAATGACGGTGAGACATACAGCTTTGTGCTGACAACCTGGAACTAGATATGAAAGTCAAGGATATCGTTATCGTAGGCCTCATGAGCGCTGCCCTGACTGCGGGCAAGCTGGCCCTGAGCTTCATACCTAATGTGGAAATAGTGACCCTGTTCCTGATACTCTTCGCCGTGACCCTAGGCTTGAAACGGGCTTTACTTGCTTCCTATATCTTTGTTTCGACCGAAATATTATTGTACGGTTTCTCAACATGGGTCCCGACATACTACACCTTGTGGCCTGGCCTTGTAGTGGCCACTGCCATGCTCGGGAGGGTGCTGAAGTCCGAATTCGGTTATGCCGCTTTAGCCGGCATATTTGGATTCGCCTTCGGTTTTTTCGATGCGGTGATCCAATCCATACTCTACGGACCCGCCTACGGAGTAGCATACTGGCTCAGGGGCATCACCTTCGATGTTGTCCACGGCGTGTCCAACTATATTATCGTACTTATGCTTTTCAACCCCCTGCACAACATGTTGAAAGCCCAGGCGGCTAAACTTCTGCTGAATTAGGAAAATACCAGGCAGCCTTTCCGGCTTTCTCCCTTTCCGGCGCGTTCTCCGAATGCGCTGTTTTTTTTTAGCTAAACTGGTTTGCAGGCTGCCCCAATGGGAACTTATATATACCCAAAATAGCTTGGCTGCCTGCAATAAAGGTTTTCCCTATATAGATCAGGTTATATAATTTGCTTAGTGGGTATAAATAAGGCAGAAAGCTTCTGCAAGACATATCTTTTTCTACGAAAGGAGATTTCAATGATCAGGCTTTCCTTCAATAGTGCCAATTTTGTCGCAAGGACCAGCGGCTACAGGATATTCTCAGAAAACTGGGCTGACGGTGACAGGGCCACAAATGAGTACTTCAGGCCCCTTGACACCTTTGGCGAAAGGTTCGATGAGCTGGTCTCCACTATAAAAGATCTTGGTTTTGACTATATGGACCTGTGGACCGCCCACCTCAACTGGGCCTGGGCTACGGAAGCCCATATTGAAACGGCCAGGGAGATACTTGACTGGTACGACATCGAAGTTGTAAGCTATGTCGGTGAGTTTGGCTCGACCGAAGAAGAGTTTACAAAGGCCTGCCGCCTGGTTAAAGCCCTGGGGTTTGATTTGATGGGCGGTGGAAGCTCATTTTTCCTGAACAATAAAAAGCGGGCTGTAGAGATCCTGGAGAAAGAGGGCGTGCGCTTTGCTTTTGAGAACCATCCCAATGAGAAAACCGCATCAGATGTCCAGTCGATCATAGCAGGTACGCCCCTGGAGTACGTTGGGGTCACCCTTGACACCGGCTGGTTCATGACCAACGGCTACCCGCCGGACAAGGCTGCCGAGCTGCTTGCAGACAGGGTGATGCATGTTCACCTGAAGGATATAAAGGCCCCCGGCCGCCATGATACCTGTGCATACACCAAGGGCTGCGTGCCACTTTACCGGTGTGTCAGGTTGCTGGAGGAAAGCGGCTATATGGGCGGATACAGCATCGAGCACGAGCCCTTTACCTTTGACCCGTCAGATGACTGCGTTGAGAGCAAGGCAATACTCGAAAAATGGCTTGAGGAGTTTTACAGATGAAGAAGACCAACATCGCAATAATTGGCTGTGGCAATATCTCTGTACAGTACGCGCAAACACTGAAGCCCTATTCATTTATGAACATCAAGGGAGTATATGACATAGACAGGTCAAGGGCAGAAGAGTTCGCCAATGCCCATGGGACTTATGTTTATGACTCCATAGATGATATCGTTAAGGATCCCGATATAGACATAGCCGTCAATCTGACCATTCCCAGGGTCCATGGCGAAATAAACCGCCGCCTTATAGAGGGAGGCAAGAACGTATATACGGAAAAGCCCATAGCCATGACCTATGAAGAGGCAAAGGACATAGTCGGGCTCGCAGCTGAAAAAGGGCTTAAGCTGTGCTCCTCCCCCATCACCTTCCTTGGGGACACTCAAATGGAAGCCGCAAGGCTGCTAAATGAAAACATAACCGGCAAGCTCAGGCTGGTTGCAGCCCAGATGCACAACGGCATGTTTGAAAAATGGCACCCGAATCCCTCATCCCTTTATGATGTAGGAGTGCTGTATGATGTGGGCATATACCCGGTCACCTTTGTTACCTACCTTTTGGGGCCCGCCATCAAGGTAAGAGCCTTTGGCAAAGTTCTGATGCCCGAGAGGACCGACCTTCAGGGAAGGGCCTTCAGGATACAAAAACCGGATCACCTGTATGCTGAGATAGAGCTTGCCTCAGGCATACTCTTTACCTTAAGCGCCAGCTTTTTAGTCGACTATATGAAACGCCCTGCATCCGTGGAATTTGTCGGGGACAATGGGGTATTGTACCTTGGCAGCTCCCTTTTCTTCAGGTCGCCCTTAAGGTTTGCCGAGCAATTCAAGCCTTACGAGGATGTGGCTGATACCTCAGGCGCCTATGACGGTATCGAATGGTGCAGAGGCCTCGTTGATATGGCACGGGCGCTTGAAAGCGGCACCAGCCCGAAAGCAAATCCCTACCATGCCCTGCATGTGATAGAAATACTAGAGGCCATTGAAAAGTCACTGAATGAAGGCATAGAGGTAAGTATTACAAGCACCTTCTGACCATATGCCTTTGCAGGCCACATATCCCCCTTTGATCTTATCTTATATAAGCGGCATACTGTTATCCCCCTTTAAAGCTTTCTTTGGTAATCGGCGGGCAGTTTAGAGCTGCCCGCCTTGCTTTTTACCGCCACCCACGCCAAGTCATTTGTATATCAGCTGACATTTCTGGCAGGAGGCAGCCGTACATGCACAGGTATTCTTTCTTAATATGACTTATGCTATAATAACTCATAAAATGAACTATATAGTGATCACAGGGTTCGATACAAGGGGTTGCATATGCAGTTCAGAAAAGCGGTCAAAGCAGATATACCTCAGATAATGGCCATCATTGAACAGGCAAAAGCCTATCTGAAATCAAAGGGCGTAAACCAATGGCAAAACGGCTATCCGGACGCCGAGGCCATTGAGAAGGATATAGAAAATTCGAACAGCTATGTGCTGGAGCAGTCTGGCTCTATCGTTGGCACAGCTGCAGTCATCCTGAGCGGCGACAGGAATTACGATCATATATATGATGGAAAGTGGCTGAGCACCTATCCTTACGCTGCGATTCACAGGATAGCCGTGTCGGATGAAGCAAGGGGTACCGGCATAGCATCGGTCATACTGGAAAACATAGAGGGCCTTTGCAGGCAGATGGATATACACAGCATAAGAGTAGATACCCATGAGGACAACAAATCCATGCAGGGGCTCCTATCAAAGAATGGTTTCCGGTACTGCGGGATCATATACCTTGAAGACGGCAGCAAAAGGCTTGCATACGAAAAGCTGGTCTAAAGCTAAGCAAAAATAATATTTATGCATGAATGCAAATAAATATATGTAATTAGCATCATGCATACTAAATGAATTGGATATAAAACTTTAAATTCCCTATTGACAAAGGCCTTGTATGATTGTAATATATAGAGCAATATAATTCTTTTAAGGAAAACTGAATATACATACCAAATGCTATGAAAAGGAGAGTAAGCATTGGGATACGCTACAGAAAGCCCGGTTGCTGAGAAAGGGCGCGGAAGACTTTGCTGAAGATGGCCTTGGAGCTGCGCACCGACTGCATGTATTTGCACAGGCTGCGACGGGTACGCCCGTAACAGCGGATGAGTATGTTAGTACTCTTTGAGGTTCATATCGTGAGGTATGAATAAAACGAGGTGGTACCGCGAAACGTGAAGTTCTCGCCCTTGAATGTTTTCAAGGGCGTTTTTTAATGCTTGCACATATGATCAGCTTGGTCATGACACCAGGAAAGGAGATAAGGATGCAGGAAGACTATATCATCCAGATAAAGGACTTGCACAAGACCTTTCACACCAACAACGGCAGCATCGTTGTCCTGGACAACATCAACATATCGATAAAGCGCGGTGAGATCTTCGGGATCATAGGGCTGTCTGGCGCTGGCAAAAGCACCCTGGTCAGGTGCATGAACCTCCTGGAGAAACCAACCTCAGGCAGCGTGATCGTGGACGGCCATGACCTGACCTCCCTTTCAGAGAGCGAGCTCCGCTTGGCACGCCAGTCCATCGGCATGATTTTTCAGGGCTACAACCTCCTTATGCAGCGCACTGCCCTTGACAACGTCTGCTTCCCCCTTGAGATCGCCGGGATCAGTAAAATGACAGCCAGGATGAAGGCAAGGCAACTGCTCGAGACCGTAGGCCTTTCAGATAAGGCGAAGGCCTATCCGGCCCAGCTCTCCGGCGGGCAAAAGCAGCGCGTTGCCATAGCCAGAGCATTGGCCACGAACCCCAAGGTCCTGCTCTGCGATGAGATAACCAGCGCCCTGGACCCGACCACCACCCAGTCCATCCTGGCCCTCCTGAAGGACCTGAACCAAAAGCTCGGGGTGACCATAGTCGTAATCACACATGAGATGAAGGTCATCGAGCAGATTTGCAACCGGGTGGCCATCATAGACAAAAGCCATATCGAAGAGGTCGGTACCGTCGATGAAGTGTTCCGCCGGCCCAAAACCGCAGCAGCCAGGAAGCTCCTCTACGAGCGCAGTGAACACATCGAGAAATTTACGGGCAACGGCAGGCTGCTACGCCTGGTATTCGACGGCAGCTCCACCGACCGACCCATCATAGCCGAGATGGTGCTGAAGTGCGGCGCCCTGGTCAATATTGCGTTCGCTGATACAAAGAATATCCACGGCAAGATATACGGCCAGATGCTCCTCCAGCTGCCGGAGGACCCGATAGCAGTCAACAGGATACTGGCTTACCTGGACGCTGAAAATATAACTTACCAGGAGGAGACTGACCATGACAATTAGGGAATTGCTTGATCTGTTCAGGCAGTTATATGAAGTGATCATCCAGGCACTTTTGCCGGTAAAGGATTTGCTGAAACTGACAGCAGAGGGCTTTTTGGAGACCCTGTACATGACCATAGTCTCAACAGCTGCAGCTTACATAATCGGCATGCCAGTAGGACTGATACTGACGGTGACGGACAAGGACGGCATCAAGCCAACCCCCCTTGTCAATGGTATTATCGGATTCATAGTGAATGTCCTTCGGTCCGTACCCTTTATCATACTGCTGATAGCGGTCATGCCGATCACCCGGGCTATAGTGGGCACGACGATAGGCTCCTCCGCTACTGTCGTACCGCTTGTTATAGCAGCGGCACCCTACATTGCCAGGATGGTGGAAAGCTCTGTAAAGGAGGTAGATCGGGGCGTTATAGAAGCGTCCCTATCTATGGGGGCGTCCCCCTTTCAGGTAGTGTATAAGGTGCTTTTGCCCGAAGCCAGGCCTTCCCTGCTCCTGGGAGCGGCGATTACCACTACCACGATACTGAGCTATTCTGCCATGGCAGGTGTCGTGGGAGGCGGCGGGCTGGGCGATATTGCAATAAGATACGGCCATCACCGCGGACAGACCGACATTATGATGATAATGATCGTCCTGCTGGTTGCAATAGTCCAGGTGCTGCAGGCTGCGGGCAACTGGATCGCCCGTCGTAATGACAAACGCATCAGGTAATAAATCAAAATTAACTTTAAATAAAATTCTATTGTAAAGGGGAAATGAGAAAATGAGAAGAATCACTTTAGTTTTACTGTCACTTGTTCTCTTGGCTGCAGTATTCACAGGCTGCGCAAACACAGGAAAGAAAACAAATGTACTTAAAGTCGGGGCCAGCGTCACACCTCATGCCGAGGTCCTGGAGGTAGCCAAGGAGATCCTGGCCAAGCAAGGTATTGAGCTCGAAATCGTCGAGTTTACCGACTATGTATTGCCCAACCTGGCTCTCAACGATGGTGATCTGGACGCCAACTACTTCCAGCACCAGCCCTACCTGGACCAGTTCAACAAGGACCATGGGACCAAGCTGGTATCGGTAGCAGCCATTCATTACGAGCCCTTCGGCTTGTTTGCAGGCAAGACAAAGTCCATTGATGACTTGAAGGACGGAGCCGTGATATCCGTACCCAACGACGGCACCAACGAAGCCCGGGCCCTCATGCTGCTCGAAGCCCAGGGGCTCATCAAGCTGAAAGAAGGCGTAGGGCTTTATGCAACGGTACTTGATATCGTTGAAAACCCCAAGAACCTCCAGATCAAAGAGTTGGCTGCAGAACAGCTCACCCACTCCCTGCAGGATGTTGATATGGCTGTGATCAACGGCAACTTTGCCATTCAGGCAGGGCTCAACGCAAGCACTGATGCCCTTGCAGTCGAAGACAAGGATTCCGAAGCTGCCCAGACATACGCAAACGTAGTATGCGTAAAGGAAGGCAGAGAAAACGATCCGGCTATCAAGGCCCTGATCGAAGCCCTGCAGAGCGATGAGGTCAGGGAATTCATGGAGAATAAGTACAAGGGCGCTGTTGTGCCGATATTCGACTGATTGTCCTTAAAGGAAAATAGGATAGATCAAGCTACAAAAGCATCAGAAGGACGGTTCCGCCTGCAAGTCGAGAAGGCTTTAAGGGCAAACCGTCCTTTTTCCTTGTATGAACATAAAGCAACCTGTGCTTTCAACTTCTTACTGTCCGCCTCATAAAATGTACTATCATCCTGTTTCATGGAGGTGGCTCTATGTTCAATCCGCCACAGGCACCCCTGGGGACCTTCAGCTACGTTGTTGAACCGGGAGACTCCTTGTTTACGATAGCCCGGAAATTCAATACCACCATTCACAATATACTCACCTTTAACTACCTGCCCGACCCGAATGTGCTAAGAGTCGGCCAGGTGCTGATCATACCCCAGTCACCGCCGGAAGCAATCATATACACCGTAAGGCCCGGAGATACCGTTTATTTGATCGCCCGCAGGTTTGGCACATCGATACAGAATATCGTAATGTTCAACTACCTGACCAACCCTGATTTAATCTATCCGGGCCAGCAGCTGGTGGTCACTGCCTCCCTCCGATAGGTAGGCTAGAATACATCAGAAGCCTCTTCAAGGCTGAAATCATCTCTTCAGGACTGCCTGGATATCTCAGGCAGTCCTTACTGCTTTTTTCGGTTAATAACTGCTTGATTTGGGCAGTAATATAATAAATAAAAAAGATTGGGAGGTTGTTTATGAAAAGCTTAAAAGGTACGAAAACAGCAGAAAACCTGCTGAAGGCTTTCGCCGGTGAATCCCAGGCCAGCAACCGGTATGATTTTTACTCAAAGGTTGCCAGAGAGGAAGGCTACATACAGATCTCAAAATACTTCAGGGAAACCTCGGACAACGAAAGACAGCATGCCAAAAGGTTCTACAACTTCCTTGTTGAAGGCCTCAAAGATGAGCTGCCCACTGTAGTTGAGATCAATGCCGGTTATCCTATTGCCAAGGGCGACACCCTTGAGAATCTTAAGGCGGCTGCCGAGGGCGAAAAGGAGGAATGGCATGACCTGTATCCTGCCTTTGCCGAAGTCGCAAAGCAAGAAGGATTCCCTGAAGTGGCCACAGCTTTTCAGATGATAGCAGAAGCTGAGAAGCGGCATGAAGCGAGATATATAAAGCTCGCCGACAATGTCCGGAATGAAAAGGTATTCCAGAGAGACGAACCGGTTGAATGGATCTGCGACAAATGTGGTTATGTGCATTATGGCACGACCCCGCCAAAGGTATGTCCCTCCTGCCTGCATTCGCAATCCTACTTCAAGCTCTTCAAGGAAGACTATTGATCAAACTTCCATGCAATTGCACCACTGGCCGATAGCTAAGCTGGTGCAATTTTTCTTTTTAAATCGCCAGCATAACTGTTGCATTTTTCTTAAACTTGTAGTAGTATATTTAGTGTTCGTTATGAATGACTGGGTGTGGCGCAGCTTGGTAGCGTGCTTGAATGGGGTTCAAGAGGTCGGAGGTTCAAATCCTCTCACCCAGACCATAAAAACCGCTTGAAATAGTTTTCAAGCGGTTTTTGTTTTAAGCAGAGAAAAGATACAGTTGTGACGATAATTAACCCTCCCTCATAAAATGCTATTACCTTGCTTTTGGAGGGAGACCTTTCTACATGACTGCGGTATTTGAGAGTATTGCTTCATTGTTTATGATGATCATAACAGGATATGTTGGCAGCAAAAAAGGGATCATAACACAGGAAATAAATAAGGGACTGATAAATATCCTCATAATGCTAGCCCTGCCATTTATGATACTGGCATCCTTTATGTCTCCATACGGCAATTCCGTAAAATCCAATGTCATAAAGACCTTTTACTACAGCCTGGCTGCCTATATCGCCATGGCGGTACTCTCCCTTCTGCTCCTTTTGCCCGTAAAGGGTGATAAAAAGACCGTACTTCACTTTGCCAATTTATTTGTTAATACAGGCTATGTAGGTTTTCCCATACTACACTCCGTATACGGCAACGAGGGGATAGTATATGGATCTGTATTCAACCTGTTTTTCGTGATATTAGTCTGGACATACGGCCTCCTGCTTTACAAGGGCAGCCTGGATAAAAAAGAACTCAAATCAGAGCTCAAAAAGGTACTTCTTAACCCGTCCATCATCGCTGTTTGCCTGGGTCTTGTGATCCTGGCACTTAACATACGGCTGCCAGGAGCTTTGACGCTCGGTATAAAAAGCATCGGCAGTATGACCGGTCCCCTGTCCATGCTGATCATAGGGGCGATACTGGCAAATACAAAGGCAATGCTTTTCCTGAAGGACTGGACGCTTTATTATGGAATGATTGTCAAGCTGGTCATTATACCAGCTTTGGTATACCTGCTCTTTCTGCTGACCGGAGACACCTCAAAAGTCGTATATTCTGTAGTCATAATGACAGCTATGCCTGCTTCAGCCATGACTTCTATATTCGCTGAAAGCTATGGCAAGGAAAAGGAATTTGCAGCTGTGATCGTATCCTTGACCACGCTGCTCTCATTGCTAACGATAAGCCTGTTGCTTATGTATATTGAATATTAGTATGTAGCCTGATATTCTGCATTAACTCTATACTGGCTCGTATATATGATGTAACCGATACATAGTATGTAAGATATGGAAACTTAATGATGGGGGTATTTACATGAGTAAAAAGCGTACATCAAAAGAAAACGATATCGTTTACAAGGAAAGAAAAAGATGGCTCTTCCTCGGCCTGCCCTTTACATTCACGGTATATACTATTGAAGATGATAAATTGAGCATCAGGGAAGGCTTCCTGAATCAAAAGATAGATGACTGCTATCTCTATAAAATCCAGGACACGACCCTGCATAGAAGCCTTTTTGAAAGGCTCTTCGGCCTAGGTACCATAATATGCCATACAGGGGATGTTACCCACCCGGTCATCAAATTGGAGCACATTAAGCGCTCCAACGAAATCATGGAATATTTGTTTGAAGCCTCAGAACAGGCACGGATCAAGCGTAGAACGATCAACATGCTGGATATCGGGGTTAATGACATTGACGTGACTGATTAGTATATTCATAATCAATCAGCAGGCTGCTTTTTTGCAGGAATATCAGCACCGCACTGAAACAGAACATGACTCCCAGCGCTGCACCAGTCTTAAATAGGGCACCGGTGCTCACATAAGGGTCTCATTCCTAAGGCCTCAGCAAGACTGTTGTAAAGAACACTGCGTAAGCGACAGCAATCGCAACGTAGTAGGTCCGCAGCAGGTACAGGTGAAGCCGGCCCTTTGTCATACCTAGGGCATATAAACGGTAATGCAGGCCTTTCCTTTCATGCAGCAATGTCAGCTAGGTCATCACGACCAGGGAAAGGGATATAAAAAGCAGCGGCAATATGATGCTTGTGCTTAAAAACAGCGTAAAGCTACGGGTCCTCTGGTCCTCTATGCTCATTAGTATATTTGAATAGGCATGTATTCCCGGATTGCATTGAATTATATCCGCGATGAAATCATTTAAGGCCTTCCGTAGCTTCCGGGTCATGCCCATTTATGTAAACTTCATTTGTCAAGGAAGAAAGCCCATTATTAGTAAGTGTTTGAACTCCTGGCTTTCGAAATGTGCATTGACCCCTCTTAATGCATGCGTTGCGTTTTCTTTGCTTCCGTATTGAACAGTGACATCAATAAGCTCAATCACCTGCTCTGGCCCCCTTACGCTTCCGCCTTATTTCTATTTAGATCCCCTTTTGCGTGACAGGGCCAGGCCGCCAAAGCCGCTGATAACAGCTATATAATAGCCAAAGTCATACCACCAGCCTGTATTGTACACCTCATATATCCTTATATCCTTGTTGAAGATCCCACCAATTAATGAAATCGGCGCGATCCAGCCATGCCAGATGCCCCAGAAAAAGCCTGCAGGCTTGTCTGGTGTGGCAGTGCCGTCTCCAGGCAGGCATCCTGTCAGTATGAATAATAGGCTAATGATAACGATACCTAGCAGCAAAACTCGCTTTTTCAATGAACTTCCCTCCAACCTCTTGCTATACAGCATTCTTCTCTAAAACCATGATATCGGCCCGACATTTATGCTATGTAGTCATTTGTTCAGGATCTTCTCAAGCAGATCGATAATCTTTCCGATCCCTATAAAGAGCATGCCGGAAAAGAAGGCTGGCAATGTGACTGTGGCATCCCGGCTGCTTTGAAAGAAAATATTTCCATTAGCAATGCACAAAAAGAAAATCAGTGCTCCTAACACGTAAAAAACAATAGCCATGCCTGATGTCTTATTTCTCATGTTCGGTACTTTGATGATTTCCTGATATTCCTCATCAGTTACCTTATAGGGTATGAACTCCACAAAACGGTTCGCAATGATATCGTACTTCAGCCTTTTTCTCATCTCGCCTGTTACTTCTTTCGGGTCATAATACTTTTTTTCATAGAGTCCACGCCTTATGAGCTCTTCCCTTTTGGCATTATCAATATATTCCTGCAATTTCGGATCCATCATACCACCCCAGGATTTGTTATTGCTATATCATTATACCATAAGTATGCTCGCCAATATACAAATGCTGAGACTTTTCAACACAGCGCCTCAGCTAACAGCCATCATTTATCCTCCATAGTAATGGTATATAAAGGCCACTCTAATGACTTCTGAAGAGTGGCCTGTAATATATATGTTTTATAAGCCTATGGCAATATGGTGTTCATATATCCCTGCTAATTTTGATCCAGCTCAACCAGGGTAGCTGCAGGCGGGCTCTGTCCATCCCTTACCACGACCCACAGCTGCGGCGTTCCTTCCTGGCCTGCTGGGTCTGCCAGCCTTATTTCCCAGGAAAGCATTGTCTTCTCTCCGGGCTTTAGCTCACTAATTTCTTTTATAGCAGACTGGCTTACCTCAAGGGATTTGCTTACAACTATCTCTGCAGTTATGTTTTTGGCTTTCTCACCACCTATATTAACAGCTGCTGCCCTAACATTGTATGCCCCGTCAGTTCCCTTTTCAGCCTTTACATCGGTCAAGGTCAACCTCGCGGGTGCGGTATCAGCAATTAGCTCGATAATGTGGATATCTGCAGGGTCCAGTTCTAGGCTCATGGTTACACCGGTTTCGTTTTCGGCAAATTCAAGAGGTGTTTTCTCACCGGTCACCGAATACTTCAGCGCTTTCCTGTAACTGCCCGGGACTTCTATTTTCACGGTATCCTTCCCCAGGCCCCTGATCCAGGCAACCAGCACGACATCTCCGTTTTCCCGCCTGAAGCCGTATACCAGAGGGGGTTCTTCCCTATCGTGCTCGATAGCCAGCTCATCGTTTATCTTCTTGTAGGGGTCGGCAAAGAGCTTCTTCGCAGAGGCTATTGCAAACCACAGGTGCTTAGGGAACCGGTCGTGGTCCAGGGCACCGAGGAAGTAGTTGTTTACATCGCCTATTGCGGCACTGTCCAGCCTTAGGTTCTTTATTTCGTACCAAAGGATATTTGATACATCCTCAGTAGCGACGATTTGGCTGAATGCCCTGTAGAAGGCAACAGCCTGAAAGTGCCTGGTCTTTTCATAGGGGAAGTTTTTCCTAACCCAGGCGGACACGGTTTTGCCATCCTCCTGCACATAGTCGCTGTAGCCTATCTCAGCTACCCATAGCTCCTGCTTGCCGCCGTGCCTGCGGATCACATCCCCGATCAGCTTCAGGGTGCCGTATATTGTCTCTATTGGCTTGGGGTCCCATGTGCCATTATAGAAGTGCACGTTGATGACATCTATATATTGGGCTGTACCGGAGGTGAATATGGTGTTCACATGCCCGGGTGCCTTGTTGGTCAGACCACCGAATATTGTCATTGCCTCCGGGTTTGCATCCTTTACTGCCTTGGCACCGACCTTTACAAGCTCAAGCTGCTCCTGCCAAGTGCCTGACCAAAAGTCGTAGTTGTCGCCTTCGTTCCATAGCTCCCAGTGGTTTATCCTGCCCTTGTAGCGTTCGACTACCCTGTATACAAAATCGTACCAGTCATCAAGATCCTTAGGCGGTGTCCTCCAGTCGCCGCCCGTGGCCCAGCCGGGCAAATAGCATATGTACGGGTACAGCTCTATACCGTATTTTTCAGCCAGGTCGACCTTTGCATCCAGTAGGGTCCAGTTTTCGTGACCTTTGAACTTCTCGTAGTCACCCCATGCGATACTGACCCGCAAATCCTTGATGCCGTACTCGGCCATTAGGGCAAAATCCCTTTCTATGGTCTCTACCCTAGTCCCCTTGGGATAATCCTCGCACAAGCCCAATATGGGGGAAAAGTATTCTCCTTGCTGATGCAGGCGATTGAGCGGCCCTTCGACCGGTGTTGTTTCAGGGGTAGGCTCTGGTGTCGGTTTTGAGGATGCTGTCGGGCTTTCAGAAACACCCGGTGTCGGGCTGCTTTTCGGATCATCAGACGGTGTGCCCGTATTGCATGCTGACAACAAGGTCAATATAACACACAAAAAAATAAAAACTGATGCAACTCTGCTTTTACGCATTGATGCCACTCCTTTTCCTGCATCAGGATAATAAAATAGGTTAATCGTTTACCTAATATATATTAAATAACAAATATGTCGATATGTCAAACCCGAAATATATCGACCCTTCGTTACAAGGTCAGCTTTATAATCATGGTACTATATTTCGAATCAACTCCTGCTTCACGAGTTTTCCAACTCATTCTATATTCAACATTATATTGTTATACCCTTGTAAAGTTATGAAATATATTCGTCAAGGCACAGCACTCAATCCCTGAACCCGGATTTGAGCCATCTGTAAGGCAGGAATTCCTGCTGTGGCTTTGTCTCAACGTTTCTATGATGCCGTCACCGATCGCTTCAGCCATGACTTGCTTGAACCTTTCATCCTGCAGCAGCTTCTTGTCCTCAGGATTGGTTATGAAGCCCAGTTCCACCAGGCAACCAGGCATAACTGCCTCCCTGAGTATGAACAGGTTGCTGGACATCACCTTGGAACGGGCAGCTTCGGTTTTGAGATACTGCTTGTATACCTTATTGTTGATCGCCTTTGATACTGTCTCTGCGAGCAGCTTGCCCGCGTTGGAGCCAGGATAGTAGAAGACTATCGTGCCGCGGCTTTCGGGGCTTTTAGGCCGCGCATTGACATGGATGCTGACCAATAAAGCCCCGCCGCTGCTGTTGACAATCTTTTTTCTGGCGTCAAGATCCCTCCTGTACCGGCTGGATCTTATAGTGCTGAATCGCTCCAGGGATATATCCTCCTCCCTGGTCATGACGACCTTAAGGCCTTTGCCCACTAAGTAATGGCGTAGCATCAGGCCTACCTCGAGGTTTATGTTCTTTTCCAGGAGTCCCTTATTGTCATGGGTGCCGCCGTCGATGCCCCCATGCCCCGGGTCGACCACTACCGTTATATCGGACAACTGGACCGGCTGCTTGGCGGGCAAAACACTAAAGCCGGCACATACCCCGGCAAACAGGATAAACCCGGCTATTGAGAGCAGCAGGAGTTTGCGGCTTATATAATAAACCTTCAAGGTATACACCCCCGGTAGAGAATCGAAGCGTTCCACTTAAAATGTATTCTCCACCGCCGGATACTATGAAAAATATGGATAAAAATCCAGCCTGTGCTGCATAATAAGTAAAGTCAATCGATGTGTAGGCCGAACCAACTATTGCAGGTCTGAAAGGAAATCCCCCTATGCTGTCAAAACTGAGCATCAACAAGCCCTATACCGTCGTCGTTGTAATCATACTGGTGATGATCCTGGGGATCATCTCATATACCAACATGAGTCTGGACCTCTTGCCCAGCATAAACCTTCCCTATGCAGTGGTGATAACTGCCTGTCCCGGATCGTCTCCCGAGGCAGTGGAGTTGAACGTGACCTCGGTGCTGGAGCAAGCCCTGGCTTCAACCAATAATGTAAAGCAGCTTAAGTCCATATCCTCTGAGCACCTGTCCTATATAATCCTTGGGTTTGATACGGGCACAAATATGGATTCGGTAATAGTCGAAATGCGTGAAAACCTGGACCTGGTAGCGAATTACCTGCCCGAAGGTGCAGGGACCCCGGTGATCATGAAGCTGAACCCGGACATGCTGCCCGTCATGACCGCATCGGTATCCTTGGAGGGCAAGACCGATGTAGAAACAGCAAGGTACATAAATGAAAAGGTGATACCCGAGCTCAAGGGCATCGAGGGGGTAGCCTCGGTCTCAGCAACAGGCCTGGTAGAAAACTATATCAATATAACCATCACTGGATCCAAGATAAGCAGCCTTAACAAGAGGCTTAAGGATCATTACCTGCAACGCGCTGAAGAGGAGATCAGGGCTGCCACCAGGGCGGAGATCATAAGACAGATAGACGAAGGGATAGAAGCCCAGGTATCAAGGCTGGCATCCCTGGGCATAAAGCGCTCAGCCGCAGAAGAAATGCTGGCAGTTGCCAGGCAGGAGCTGTTGGACGGGGTAGACGCTAAGATAGACGAGATCGTGCAGTCCAAGCTAGAGGAAATAGAGGTCCCCAATGTGGATATCACAGCAGAGATGCTTGGTAAGGTGCTCATAGCCCAAAACCTATCCCTGCCCGCAGGCTCTGCAATATCCGAGGACGGCTCCAGCCTTGTTGTCCGCGTGGGGGATACTGTCGAAAGTCTTGACGAGCTTAGGTCCCTGGTCATAATGGACATACCGGGCTTTGGCAAGATAAGGCTTGAGGATGTCACCGAGGTCATCGCCACCGATAATACCTCCAAAATATACTCCCGGGTAAACGACCAATACGCTATCATGCTGTCCATACAGAAACAGCCTGGCTATTCCACTACCGATGTGACCAATAGGATCAGGCAAAAGGCGCATGAGTTGTCTGAAGCATACAAAGGCCTTGCTTTTGACATCCTCATGGACCAAGGCGACTATGTGAACATGATGATCGACACTGTGCTTGACAACCTCTTATATGGCTCCCTGCTCGCTACCATCGTCCTGCTCATATTCCTGAGGCGGATCAGGCCAACCTTCATTGTGGCTGTTTCTATACTGATCAGTGTTGTCACGACCTTTGTACTGATGTATTTTTCAGGTATCACCCTGAACGTCATCTCCATGGGCGGGCTTGCCCTTGGCGTAGGTATGCTGGTCGACAACTCCATTGTTGTGGTAGAAAATATTTATAAAATGGTATCAGAGGGTAAGCCCATAAGGGAAGCGGCCCTCAAAGGGGCAAGGGAGGTCACAGGCCCGATCATATCATCAACACTGACGACAGCAGTCGTGTTCCTGCCTATTGCTTTTGTCAGGGGACTCACCAGGCAGATATTCACCGATATGGCCTTGACCATCGCATTTTCTCTCTCGGCCAGCCTTTTGACCGCCCTGACCCTGGTGCCCGCGGCATCAGCCTTTTCCCTAAGAAAAAGCATTTCTAAAGGTATGGATTTTTCGCGCAAGTTGGCAGCAGCCTATAAGAGGCTTTTGAATAAGGCCCTGAAATATAAATTCGCTACTATTGCCCTGTGCGCGGTCCTGTTTGGGCTCAGCATACTGGCTGCCCTGGATTTTGACAGGATCTTGTTCCCAGAAGTGGATATGGATGCAATCGAACTTAGGGTCACGATGCCCGGCCACTACAGCCGCGCTGATGTCTTTGCGGCCCTGGACGACCTGTACACCGCCCTGTCCTCCATCAAGGAGGTAAAAACCATAGGGATCATGTATACAGGAGACTCGACGGACCCTGCCCTTGGCATGATGAACCTGATGACCGGCAGCACCGCTACGGTCAACCTCCTGCTTGCGGATAAGCGCCAAAGGACAGCTTCTGAGATATCGGATGAGATCAGGTCCCTTGCTGAGGCTTATGACTATAAGGTGGATATCTCAGATGTCAACCAGGACATCAATATACTGAGCGGTGGCAAGGTCGTTGTAAATATATTTGGCATGGATACGGACGACCTGCGGCAGACGGCCATGGATGTCACGGATATAGTAAGCAGCATAGAAGGAACAACTGATATTGACAACGGCCTGGGCAAGACAAACCGGGAGCTGCGCATAACAGTGGACAAGGCAGCGGCAATGGCAGAAGGCGTGACCATAATACAGGTCTTCAGCGCAGTAAACAAGGCCCTGGCTGAAGCCACTACCGTCACAGAGCTAAAGGACGGGGATACCGTATACCAGATAACGATTCGTGACGCCAGGACACCTCGGATCACGGAAAGGTCGCTCTCGGACATCATAGCCGTAAGCGCGGACGGCAAAAATATCAGGATCGGGGATATAGCCCAAATTTCCAGTGCAGAAGGCTTTTCATCCATCCACCGCAGCGGCCAGGAGCGGTATGTCTCAGTCAGCGCATCCCTCAAGCCCGGATACAGCATCGGAAAGGTGAGCAGGCTCCTTGAGGATAAGCTCAAAGCCCATGACTTCCCTGCAGGGATCCGGTGGGAGGCTGCCGGCGAGCAGGAAATGCTTAAAGAGACTTACACGGATCTATACACCATCTTGATCCTGGCTATAGTCTTTATTTACCTCGTAATGGTAGCCCAGTTCCAGTCCCTGCTCTCGCCCTTTATCATCATGTTTTCGATCCCCCTGGCCTTCACCGGCGGTTTTCTGGCCCTGTACCTGGCCCGCATGCCCCTCAGTGTTGTGGCCCTGATCGGGCTGGTGCTGCTCGTAGGCGTGGTCGTAAACAATGGCATCCTGTTTGTGGACTGTGCAAACCGGCTGATGAGACAGGGCATGGGCAAAAAGGAGGCCTTGCTCCATGCGGCCGAGGACAGGCTGAGACCTATCCTGATGACAGCCCTTACGACAATATTTGCCCTGCTCACCATGGTATTTGACAAATCAAGGGGCAGCGAGATGCTTCAGCCCATGGCGGTGACGACCATAGGCGGCCTGGTTTATGCCACTGCCCTAACCCTGTTCTTTATCCCAGCGCTTTACATGCTCTTAGTAAAAGAAAAAACAGCAGTGCTAAAGTAAAATGAAGACCCTATGCTCATTAGGGTAATAGAATTTGCCCTGACTAAACAACCCGCTCGGCCGGATTAAGCCAAAGCGGGCTATAGATTTACTATTACTTTTTATTTGTAAATCAAGGTCATGATCCTGCGGATCCAACAAAGGGATATCCAGTCCTGATCAGGCTTTCTATCTCACCGGCCTCCAAGGGCTTGCTGAAGAGGTAGCCCTGGAGCATATCGCAGCCTTGAGTTGTCAGGAATTCGTACTGGTTACATGTTTCAACCCCCTCTGCCACCACTGTAAGGTTGAGCCTGTGGGCCAGGAGGATGATAGCCTCAGTTATGGACCTTTCCTTATCCGTTTCTATGTCGCGGATAAAGGATTTATCGATTTTCAGGGTGTTGACCGGGAGATGCTTCAGATAGCTGAAGGACGAATACCCCGTACCAAAGTCGTCAAGCGAGACCCGGATGCCGATTTTCCTGAGCAGTTTTACGATATTATTGAGTATATCGATGTATTTCATGAACTCGCTTTCCGTTATCTCCAGCTCCAGGTAATCCGGAGACATGCCAGTTTTGTCCAGGATGCTCCTGATATTGTCAATGAATCCCCTTCTCTGCAACTGGCGGACAGAGATGTTCACCGAAACCCTTATCGGCGGATATCCCTTGTCCTGCCACTCCTTGTTCTGCCTGCAGGCCTCTGTCAGGACCCACTCTCCTAGTGATTCGATCAGCCCTGTTTCTTCTGCCAGCGGGATAAACTCCGAGGGAGGAACCGTCCCTCTGAAAGGATGGTTCCATCTTACCAGGGCTTCGACGCATTCTATCCTGCCTGTTGCAGCGGAAATGATCGGCTGATAGCAGAGGAAAAACTCATTTTGCTCTATCCCTTTCCTCAGGCTTTTGATCATGTCGAGCCTTGAGGTCACCTGTTCATTCATGGATTCCTCGTAGAGGTGGTACTTGCCTATGCCCTTGGTCTTGCCTACATTCATAGCCAGGTCGGCCTTTTGAAGCAAGGTTTCCGCATCAGTCCCATGATCTGGAAATATCGATGCGCCCATGCAGACCGTAACGTAAAACTCCTGCTCCCTGATGCTGACCGCCGAGCTTAGGTGATCATACACCGCCTTTACATAGGTATTAAAGTCAGATGCCCCTGTTATCTCCTTTATCAGGACGATGAACTGGTCACCGCCGTGCCTGTACACCACATCCTTGTCCTTGCTGCATATATCCTTTAGCAGGCCGGCTATCTTTTTGAGCATCAGGTCACCAGCCGAATGGCCCATCGTATCGTTGACATCCTTGAAATCGTCCAGGTCAACAGACAATATCCCGAATTTCCTCTGGGACAGGGAATATTCCTTGGTGAGTGTCTCTATGTCCTGCATGAACTTTGCTCGGTTGGGCAGGCCGGTCAACACGTCATTGTAGGCCATGTACCGGGTCCGCTTAATGAGGGCCTCGATAGAGGTCTGCATGGTATCGATGCCACGCGCCAGGGTGCCTATCTCGTCCTGGCTCTTCAAATACTTGTCCGGGAGCCTGGTCTCAAAGTCACCCGTGGCTATCGCCTCCAGCCTCTCGACAGCGACCGATATGGGCTCGGAAATCACACTGGAGAGTATGTCTATAACGATGATGACAGCGATCAGGATGCTGAACAGCATCAGGGTGATCTTGTAGAACAGTTGGTTTGCCCGCTTGTAAAGATCCGCTTCCAAAATGCTCATGCACAGCGCCCACCCAGGTGTGTTGGGGATGGGATGATAAGCCGCTATTTTCCTTGTGCCGTCAGGCATTGTATAGTCTTCGATCCCGGACTGTCCGGCAAGCATTTTGCGCCCTATCTCTTCAAGCCCGCCGAAGCCCAGCCCGGATGATTCCAGCACATTGAAGTCCGGCCCGAAATTGGCCTCGATATGGGTCATTATGTATCCGGCGCCGTCTACGACCCAGCCGTAGCCTCCCTCTCCTGTCCTTACCGTTTCGATTATGGTAGTCAGCACGTCCAGGTTTATGGTTGCGGCTACTATGCCTTTCCTGTTCCCATCCTGATCCCTGACTATGTGAGCGATCACAAATATCTGATTGCCTTGTGATTTTGAGATTAGCTGGTTTGTTATCACCATGTCCTTGGCGCCGCTCATTAGCTCATTGAAATAATCCCTGTGGGAGATATTGCCCATATGGCCGTCGGCCGAATAATATTCACCCTTGTCGTCCGCATAGAATAAAAGCTGGAAGTCTTTCGAAACCTCTCCCAGTGAATGCAGCAGGTCTTTTATGTCATCGATAGTTCCCTGCCTGAACTCAGGCAGCTTGGTCAAGCCTTCGATCCGGTCTGAATGATATTTGACCCATTTGCCCACTTCGTTGGCGCTGGATTTTACAGTCTGCATGCTGGAGTCCTTGATGACAGGGACAACCGTGCTCCTGGCTATCGCCAAAACGACCAGGCCTATCAAAATCAGCAAAGCAATGATCACCGTACCGAACCACAGAAGCATTTTACTTTTTATGGTCAGCATTATGTTGCTCCATTCCTAAAGGCGTTAATGATTGACGCAATGGCATTTATCTAATATTCGACAAAATGCTACGATTTCCTCTAAGTGGAATATAAAAAGCAGCCGACACGATCGCCGACTGCTCTAAGATCCAATATTAAAGTAAATTTTGTAAGCCTAGTATCGCCAGGTTAAAATTACTGGGCGTCAACCTTTGCCATGTGGACTATCAGGTCAACTACCTTGTTGGAATAACCCCATTCGTTGTCATACCAGGCGACCAGTTTTACGAAGTGGTCGTTGAGCGAGATACCGGCTTCAGCATCAAAGATGGAGGTCCTGGGATCGCCGATGAAGTCGGTTGAAACAACTGCATCCTCGGTATAGCCCAGAATGCCCTTGAGCTCATTTTCCGAAGCTTTCTTGACGACTGCCTTAATCTCATCATATGTAGCCGGCTTTTCAAGGCGGCAGGTAAGGTCAACAACTGATACGTTGATCGTGGGTACCCTGAAAGCCATACCTGTGAGCTTGCCGTTCAGCTCGGGGATTACCTTGCCGACTGCTTTTGCAGCGCCGGTTGAAGAAGGAATGATATTGGCTGCTGCTGCGCGTCCGCCTCTCCAGTCCTTCTTGGAAGGACCGTCAACGGTCTTCTGGGTGGCGGTAGTGGCATGAACTGTGGTCATAAGGCCTTCTACTATGCCAAAGTTGTCATGGATGACCTTGGCAAGGGGTGCCAGGCAGTTGGTTGTGCAGGATGCGTTGGAAACAACGTTCATATCCTT
>JAKORJ010000061.1 GCA_029777885.1 Bacillota bacterium | reverse complement strand
CTTCTTCTGCCCATTAATAAAAAATGCAGTATGAGAATTCACACCTGCATTATAATCATTTCGAACCAGTTTTACACAAAAGTAATTATACTCAGATATTACAAGTATGTCAATAATGAGCGTTTTTATGACTATAAGGTCAGGCTGCTAATGTCGACGAGCCTTACTGCGCCCCTGCTCCGCCGTCTCCAGGCGCCGTCGATCCGGTCTATGCAAAAATTCTTCTTGGGTGACATATGTGCAAATTCCTTACTGTTTATCATGATACCGGTATGGGTGATGATGTCCCTGCTTATGGCAAAATAGACCAGGTCCAGGGCCTGCAGCTCATAGTAGGTGACCTTTTTGGCCGGGAGCTTTCTGATGCTCCTTATAAGCCTTAAAGGATCGGTCTTGTACCAATCCTCTTCTATTTCCCTGCCGTCATCGTTTGGCAGCTCTATGCCGTATTCCCTGTAGAACAAGATCACAAAGCCAAGGCAGTCAAGCCCTTTCAAAGACCTGCCGTTGTGCACGAAGGGTACATTTTTATACTTCTCAAGCCGGCGCCTGATATCAGCCTCCAGTTCAGCCAGTTTCATTTGAACCTCCGAAAATACAAGATTTTAAATACATAACAGCATATGCAGGATATAAAAATATGTTAAAGGATCCGCTCAACAATAAAGCATATTTATACCTGGATACTGTTAAAAAAGCAAAATAAAGAATGAAAAATGCTTTTTTTTATGATATTGTATATCAGAGGTTAAAATCTGATTGGAGGTCAACAACTGTGTCGGTGCTAGGTTTTGATAATACAAAATACCTCAGAGAGCAAACGACCGAAATATTGAAACGTGTCGAAAAATTCAACCATAAGCTCTATCTCGAATTCGGAGGCAAGCTGTTTTATGATTATCATGCTGCAAGGGTACTGCCCGGCTATGATCCCAATGTCAAGATCAGGCTGCTGCATCAGCTCAGGGATGAAGCCGAGATAATCCTTTGCATTCATGCCGGTGATATAGAAAAACGCAAGATCCGTGCTGATTTCGGCATCACATATGAGATGGACGTCCTCAAGCTTATAGACAACTTAAGAGCCTGGGGACTGGATGTGGCAGGAGTCGTCATCACCCGCTACAAGGACCAGCCAGCTGCAGCCCTATTCAAAAACAGACTGGAGCTCAGGAATATAAGGACCTATGTGCACAGGCCGACGCCAGGCTACCCCACGGACATTAACGCAATCATCAGTGAAGAGGGCTTCGGGGCAAATGAATATATTGAAACCACAAAGCCCCTTGTAATAATCACAGGCCCCGGGCCGGGAAGCGGCAAGCTGGCGACATGCCTGTCCCAAATGTACCATGACAACCGCAGGGGCATTAAGAGCGGCTACGCCAAGTTCGAAACCTTCCCCATCTGGAACCTGCCTTTGAAGCATCCTGTAAATGTTGCATATGAAGCTGCGACTGCCGATATCAGGGATCTTAATGTCATCGATCCCTTCCACCTGGAGGTTTATGGAGAAACGGCCGTCAACTACAACCGCGACGTTGAAATATTCCCTGTGCTCAAAAGGATACTCGAAAGGGTGTCCGGTGAGCCGGTGTACCAGTCGCCCACGGACATGGGAGTCAACAGGGCCGGATTTGGGATCATCAACGATGATGTGGTGAGGGAGGCCGCCAAGCAGGAGATCATCAGGCGATACTTCTGGTACAAGAGCGAGTACGCCAAAGGCTTTTGCGATAAGGAAGCCTTGTCCAAAATGGACCTGCTGATGGAGGATTTCAAGCTTGTGCCCGAAGACCGCAGAGTTGTCATACCCGCCAGGGAGATCACAGCCAAGGCACATGACAACAACGGGTGCAGCGTTTTGCACGGAGCGGCTATAGAGCTCAAAACAAAGGAGATCGTAACAGGCAAGAGCTCGCAGCTCATGCATGCGGTCTCGAGCCTGATATTGAATGCAATAAAGGTCGTGACCGGGATTCCTGACAATATACACTTACTTTCGCCGAATGTGATTGACTCCATAAGGAGCCTGAAGAGAAAGGAACTGAATGAGAAGCACGCCAGCCTGAATCTTGAGGAAACCCTCATTGCCCTCAGCATCAGTGCAACCACGAACCCGACTGCTCAGCTGGCAATGACTGGGCTTAAGGAACTGCGCGGCTGCGAACTCCACTCTACCCATATATTGCCGTCATCAGACCAGTCAGCCCTTCAAAAGCTGGGCATCCATGTCACATGTGACCCCAATTTCCCGTCTGATGAGCTATATATAGGTTGAGCTTATCTTATCTACGATACTTCTGTACTCATCATAGGAATACAAGGCATTCAGATACTGCAGCAGGGCACTGACTGGAATCCTTGAAGGCAAGCCCAGGAGCTCAAGCATTTTCCGCCTCCGTAAGCTACTGCCCTCTCTCCCGTAAAAACCGTCTGAGTATAGGTCCAACCGGGTGATAATTGGGCCTGGACACTTATAAGCCCGGTTGCATCCTGCCTTCAGCAAGGCGTCGGCAATGATTTCCTGCGTCATTCCTTCAACGCCCAGGATGCCCTCTTTCCCCGGATGCCTTTTTCTCCGTTCCTTGCCCCTAATTTCAGGTATATATGCATGCTTTATATACTCTGCAGCAATGAATGATTTGATATGGTTTCTGATCATAAAACCGGCCCGGTCCGAGTCGGTCAGGATAACTAGCCCGTGTTTTTCAGCCAACTGCCTCAGGAGCCTTTTCTTTCCCTCATCTCCGAATATGGCAAAGCCGTCCGTCGGCAGGATCACGGCTTCCACGAACTGCTCAAGCTTCATTTTGTCATAAATACCTTCAACTATTATTGCTTCCTTTATCCTTAGCATGTCAGCCCCCGCTTTTGTTGATCCTTTTTTATTATAGCACAACAGGTTTTCTCATTATTTGTTCAAACCCGAAATATCTTCATTTTTTCTTGCTATTTATACTTTTGTTATTTAAATTGTTAAAGAGTTATTGTATAATATCATGAAAAGCAATTATCATATACCCCATTTTATTTATTTTTCATAGTTTGTTAAAATAAAAACAATCTAATGCGAAGTTGCGGTGAGGAGGATTTGTATGGATAGGGTTTACAATTTTTCAGCAGGTCCTTCTATGCTTCCCCTACCTGTCCTGGAGAAAGCACAGAAGGAGCTGACCAATGCCAGAGGCACGGGCATGTCAGTCATGGAAATGAGCCATCGGTCCAAGGCATACCAGGAGATAATCGATGAGGCTGAAAGGCTCCTGAGAGAGCTGATGGAAATCCCAGACAACTATAAAGTCCTGTTCCTCCAGGGAGGAGCTTCCACACAATTTGCAATGGTACCGCTGAATCTCTTTTCAAAAAGCAAAAAGGCTGACTTCGTCAATACCGGGATGTGGTCTAAGAAAGCAATAGCCGAAGCCAAGCGGTACGGAACGGTCAACATCGTTGCTTCCTCCGAGGACAAGACATTCAACTATATACCCAGGCTGGACAAAGAGAAATTCTCAAAGGATGCAGACTTCTTCCATATTACTATAAATAACACCATATACGGCACCAGATATACTACCATCCCCGATACGGGCGATGTGCCCCTTGTAACCGACATGTCATCCAGCATACTGTCGCAATACTACGATGTTAGCAAATTCGGACTTATATACGCCGGTGCCCAGAAAAATATCGGCCCCGCTGGCCTGACGGTCGTTATCATTAGAGAGGATCTCATCGGCAATGCCATGGAATTCACACCGGTCATGCTGAATTACAAGACCCACGCCGATAATGGCTCCATGTACAATACCCCGCCTACTTTCGGCATTTATATGGCCATGCTCGTATTCGAGTGGCTGAAGGAATTCGGCGGCATACCGGCAATTGAGCAGTACAATATAGAAAAGGCCAGGATCCTGTATGACTTCCTCGACAACTCAAAGCTGTTCAAAGGCACGGTAGTCCCGGAAGACCGGTCCCTGATGAATGTGCCCTTCATCCTGCCGACAGAAGAGCTCAACAAGAAATTCATCAAGGAAGCAGAAACAGCGGGGTTCGTCAACCTGGCCGGCCACCGCTCCGTAGGCGGCATGAGGGCAAGCATATATAACGCAATGCCCATAGAAGGTGTTTCCGCCCTCGTCGAATTTATGAAGAAGTTCGAGTTGGAAAACAAAAACCAAGTGGGATTGGAGTAATGCATATGTTCAACATAAAGCTATTAAACAACATTTCGGACATAATATGTGAAAACCTGCCCAGGGACAAGTATAATGTCGGACCTGATGTGGACAACGTCCATGGTATCATTGTCCGTAGCGCCAGCATGCATGAGGAACCGCTGCCGGACACTCTCCTTGCTATAGCGAGGGCCGGCGCAGGCGTCAACAATATCCCTATCGACAAATGCACGGAGAACGGCATAGTTGTTTTCAACACCCCCGGTGCGAATGCAAACGCCGTCAAGGAACTGGTGCTGGCAGGCCTGCTGCTGTCATCAAGAAAAATCTACCAGGGCATATCCTGGACAAAGTCCCTCAAGGGCAACGGGAACGATATACCCAAGCTAGTAGAAAAGGGCAAGTCAAATTTCACCGGCCCGGAGCTTCTTGGCAAGAAACTGGGCGTGATAGGCCTTGGTGCCATAGGGGTACGAGTAGCCAATGATGCCAGGGCGATCGGCATGGATGTGACGGGCTATGATCCATTCATATCCGTGCAGGCTGCCTGGGGCTTGTCAAGGGAGGTGCACAGGGCGGAAAGCCTGGATGCCCTGCTGGCAGAATCGGATTACCTGACCCTCCATATCCCTCTCCAAGAGGATACGAGAAACTTTATCAATAAAGAAACCCTGAGCAAGATGAAAAAGGGGGTCAGGATCCTGAATTTTGCAAGAGGCGAGCTGGTAAATACCGAGGACCTGCTGGAAGCGCTGAAGGACGGGACGGTCAGCTGCTATGTAACGGATTTCCCGAACGAACAGCTGCTTGATTTGGACAACGTCATCCCGATCCCCCACCTGGGCGCATCCACGCCCGAGTCCGAGGATAACTGCGCCTACATGGCTTCAGCCCAGCTCAGGGATTTCCTTGAATCCGGCACTATAGTGAATTCAGTCAATTTCCCGTCATGCGAAATGCCGAGAAACGGCCATATCCGTATTACTATAACCCACAAGAACATTCCCAATATGGTCGGACAGATAACCTCGGTCCTCGCAAGGCACAATATAAATATTACGAATATGGTCAACAAGAGCAAGAAAAGCGCCGCTTATACAATGATAGACATAGAGGACAGCCTGCCTGAGGAAGTGCCCGGCCTGATAGGTGCAATAGACGGGGTGACCAGGGTCAGGGTGATCAGGTAAGCATTCGCCAGCCAAAACTAAAGCCATAGGATCCGCCTATGGCTTATTTTTATAACGATTCTCTCCTGACGATTTCAGACCGAAGTATGGTGAGGCTTGAGGCCTCCTTGTCGCTCATAATGTCCAGCAAGGCCCTGGCTCCGCACCGCCCCATATCATAAAGCGGCAATTCTATGGCAGTCATGCTGGGCCGACTCAGTTCATGGAAGATCGAGGTCCCCAGGGAGGCAACATAAAGGTCGCCTGGTACCTTGATGCCGAGTTCCGCTGCTATCCTTAGGCAATAGAACCCGTATCTCGGACTGCCCGCTACTATACCCTGCGGCCTGTTATCACTATTTAAAAGGCTGGTTATGGTTTCCTTTATCATTTCATCATTAAAGGGACATAAGAATAGGCCGCAGTTGGTCAAGCCTCCTGACGTCACGGCATCCTCGAAGGCCTTAAGCCTGGGGTCTGTTTTCCTTCTCCAAAGGGGTCCTGTATAGGCGAGCCTGACAGCTCCCCTTGCCTTGAATGCTTCTATCAGCTCCGGCAGATGCTCCAGGTGATCAGTGCCCACTTCGTGGGAATCCTTTCCGGTAGCATGGGAGTCGATTATAACATAGGGAATGCTGTTCTTATTAAGCTCTTCTTTGAAATCGTCGCTTACCATGGCCAGGGCAAATATTATGCCGTCAAACCTGTTGGTATTGTAATACTCCAGTATCTCGGTGTTGAATGATTCTTCGGACTTGTTGAACAGCAGGGTTATGGCATAGTTGGACTGCTGAAGCTCATCCTTGATGCCCTCGAGCATTTTCATGAAGTTGTAATTGGTGACGCTCCGGTCAGTGATCACGCCTACAGCCATCGACTTGTTCAACTTCATACCCCGTGCCATATAGCTGGGATGATAGTTCAGCTTTTTTACAGCATCCAAAACAGCCTGGCGTGTCTCAGGCTTTATTTTAACGTTTTTTGTATTGTTGAGCACATAGGAAACCGTTGCCTGGGAAACGCCGGCTTCCCGTGCAACATCCTTGCTCGATACCCGCTTTTTTTTCATACTCTCACCTGCCAGGCTTATACGTATAACCGCTTTCATTCTACACGCTGCCCTTCTCCTTGTCAAGAAAAGGATATGGGAGCATAAATATTGGACATCCGGTCAAAATAACTTAAACAATAACAAACAGGAAGGAGTCCATATAATTGGCGGAAAAGGATAAGTTCAAGAGGCAGGCCGATCCGAGGCAGGATCAGCATCCCGACTTCTATAACGATCAGCTCGGCGAGAATGCCTCAGAGTATTTCGGTGAAGAGTACGACAACAAAAGCGACAAAAGAAGAAAGTGAGAAATTAAGGCATGATTTGCATCATGCCTTAATCCTTTTCTTTTCTTAATGATATCTTCTTATATTTTGGGTTTATTTCCTGCCCTTTAAGTGTATTGCAAACTTCAAGGTGTATTTGCCGGGCAGGACCAGGAACTCGTCATGTATAGTCCTGTTCCATCCGCTATCGCCACCAAGTCCCGAATGCCGGCAATCGATATTCAGGAATATTGCATCGCGGGGCTGCAGCTCGTGATCATGCTGGGCTGCAGCATAGTCACTGACGCTATTGCGGTGCACGTCAAAATGTAAGAGTTCCTCCCCTTCGACCGTAAATCCCCATCCTTCGCTATCTGTCAACGAAAGCCACCTGACATCTTCCTTTCCGCCGCACTCAACTGGCACTATAAAGGGGAAATGCTGGTCGTCAACGGTGCTGCGATACAAACCGACAAGAGCGCTGCGTTTCCTGTCACAATAGTTTTCATGAGGCCCCCTGCCGTACCATGCAAGCTGGCTTAGCTCCTCTGGCACAGTCAGGGTCACCCCTACCCTGGGAAGGGATGGCACAGCTTCGGATATATCAACATGGTTTTCCACCAGGATGGTCCCACATGGATATATCGTATAAGTGGTTTGGGCTGAAATCATGCATTTGCTGTCATGATAAAGGTCAGCTGCCGTTTCCACCCGCACGGCCTTGGTATCTGTCCTGTCAACCTTGCAGTACTTTACTCTCCTTTCAAGCCTGTCCAACCCGGCTGACTTCCAGTCATATGCTACGGCGTTTTGATCCCTTTGTCCTTCGTCTATACCGGTTGGAGCCCTGAAGAAATTCTCTTTCGACAGGCTCTTTAATATTATCCGGCCATCCTTCCTTATATCCCTCAGGATCCCTTGCCGCTTGTCTATTTCCATAGCCATGCTGTCATTTGATATCATATAGGAGCTGTCTGACTCCTCCAGAATCAAGTCCTGGCCTGCATCCTTAACATCAATATCTGTATATAACCAGCCCGTTTCCTTTCTGACCTCCTGGAGCGTAATTTGATCGCGATAGATCTCATATCCTGCCGGTGCCCAGAATTGCGGGTATTTCAGTTTTACATAGACATTTATGAAGTACTCGGATCGGCTGTCAAAGCCTGATGGATCTACAGGTATTTTCAGAAACTCCGACTCACCGGCTTTTGCGCTAAGCTTATCGATCCGGCCCTGGGCGACAGGCAAACCATCCTTTATAAGTTCCCAGCAAACATAGAGATGCTCAAGGCTTAGAGTGTGGTAGCGGTTTTCCAGGATCAGAGTACCGTTATCAAGGTCAAGGGGCTTGACGCGGACCGGCGCCTGTATGTTTTTGATCTCCATAGCCCCGGGCTTGGGGGTAAGGTCAGGAAGCACAACTCCGTTTAAGCACATATCCGGTACGGGATCGACCACCGGTTCATTGAAGTCGCCCCCATATGCCCAATAAGGCTGACCGTCCTCCGTATACTTCGTTATAGCCTTGTCCGCCCAATCCCAGACAAATCCCCCCTGGAACCTGGGATATTTCTCTACATAGTCCCAGAACTTATAAAAGTTGCCGTTGCTGTTGCTCTTGGAATAGGCATACTCGCACATGATCATCGGCCTTAGGTCGCTGGTGTCATTCATGACCTCATCCACCCAGCCTAGCCAGGGATACATAGGTGCCCTTATGTCAGATACCAGCTTGTCCGGATCTCCGCTCTCATATTGAACGGGCCTGGTCTTGTCATAAAAACGGATCCAGCCGGCCATGGCGGCATGGTGCATGCCCACGGACGACTCGTTGCCCAGTGACCATATGATAACGGAAGGATGGTTCTTATCCCGCATGACCATTCTTACAGCCCTGTCCAAATACGCTGCCGCCCAGTCGGGATCCTTTGACAGGAGCCCTTCGACACCATGGGTTTCAAGATTGGTTTCATCAACAAGGTAGATCCCCAACTCATCGCATAGATCGTACCATCTTGGGTCGTTCGGATAATGGCTGGTCCTGACTGCGTTGAAGTTTAACCGTTTCATGGCTATTATCTCTTCACGCATGCGCTCATAGGGTACAGCCCTTCCCGTTTCCGGATGGTGTTCATGACGGTCCACTCCCCTGATCACAAGCCGCCTGCCATTCAGCAGCAGTACCCCGTCCTTTGAGATCTCGACTCTCCTGAAGCCTATCCTGCAGCTTTCAAAGTCTGTCGGATTACCCTCAGGATCTATCAGGGTCATAAGCAGGGTATAAAGGTATGGCGTTTCAGCGCTCCATTTCCTGGGCTTTTCAATATCCAGAACAAATAAGGCTGCCCCATCCTCAGGTATATGCTCGATCCTTTGATACATAGGCGTCTTTGATGCTACAGGCTGCGTCTCGGGCTTGATAACGTCCTGGCCGCCTTCATCCAAAAGTCTGATCCTTACGTTATGATCCGCGTAGTTCCTGGCTTTGTTGACATAGCAATAAAGGACCAGCCTGCCGTCAGTGTTGTTGTCATCCAGGGTGGCTACGACCTTAAAATCCCGGATGTGTACTAAGGGTTTGGCATATATCCGGACCGGCCGATTTATACCGGACAGGTGCCAGTAATCCTGGTCCTCCAGATATGAACCGTCACACCACCGCATGACCTGGACCGCTATTTTATTTGAACCGGTCTTGACATAAGAAGTTATGTTGAATTCGGCGCTCAGCTTGCTGTCCTGTGAATACCCTACCTTTTTGCCGTTGATCCACAGGTAAAAGGCTGATTCCACCCCGCCGAATTCGATATAGATATTATGGCCGCTAAAATGCTTCGGCAGGTCAAATTCGGTTATGTAGCAGCCCGTCGGATTGTCCGGGGGGACAAAGGGAGGCTTAAGGTCTGTTTTCCCGTCGTCGAAGGGATACTTGACGTTAGTGTATATGGGTGTCCCATATCCCTGCATCTCCCAGTTGCCCGGGACCTCGATCTCACTCCAGCCTGACGCATCATAGTCAGTGGAGCTGAATTCTTCCGGTACTGCTTCAGGGCTTGGAAAGAGCCGAAATTTCCATCTTCCGTCAAGGCTTAAGACAAACCTGGATAAGTCCCGATTGGCTGTTGCAGCCTGGTCTTCGCTTTCATAGGCACCCAGGGGAGCATGCATGGGTTCTCGGTTGGTCTGCAGCACATGATGGTTTTCCCAGTCATTTTTCATATTACCCTTACCTCCTAAAAAAAGAACCCTCTGGCTGGTAGAAGGTTCCTTTGTATTTCTTAAAGCTTGAAAGAGCTTTTCAGTGCTGTGATTCTGTTGAATACCAGCTTGTCTTTTGTTGTCAGCTTTGGATCAGTGTTGAAGTACCCGACCCTGATGAATTGATATTTCTGGTGGGGTGCAGAATTCTTTATGCTTGGCTCTGCAAGCCCGTTCAATATCTCCAGGGACCTTGGGTTGACTTTTTCCAGGAATGGCTTGTCGTCATCCTCGTCATCGTCCTCCAGGATCAAGGGCTCGTAAAGCCTGAATTCAACGGGGATAGCGTCCTTTGCACTTACCCAATGTATCGTACCCTTGACCTTTCTGCCTGTAAAGCCCGACCCGCTTCTGGTCTCGGGATCGTAGGTGCAATGGAGCTCGACTATATTGCCATCCTTGTCCTTGATGACATCGTTGCACTTAATGAAATACGCATCCTTGAGCCTGACCTCGTTGCCGGGATACAGGCGGAAATAATGCTTGGGCGGGTTCTCCATGAAATCCTCTGCATCTATATAGATCTCCCTGGAAAAAGTCAGCTTTCTTGACCCCAGCTCGGGGTTATCAGGGTTGTACACAGCATCAAGCTGTTCCTCCTGATCCTCCGGGTAGTTGGTGATAACTACTTTCAAGGGCCTCAGCACTCCCATTACCCTTGGCACTTTGCCCAGAAGGTCCTCCCGCAAAAAATGCTCCAGGAGCTGATAATCCACAACGCTGTTAGTCTTGGACACCCCGGTTGCACGGCAGAAATTCCTGATAGACTCAGGCGTGAATCCCCTTCTCCTTAGGCCTGCTATAGTAGGCATCCGGGGATCATCCCAGCCGTCCACTATACCCTCGTCTACAAGCATTTTGAGCTTGCGCTTGCTCATCACCGTGTTGGTCACGTTGAGCCGGGCAAACTCTATCTGCTGGGGGATGTGTTCCATCTCACATTCCCTGACGACCCAGTCGTATAACGGTCTATGGTCTTCAAACTCGAGGGTGCATATGGAGTGGGTGATGCCCTCGATTGCATCCTCTAGCGGGTGGGCGAAGTCATACATCGGGTATATGCACCATTTATCACCGGTATTATGGTGGGTTGCATGGGCGATCCTGTACAGGACGGGATCCCGCATGTTCATATTGGGAGACTGCATGTCGATCTTGGCCCTTAACACTTTTTCGCCGTCCTTGAATTCACCCTTGCGCATCCGCTCAAAGAGGTCCAGGTTTTCTTCTACTGAACGGTTCCTGTATGGGCTCTCGATGCCGGGCTCAGTCAGGGTACCCCGGTATTCCCTTATCTGTTCCGCTGATAGGTCGCATACATACGCTTTCTGCTTCTTGATCAGCAGGACTGCACGATTGTACATCTCTTCAAAGTAATCGGAGGCAAAGTAAAGGTTGTCCCATTCATAGCCCAACCACTTTATATCCTCCTTAATGGACTCCACATACTCAGTGTCCTCTTTCAAGGGGTTCGTGTCATCAAACCGCAAATTTGTCCTGCCATTGAACTCATCAGCCAGCTCAAAATCAAGCATGATCGCCTTGGCATGGCCTAAGTGCAGGTAACCGTTGGGCTCCGGCGGAAACCTGGTGACTATTTCCTTATGCTTGCCTGAAGCCAGGTCATCCATTATGATCTTGCGTATAAAATTGGACGCGGCACTGTCCTCATTCTTCTTATCGATACTGATATCGTCTTTGTTCACATCCTTGTTCTTATCCATACAGACTCCTTGCCTTTCAATAGAAGTATTTGCTTATGTTTTAATAATATAACATAATATCGCCTATATTTCCACAGCATGTTTGGCAGTTTTTATAGTGATATCTCAGGGCTCTACGCGAGCAATATACAAGCTGTTCATATCTACCTTACCCCGCTTGCCGTTACTGCGCACGACATTGAAATACTCCCGGTTATATGCTATACCCTTGGTCGCAGACTGGCTTGACCAGTATTTCAGCCCTACTATTTTTCCGTTTTCCTTGATCCAGTCGATAAAAACTGCCGTATGGCCTGTTCCGTTCACCCGGCTGAAATCTATAAAGTCTCCGGCTTTTGCTTCATTCAGATCGTATACCCTCCTGCCCAGGCCGTATTTCTCTACCGCAACAGCGACATTGCTTATCTCCTTCGGTCCATTCGCGACATACCAGGTCAGCATCATGTCAGCGATTTGGCTGTATGTAAGGTTTTTTATAAGCCCTGTATTGTTCCCGTGAAGCTTGTTCCATTCGTTCATGGCCTTGAAAAAAACCTCAAAGGTAATCCCTACACAATGCGATGCCCTGTTGCCGCTTGGATGGGCTCGAAGCAGCAGCCTCCCCTGGTAATATATATCCTCTGTCACCCCGTTGTAATTGGCATAGTCATTATTTAGCAGGTAAGGGTAACGCTTGCCGGTATAGGTGTTGATGATACGAAGGACCATTTGGTTGAAGGTTTGGACATCCGTGTATTTGGTTTTGCCTGAATCGGCTGCGCTGCCTGAGTGCTTTGCAGTATTGTCGAAAGGCTTGTCTGTGCTGCCTGAAGGCTCAGCAGTGCTGTCAGCCTTATTCTTTGCCTCGTCCTGTTCACCAGCAGGGTCACTCTGCCTGGACTGGCCTGACCTATTGGTGACCTTCACTGTTTCGTCCTCCTGCATTCCCGTTTCAGTCCCCTGCCCTTCTGTTTCAGCTCCAACTGTGCTAGCCGGTTCTTTTTCAACTTCAACCGGCTCATCTGCAGCTGTGATGTCTCTGTTATCTTCATTCAGGCCGGCTATGGGCACGGCATTATTGAGGTCAGGCAGCTCTGAGGGGATAGGTACGGTCTGATTGGATGAGCAGTCGTTTAAGGCATTTTCAATGGCAGGCGTCCCCTGTAGAAAAGCTCCGAAGAAAATCAATATGCATACAAGCAGTGCTGCGGATTTGTATAGATAAGGATGCTTGGCTGGCGACATATGTATACCCCTATATTGTACGATTGTCTATGATCTATTGTAGCATACACCAATTATTCAGGTAAACATAATACATAATAAATACATAAAAAAGAACTCAGTGTACCCACACCGAGTTCCCATTGTGCTTTCCATATAATCAAAGCTGATCCAAGATATTGCCCGTTTGATTTTGTGACTTATGGACCGTCACTTCATAATAGCTGTTTTATTGGGGCTGCTGCGGCCTTCGAGATCAGGAGGCCTGTTTTCAAGGGCTGCCAGCGATATTTCTATGTCCTCTACAGCTTCCTCCGGTGTGAAGCATCCGACGGTCACCATGTCACAGGGCCTTATGGTATGCCATACAAAGGTCAGGCCTACAAAGGGGCTTACCCTTCCTGCAGCCATTGGCTTGATGGTCATGACCGGCTTTTTGGCGTTCCATATGATCTTGTGTATATATTCCACTTCCACCTGCATCAAAAAGCCCATGCAGTTATATATCTGGATATAAGTCTGTACATCGTAGCCATTGGCATCGGAGTACACAACAAGCTCCGGCATGTGGGCTGACAAACCGGGGACCATGCCATGATCACGTATCATCTTCAGGTAATCCGGCAGCCTGTCGATAGTACCCTTGTTTTTGTTCACGAGCTGCTCTGCAGAAGAATGATGAGGGAGACACAGGGCAGCGCCGGCTTTTTTACTGCGGGCAATGGTGGCTTCAGCTTCTCTTCTGGCGTCTGCGTTATCGTCTACATTGATGATCGGGGTATCAATGATTATCATCCCGGTCCCGGTGGCATCCTCCGCTTCCTTGACTGCCCGCTGCAGTATTTCATTGTCGGTAAAGGGCCCCATGATCGTATCGATCCCTTTGCTGAGGAAAACCTTGAGCATGTCGGTAATGGAAGACGGGGTGCTGTGCCTGATCCTGATCAGCTTGTCAGCAGCAGGGCTGGTGTGGCTGTAACCCAGGATCCAGTTTGTACCGATTATAATCCTCGACAGGGAGACCCCGTCGACCTCTGTACGGGGAAACAGAGCATTCATTGACCTGACCTCCAATACAAATATATATTTATATGATGATTTTAACACAGTGCTTATTGATTGTGAACTATGCACATATTTATTATGGAAATTTTACACGAATAGTTTATAATTAAATTGAGTTGTCCTTAATTGTTAATAAATTTTTTAGAACGGGAGTGATAAAATGGCAGAAAGACCGGCATATCTGGATGAAAACCTGAGCTTTGAAGAAAGGGCCAGGGACTTGGTATCCAGGATGACACTGGAGGAAAAGGCATCTCAAATGGTGCACTTCGCTGCAGCTATCCCCAGGCTCAATGTCCCGGCATACAACTGGTGGAACGAAGCCCTGCACGGGGTGGCCAGGGCAGGTGTGGCTACCATGTTCCCCCAGGCCATAGCCATGGCTGCGACCTTTGACGAAGACCTCATACATAAGGCAGCTGATATCATATCCACTGAAGGCAGGGCCAGGTTTCATGAGTTTCAGCGTAAAGGCGATCATGGCATATACAAGGGCCTTACGTTCTGGTCACCCAACATCAACATTTTCAGGGATCCCAGGTGGGGCAGAGGCCATGAAACCTACGGTGAAGACCCTTACCTGACAGGGCGGCTGGGCGTTGCCTTTGTAAAAGGCATTCAGGGGGATCATCCCAAATACCTGAAAGCCGCAGCTTGTGCCAAGCATTATGCCGTTCACAGCGGTCCGGAAAGCGAAAGGCATGAGTTCAACGCAGTGGTAAGTAAAAAGGATCTCAGGGAAACCTATCTCCCGGCTTTCAGGGACCTGGTCAAGGAAGCCGGCGTCGAGGCCGTCATGGGAGCTTACAACAGAACAAACGGAGAGCCCTGCTGCGGCAGCAAGACCCTGCTGCAGGACATCCTGAGAGATGAATGGGGCTTCGAGGGCCATGTGACATCGGACTGCTGGGCTATCAAGGATTTCCATGAGCACCACCATGTCACGAGCACAGCTACGGAATCCGTAGCTCTGGCGCTCAAAAACGGTTGTGATTTAAACTGCGGCCATATGTACCTCAACGTGCTTTTAGCCCTGCAGGAAGGGCTGATCACAGAGGAGGACATCGACAGGGCGGTTATCAGGCTAATGACCACGCGGATGAGGCTGGGTATGTTCGATCCGCAGGACAAGGTCCCCTATACATCGATACCCTTTGAGCTCAATGATTGCAAGGAACACAGGGACTTTGCGCTGGAGCTTACCAAGAAGACCATCGTGCTGTTGAAAAATGAAAATGATCTCCTTCCGCTCAACAAGGACAAGATCAAATCAATAGCTGTCATAGGCCCCAACGCCGACAGCAGGGATGCCCTGGTAGGCAACTACTTCGGCACGGCCTCTGAGTATGTCACGGTTTTGGAGGGCATCAGGGAAAAAGCCGGCGAGGATATCAGGATATACTATGCTGAGGGCTGCCACCTGTACCGGGACAAGGCCTCAGGCCTGGGTGAAAAGTATGACAGGTTCGCAGAAGCCCTGGCTGTGGCTGAAAGATCTGATGTCGTTGTTATGTGCCTGGGCCTTGACGCCAATATCGAAGGTGAGGAAGGCGATGCCAGCAATGAATATGCAAGCGGGGACAAGCCGCATCTGAACCTCCCGGGATTGCAGCAGGAGCTCCTGGAAGCGATCTACAAGACCGGAAAGCCCATAGTCCTGGTACTCCTGTCGGGAAGTGCGCTGGCAGTGACCTGGGCTGACGAACATATACCCGCCATCATCCAGGGCTGGTATCCCGGAGCCCAGGGCGGCAGGGCTATAGCGTCTATATTGTTTGGCGAATGCAGTCCCTCAGGAAGGCTGCCCGTCACCTTCTACCGGTCCACCGATGAGCTTCCCGATTTCAGGGATTATTCCATGGCAAACAGGACATACAGGTATATGCAGCAGGAAGCCCTGTACCCCTTCGGATACGGCTTGAGCTATACCAAATTTGAGTATTCCGACCTCAGGCTTGACAAGAGCATTTTAAATGCAGGGGAAAGCCTGGGCGTCAGCGTAACGGTCAAGAACACAGGCAGCTATGAATCCGATGAGGTCGTAGAGCTTTACCTAAAGGACGTGGAAGCCAGCGTGACCGTGCCAAAGTGGCAGCTATCAGGTTTTAAGCGCATACACCTGAAACCCGGTGAGGAGACCCGCGTCCAGTTTACTATCACAACCCGGCAAATGGCCCTGATCGACAACGAGGGCAGATGTATACTCGAGCCCGGCGCGTTTGAGGTCTATATAGGTGGGAGCCAGCCTGATGCCAGGAGTCAAAAACTCACTGGGACAAAGGTTTTGAGGGCATCCTTAACAGTGACCGGCGAAACGACAGAGCTGCCATACTGAAAACCCGGAATATTCCAAATATACTAAAAGAGACTGTCCTATGACAGTCTTTTTTAGTATGTATCTATGCCTACCAGCTCTTCGATCGGTTTTCTAGGCTTTGCTTCCGGTTCTTCGGCTTTGTAGCCAATGGTGATCAATATGGGGATCTCCATATTTGACGGTACATTCAGTATCCTTCTCACCACATCCCGTTCAAACCAGCCTATCCAGCATGTGCCCAAGCCTTCGTTGGTAGCTGCAAGCACCATATGGTCCACGGCAATGGCAGTATCAAAGGAGTAGCCCTGCTCACAGCATGCCACCGTGATCACCGGGGCCTCCTTTATAAAGTCCTGATGGCAGGCTTCACTCGCTATCCTCTCACGTTTCACCGGATCGAGGACGAATATAAACCTGTAAGGCTCACGATTGTTCCCAGAGGGCGCAAGTTGTAAGGCCTCCTTCAGCCTGTCAAGCTTATCCTGGGGTACCGGATCCCTTCTATAGCTCCGCACAGCCCTCCTGGTTTTCAATACCTCGCTGAACTCCATGCAAGGATCACCTCCGTATGTGTTCTACGGTTCATATTATACCATACGGATGGTATACATGGAGCTGTGTAAAGGCCTAATACTCAAATGTCACCTTGACCATGGCCTGGACATCCATGGTCCCTGAATTTATCTGCAAAGGGCCGCAGGCATCAAATCCCCTGCAATAGGCGCCTGGCAGGCAGGTCCCTTGGGATATCTCCTCCATATTTATGACTTTGAGATTTTTATATGAAAAATACCCTGTCAGGAGCCTTGCTTTTTGCTCCGCGTCCTTCAATGCCTGCTCAAGCGCGGCCTTATATGTATCATGCATGCGGGAGTATGTGAACTGGATGCCATGGACCACATTGGCTCCCCTGGCCGTCGCTGCTTCCAAAACGGTCCCAGCCTTCTCGATGCTCTCGATCCTGACCCTGACCTGGTTAGAAACCCTGTAGCCCACCAGCACGTTTTGAGTGCCCTGCCAGTGATATTCCGGAAATATGCTGTAATTGACGGTCTGGATGTCCTTCTCCTTCACCCCGAGCTCTTTGAGTGCTTTTATGATCTCAATCATGATGGCTTTGTTGCTGCTTTGGGCCTTGTGAACATCACTGCCCGACGTTTCTATCCCCAGGGTGGCAAATGCCGTATCAGGAGCAACGCTCACCCTTCCCTCTCCCACCACAGTTACCGTCCTGGATCCGGCTGCCTTTGCGCGCTCCAGCTGCAAGCAGGAACATGCAATGAACACTGCTGCGGCAACGGCATAAATAAGGACTTTTTTTAATGGTGAATTCCTGTACTTCATCTTCGTAATACTTCTCCTTTTTTAGATTTTGGTTATAAAGATTTAGACATGGCAATGAATGTTTGCACATTTTTAAGTTTCCCATCAGCAGGCAGTTTAATACCATCATTGGATAAAACATATAAAAGCTGGAACTGAACATAAATACCAACAAAAAAAGCGGAGCCAGCGGTCCGCTTTATCATATCCTAGTGTCATCCCAGTATCTGATCTATTTTGTCCAGTTCTTCCTTCGTAAAGCTTATGTTGTCCAGGGCTTTCACATTGTCCTCGACCTGGGAGACCTTACTAGCCCCTACCAGGACGGATGTTACCCTGCCGTCTCTCAGTATCCATGCCACGGCCATCTGGGCCAGGGTTTGGCCGCGCTGGGCGGCTAAATCATTCAGCCTGCGTATCTTATCAAGCTTTTCCTCCGTAATATCCTTTTCCTTAAGGAAGCCATGGGGCTTGGCTGCCCTGGAATCCGCCGGTATACCCTTTAAGTACTTGTCGGTCAGCAAGCCCTGGGCCAGGGGTGAGAACACTATCGATCCTATACCCTCCACCTCAAGGACGTCCAGGAGCTCAGCCTCTATCCAGCGGTTGAACATGGAATATGACGGCTGGTGGATCAGGCAGGGGGTACCCAGGTCTTTCAGGATCCTTGCCGCTTCCCTGGTCTGCTGCGGTCCGTAATTCGAAAGGCCGACATACAAGGCCTTTCCCTGTTTCACGGCACTTGCCAGGGCTCCCATGGTCTCTTCGAGCGGTGTATCAGGGTCCGGCCTGTGGTGGTAGAATATGTCTACATAATCAAATCCCAGGCGCTTCAGGCTTTGGTCGAGGCTCGATAGCAAATACTTCCTGGATCCATGATCGCCGTATGGTCCAGGCCACATGTAATAACCTGCCTTTGTAGATATGATCAGCTCATCGCGATAAGCGGACAAGTCCTGTCTGAGTATCTTCCCAAAGGTCTCCTCCGCTGACCCCGGAGGCGGTCCGTAGTTATTGGCCAGGTCGAAGTGGGTAATACCCAGGTCGAACGCCTTATGTATCATTGCCCTGCTGTTCTCAAAGGCATCGACTCCGCCGAAGTTGTGCCAGAGCCCAAGAGAGATCGCAGGCAGCTTGAGTCCGCTCCTGCCGCAGCGGTTGTATTTCATGGAGTCATACCTGTTATTGCTGGGTGAATATGCCATTATAAAAACACCTCCGTTTAGTAATCTCTGCCTATATAGTAAACATAGCTGCAATTCTCTAAACGTAATTATAACATACCTATTCATGGCTTTGGCAATTCCTTTAAATGTTGAAATACACCCGGAAGTATAATAGGATATAATCAAGAGCCATACCCAAAACCTGGGTTGGCATCATGCCAGAGGGGGTAGAAAAAATGAAAGCTTTCAAGCTTCCGGATCATTTCCTGCTTGGCAGCGCTACGGCTGCAACTCAGATAGAAGGCGGAGACATTAATAACAGCTGGTATGACTGGTGCATAAAAGGCCATATAAAAGACAAGTCATCCTGTCTTCGGGCAAACGATCACTGGAACCGGTACAAAGAGGATATAGAGTTGATGGAAAAGTTAAACCACAAGGTTTACCGCATGGGGCTTGAATGGAGCCGGATAGAGCCTGAGGAAGGCAGGTTCAACGATGAAGCGATAGCCCATTACCGGGACGAGATCACCCTTCTCCTGCAAAAGGGTATAAAACCCCTCGTGACATTGCATCATTTCACCAACCCACTGTGGCTGGAGAAAATGGGCGGCTTCGAGGACAGCAGCGTTGTATGGTACTTTGAAAGGTACGTAAAGCATGTTGTAGAGCGTCTGGGCGACCTTGTCAGCGAATACATAACCATCAATGAACCCAATGTATATGCAACATTGGGCTATTACTTCGGGGTCTGGCCTCCGGGCGCCAAGAGCATTAAACGCCTGCTCCGGGTTTATAAAAACATGGCCCTGTGCCATATCACCGCCTATAAGCTGATACACGAAATCAGAAAAAACAACGATTTCCCCGGCAAGACCATGGTAGGTGTGGCAAACCATGTAAGGGTATTCGATCCCTATAACAAATACAACCCCCTGGATATACTGGCAGCCAAGCTAATGGACTACCTCTTCCAGGGATCGCTGACCAAATCCATGGCCACGGGCTTTTTGCGGCCCCCTGTCGGCCTTGGAGCACCCAAGGGTGGAGGCAAATTTTTCGACTTCATCGGCATCAACTACTACACCAGGGATGCTGTCAGATTCATAGGCTTCAAAAATGAAGTGATGCCCGGCACTCCCCGGAATGACCTTAACTGGGAGATATACCCCAGGGGCTTGTACCGGATATGCAAAAAGTACTACAGGCTCTTTACAGTTCCCATCTGGATCACGGAAAACGGGACCTGCGACGGGGAGGATAAATTCCGCTCCAGGTTCATATACGACCATCTATATCAAATATACAGGCTATGCGAAGAAGGCGTGCCTGTAGAGCGGTATTACCACTGGACCCTCATGGACAACTTCGAATGGATCGAGGGCGAGTCAGCCAGATTTGGGCTATACCACGTGGATTACGATACCCAGGCCAGGACTCTCAGAAAAAGCGGTCAGTTTTACGGTGAGATCTGCAAAAGGCTGGAAGTCACCGATGAAATGATAGAAAAGTATTTGAAGGAATGACTGTCAAATAAAGTCTGCGTTTATATTCAGAAAGCCCTGCAGCCAATGCGCGATGTATAGGCTCAAAATGGCATTGTGCTTGACCTGCAGGGCTTTTTGTTCTAATTGCGCTTTGGTATGATCTCTATCCAGTATCCATCCGGATCCTCTATGAAATAAATGCCCATTGCCTTGTTTTCATAGCAGATGCACCCCATTTCAGAATGCAGCCTGTAGGCCGCTTCATAATCATCAACCGCAAAAGCCAGATGGAACTCGTTGTCTCCCAGGTCATAAGGCCTCTCCCAGTCCCTGAGCCATGTCAGCTCCAGGGTGTGGGATGTTACCCCGTCCCCCATGAAAACCAGGATGAAACTGCCGTCCTCCGCAGTTTTTCTTCTGACCTCATTAAGGCCCAGCGCCTTTTCATAGAATTCTACGCTTCTCTCCAGGTTCAGCACGTTGATGTTGTTGTGGGCAAAGGTGAATTTCATGTTCCCATCCTCCTTTATTTTTTTATAAAGCTTATCGTCTGGCCTCTTGATGATATCACCGCTGTCCCCGTTCCAGATCCGGCCATAAGGTCTGCAAACTTTTCGGTGATATCGGTGTTGTGGGCAAAGTGCATCGGAACGAACAGGGATGGCCTTACATTTCTTATCATATACTCCCCGCCTATGTAGTAGTGTTCCTTAAGCCTTGGATCGACCGGGAAAAACATTATATCTATCTGCCTGCCTAATAGCCTTGAAACCTCACTTTTGAACTGCAGCTCAGCCTCCGTCAGTTCTTCCTTTGTAGACTCCTCCGGCCAATGCCACCAGTTCAGATCACCTGCGTGAAACAGGCTTATACCCTCCACTTCCGTCAGAAAAGATACCCCTATGTCTGTCGAGCCAAACACAGATATCTTAACACCGTCAACTTCCAGCTCCTCATATGGCCTTACAAAGTAGCAGGTGCCCTTCGTTCTCCTTTTGTCTATATCGTAGCTGAGTATGAAGCTGATATCAGGCTTTGCATCAAGCCAGTCAAATATTGCAGGATTGAAGTGATCAAAATGGCTGTGGCTTACTAACACCAAAGCCTGCTTATGGCTCTTCAGCCTGTCACATATGGCCTCTCCCTTGCTCATAAGCGGTTTATCCGGACCAATATCACCTTTGTAATAATCAAAGACCAGCATAAGGTCTGCTATCTCAACAGCAAATCCGCTGTGGTACAGGTAGTGGATCAGAACGGGAGGAAAAGCTGTCATTTGTGTTCCCCTTTCGTTTTGAATTCATCAAGCATCGCTGAGGCTGCATCTTTAACATCCACATCTTGCAATGAATAATTAAATCAACCATTGGTAAATTCTATACTAGATTATACAAAAAATCTTGTGAAAATGATAGGTGAACTCAATGAAGAACAAGCTTCTGCTATTATTTCTTACAGTTATCCTATTGATAACTTCATGCTCCTATCGCCGTACGGAACCCGATGAAACCAGGAAACCACCGGCCGAAAAGAAGCAGGAAGAGACCCGGGACAAGAATGGGCAGGAACCGCAAAGGGACAACCTATTTAAATCGGACAAGGATGCTGTTGAGGAGAACATAAACGGCTTTGAGCTGGAAAGTGATCTAAAGGAAACAAGCTTTGCAGAGTCCCAGAAGATAAGCCAGTCCAATATAGGGGTCAACCAGTTTGAAGTCAGCAGGATAAACTCCACCCCTGATGGAACAGGTACCATAGAAGTGATCCAAACCTACGACACCAGGCTGCCGGCTGAGATCAGGTCCGGACTCAAGTACACCAAGTATGACCTGTCCTATGATTATTTCCTGATCACCAGCGAACAGGAGGTCAGCATATACAAGCGGCCGGATCCTGATACAGAGGAGGTCTGCAAAGCCTATAACGGGGAAAAGCTCGCCCTCCATCAAAAGGTAAGCGGGGCGACCCTGAACGGGTCGGATATCTGGTACAAGGTCTCCTGCAAGCACGACGGCAGCATAGTGACCGGTTATGTCCACTCTAAAATGGGCGAAACCAGGACATTCCAGTTCGATAAAATGCTCTCGTCGATAAAATCTCTTATGAAGCAGCTTTCGCAGGGAAAGCTGAATCATGTGAGCAACTACAAAAACGTCAACGGGGCCCCGCCTGAAAAGGTCAAAGGGGCTGCGACCGATGAGTACGGAATGCGCATTTATCAAAGCGCGCCGGGATATTTCGAGCCAGATACAGGTTCGGATTTCAGGTACGTGCCAGACGGGATGCTGCTAAAGATCCTGGGTGAGACCGGAGATTTTTACAAAGCGCATGTTATCAGCTTCAATAAAGTACTGTACATACCAAAGAAATATATAGACAAGGACGATTCGCTAACCCAACTGAAGCATATCACCGTGGTGGACAGGAGCCAGCAAAACCAAGCCGTGTTTGAAATAAGCGGCGGAAGGATCACCATGGTATCCTATACCCTGGCTACGACCGGGCTTAAGGGCGAAACCTCCTTTGAGACCCCCCTTGGATATTTCAGGGCTATTGAAAAGAAGGAACGATTTGAATACCTTAAAGATGATTCAGATGAGATAGCCGGCTATGCCCCCTTTGCGCTGCGCTTCTGCGGCGGCGCATATATACATGGGGTGCCTGTGGCCTACGAGGAAAAGGACGGGGAGCGGATCGACCCGGGGATCCAGGAATACCTGCATACCATCGGCACATTCCCCCGTTCCCATATGTGCGTGCGTAACTTCTCCAGCCACGCGGAATTCCTGTACAACTGGTTTGATACAGAGAACGGAGCAGTCATAATCATCGAATGATATATATTACCGGAGTATGATCTTCGTGAAATCAATATGGAGGTATCGACATGGATAATACCGAATGGGGATACGGGTTCACATCTCCGCCCCAATCCTATTGGATGGCTTCAGTAGCTTTTGATGACTATAAGCCTTTGGAAAATGATATAATTGTTGACTCTGTTGTGGTCGGCGGCGGCATAGTGGGCATCACCACTGCCTTCCTGCTTTCCCAGGAAGGGTTGAAGGTAGCCCTGGTCGAAGCCGACAAACTCCTGCACGGGGCCACAGGCCATACCACAGCCAAGCTGACCGCCCAGCATGATATCATCTACAATACGATAGAAACCAAAATGAGCCTGGACCTGGCCAGGCAGTATGCCGAAGCGAACCAAACAGCGATCAAAACCGTAGTAGAATTAGTCAGCAGGCTGAACATAAACTGTGATTTAATCGCCCAGCCGGCTTATGTCTATACCCAGGATGACAATTATGTCAGCAAGATCTATGATGAAGCGCTGACAGCTTCCAAGCTCGGCTTTGAGGTCCAATGCCTGGATGAGATACCCCTGCCCATCAGGGTGAAGGCTGCTTTACGTTTTGACAACCAGTACCAGTTCCATCCCTTGAAATATCTCATAGCACTTGCCAGGGAGATCACAGCGAATGGAAGCTATATTTTCGAGCATACGAGGGCAATCGATATCCATACGGAAAAATGGCTTGGCGTCCTGACCAGCAATGGCCACGTCATCAAAGCATCAAGCGTGGTAATTGCATCTCACTACCCCTTTTACGACGGATACGGGATGTACTTTTCCAGGATATACCCTGAAAGGTCCTACGCCCTAGGGATCACGATCGAAGGTAAATATCCCGGCGGGATGTACATCACTGCTGAAGACCCCGGCAGGTCCTTCCGGTCCCAGCCACTTGGCAGCGGTGAGGAGCTTGTAATAGTCGGCGGAGAGCACCACAAGACCGGCCAGGGAGGCGATACCGGGGTACACTACAAAAATCTGCTGAATGCTGCCCAAAGCATATTCAAGGTCAAGGAAGTCCGCTACCGCTGGTCGACCCAGGATTATACCACCATGGACAAGGTACCCTATGTCGGCAACCTGACATCTAAAACAGCCGGTATATATGTGGCGACCGGCTTCAGAAAATGGGGGATGTCAAACGGGACCGCAGCAGCCATGATACTCAAGGACCTGATACTGGGCAAGGATAATCCCTGGTATGAGGTTTACAATCCCTCCCGCTTTAACCCTGCCGCATCCGTCGGCAAGTTTGCCGCTGAAAATGTAAATGTGGCAAAAGAGCTTATCAAGGGAAAACTGGCTCCGGTCACAAATGAAGAGATCAGTCCGGGACAGGCCGGGTATATTGAGATCGACGGAGAGAAGTACGGCGCATATCGTGATATGCAGGGCAGGCTCCATGTCGTTGATACCACCTGCACCCATTTGGGCTGTGAGCTTGTGTGGAACTCGGCAGAGCATTCATGGGACTGTCCGTGCCATGGGTCCCGGTTCACATATGAAGGGGAGATAATTGAGGGCCCAGCCCAGAAGACTTTGAACAGGCCGGAATTCATCGAAGACAATGTGACTGATGAATAAAATCTGCAAATAGCAGTCAGGACGCCCATAAAGCGTCCTGATTCCATTATATGAAAATTTACATGTATCAAGTAAAAACTAAAGCAGCATGACACCGGACCGGCAGCAGGCCTTGACCATGTCCTCCGGCCATACTGAAGCCTGGACCTCGCCGATATGAGCCTTGTGCAGAAAATACATGCATATCCGTGACTGGCCTATACCGCCCCCGACCGTATAGGGTAGCCTTCCTTGGAGGACTTCCTTGTGGAACAGGAGGTTCCTTCTTTCCTCGCAGCCTGCCAGCGCGAGCTGCTTCGCCAATGAAGCTTCATCTACCCTGATGCCCATGGAGGATACTTCAAAGGCGCAGTTCAGGACAGGATACCAGAAAATAATGTCGCCGTTCAGTTCCCAGTCATCATAGTCCGGTGCCCGCCCGTCATGCCTGGTCCCGGACCTTAGCAGGCCGCCTATTTTCATAACGAATACCGCCTTTTTCTCCCTGGCGATGGCATCCTCTCTTTGCTTCGGCGTCAGCTCCGGGTACATGTCCTCCAACTCCTGGGTGGTTATAAAGCTTATTTCATCTGGCAGTTGCCTGGTCAATTCAGGATAGGTACTGACGACCAGGTCCTCACAATCCTTGAACACCTGGAATATGGATCTTACTATCAGCTTCAGGGTTTCGACCGTTCTTTCATCTTTATTGATGATCTTCTCCCAGTCCCATTGGTCAACGTATATCGAATGCAGGTTATCCAGGTCCTCGTCTCGCCGAATCGCATTCATATCAGTATAAAGGCCTTCTCCGTGCTTGAACCCGTATCTGTGCAAGGCCATCCGCTTCCATTTGGCCAGCGAATGGACTATCTCGATCCTTTCCCCCTCTATCCCCTTTGCATCAAACGAAACCGGCCTTTCAAAGCCATTCAGGTCATCGTTCAACCCGGTGTGACGCAGCACGAATAAAGGAGCGGATACCCTGGTCAGATTCAGGGCGGTCGCCAGCCTGTCCTCAAAATAGTCCTTTATCAGCTTTATCGCGATCTCAGTGTCCCTGATGCCGAGCACTGCCCTATAGTTTTCCGGCATTATCAATTTTTCCGCTGTCATCAGTTTACGTCGGCCTCCTATCCTGTTCCTGTATATTCTCATTATTTTACTACAAAAATTCCGGCCTGTATAAGCATTATTTGCATGAAACGCTCTTTACCGGTCAATAATACCATTTATGCTGAAAAGGCACAATACTTATCTGATAGTGCCCTGTTTATACCCGCAAAATATTGTCCATGGGTTTATTTAATGCTATTATATTAATAATAATAAAAGATACTGATTTCACGGGACCCCGTGTAATCAACACTTACCTTAGCTTACATAAACGGAGGTGCCAAGCGGATGAAAACCATCGGAAAAATACTGGTTCCAATTGTTATTTTATCGATACTGGTAATCACATGCTCACCGGTATATGCCGAACCCACAGAATTTGAATCAATTGCGCCTTATGCTATGCTGATAGAAGCATCTACTGGCAGGGTCCTGTATGAAAAAAACGCAGATGAACGGCTAACTCCGGCCAGCATCACAAAGATCATGACCCTGCTGCTGGCGTTTGAAGCGCTGGAGCAAGGCACCGTTGGCTGGGATGATCTTGTGACCATATCCGAAAATGCCTGGGCGTTGAGGGTAGGCGGTTCGGTTTTGTTTCTTGAAGCCGGCACCAAGGTGCCCTTTGGCGTGATAGTCACCGGAACGGCGATTGTGTCCGGGAATGACGGATGTATAGCTATAGCAGAGCACCTCTGTGGAACTGAACAGACCTTTGTACAGCAGATGAACAAAAAAGCCCAGGAGCTGGGCCTCACTAATACACAATTTAAAAACACGAACGGCTTAGAGGCCGAAGGCCACTATATGAGCGCAAGAGACATAGCGACGCTCGCCCGGTACTTTATAAACCATTATCCCAAGATACTTGAGATCGAATCAATGACCGAGTATACTTACAACGGCATTAGACAATTCAACCGCAATCCCCTGCTGGGAGTCTATCCGGGTGCTGACGGCCTAAAGACAGGCTGGACCGAGGAAGCCGGATACTGCCTGGTAGGCACTGCCAAGCAGGACGGCATGCGCCTTATCGCCGTGGTGATGAAAACTAAGGACGAGGCCGAGCGGCTGGCAGCATCTACCGAGCTGCTCAACTATGGCTTCAGGAACTTTGAACTGCACAAGGCGATAGAAGCTGACGAGCCATTCGGGGAGATCGAAATCAAAAAGGGCAAGAAACTGACTGTCCCTGTTAAGGTAGCTGAAGACTTATATGTTGTCATACCAAAGGATAGCCAGGATGATCTAATATTTGACATCAAGCTTGATAAGGACCCGGTAACAGCGCCTTTGGCCGCCGATACCAGGGTCGGCACGGTGGAAGTCAAGCTGAATGATGAGGTGCTGGCCTCTGCAGAAATCAGCACTGCTGAGGAAGTCAAAAAGGCAGGGTTCTTCGAGTTACTCTTCAGGAGCATTATAGAGTTTTTCAAATCCCTGTTTAAGATAAGCTGATCTTATGCTGCATAAGGCCATCCTACTTCAGAAGATGGCCTTTTATTGTACAATTTTTTAATACCTGGTTATTTGCCCTTGCATTCGGTTATATAGTTATTATTACAGCGGAAGCATGTTACAAAAATCTATTTCAACTAACAGGATTTTATGGTACTATACATTAAAAAATCGTGGGAGATATGGCAATGAAAACAGGAATTGATACCAGAAAGCTTACATTTCTTGCACTCATGCTGGCTATTACGATCATTATGGACCTTACGCCCCTTGGCGCAGTACCATTGGGCACAATAAGTGCTACCATCAATCACATACCTACGATCATCACCGGCGCAGCCCTCGGACCGGTCGCAGGTCTGATCATGGGAACCTTGTTTGGTATTGTGACCTTGATCCATGCGATGACCAGGCCTAATGGAGTCCTGGATCCTTTATTTATCGATCCCCTGATTTCGGTCCTGCCCAGGATGATGATAGGGGTAGCTTCATTCTATGTATACAGGCTGTTCAGCAAGACCAAGCTGCGGCCCCTGTCCGGCCTTGCTGCTGGCATAGCCGGCAGCCTTACAAATACAGGGTTGGTCTTCCTGATGCTCTATCTATTGTATGCAAAAGAAGTGGCTGAAAAAGTCGGCATGGCTTTCAAGGCTGTCGTGATCTCTGTCTTTACGACAAATGCCATAGCTGAAGCAGTGATCTCAGCCCTGTTGACAGCAGCCATAGTTGCAGCATACAACAGGTACTACCGGTTAGATATATAAATAAAGAATAAATTAAGGAGCAAGTAGAATGTCCTATATAATCGGTATCGACATAGGCGGCAGCACCACAAAGATAATCGGGTACAACCAAGGTAGGCTCGTCTGTCCCTTGCTGGTCAGGGCAAACGACCCTATCGCCTCCGTCTATGGCGCCTTTGGGAAGTTCATGAATGTTAATGGCCTAGCCCTTGATGATATAGACCACATAACTGTGACCGGAGTAGGATCATCCCATATATCAGGCCGGCTTTACGGCATACCGACAAATAAGACCAGTGAGTTTGAAGCTACAGGCAGGGGCGGGCTCTTTTTGAGCGGCTTGAACAGGGCAGTCATCGTAAGCATGGGAACAGGTACAGCCTATGTAATGGCAGAAAGCAACAGCTTCAAGCATATAGGCGGGACGGGTGTTGGCGGCGGCACCCTGTTGGGCTTGTCCAACAAGATGCTGAATATACGGCACTTTGATGACCTTATTGAGATGGCAAAGGAGGGTAACCTCGCCAATATAGACCTGCATATCGGGGATATCACCAAAGATAAAATGGAAACCCTACCCCCCGATCTTACTGCCTCAAACTTCGGACGGATCAGCGACCTTGCTACCAAGGCGGACACTGCCCTCGGGATCATCAATCTGGTGTTCCAGACCATTGGCATGCTGGCCGTGTTTGCGACCCGGATTCACAATACAAGGGACGTGGTACTGACAGGCAATCTGACCAACGTCCCTCAGGCGCATGATATATTTGACAGGCTGCACCAGCTTTATGATGTTGATTTCCATATACCAAGAAACGCGGAATTTGCGACAGCCGCAGGGGCTGCTTTGACTAAGACAGACCTATGATATAGCAATGTGTAACTCCTTTATATGCATTAGCATATACTAATGTATATAAAGGAGTTGAGGTTTCATGTATTTTGATGATGATTTCTTCAATGGCAGGCTGATTCCCCGCTTTCCCATATTCCCGGTGCCTTCGGTTCCGCCCGGAGCCCCTTCTGTGCCAGGACCGGGGTTAATGCCGGGCATCTCCCCTGGTGCTTCTAGCCCACCCGGACCTCCGCCTTCCTATACCCCTGTCCGTGAACCGATGTTTGGCCCGCGGGCAGTGGACCCGGGAGCAATCCGCAACTGCCTGTTCAGGTTTACCTTCATTTGGCTCGACAACGGCCAGAGCTTCTGGACCTGGCTGGTGTTTGTAGGTCCCCGCTCGGCAGCGGGCTGGAGATGGACCGGCCGCAGATGGGTCTTCTTTGGAATCGACCTGCGGCGCATAGTCTTCTTCACATGCACATGACCTGACCCTGCAAAAGTTAGACATAAGACGGACAACACCATCAAGCACCTGTTTTGGTCTGGATCCGGAATGAAACCGGGCTCAGACCTTTTCAAATGCCCATTATCCATGGCTGCTGTATATGCAAACCTTTATTATTCTATGGCTATATGAAGTACCTGGTCCTCACATGCCTGTACGCGTCTATAATATGATTTATGCTCACATTACCTTTATCGAACATGATCTCAATTATGTCGAACCTAAAAGCAGTATTCCTTGAGCCTGTTTCATTTATATAATACAAGGCTGTCTTAAAGTATTTTTCCTGTTTCTTGTGGTTGACGGCTTCGGAGGGCATGCCAAAAGCTGTCGATGTCCTGGTCTTGACTTCAACAAAAACCATGACATTATCCTTCATTGCAATTATATCTATCTCTCCGGCCTTGCACCGAAAATTCCTTTCCAGTATCTCATAGCCGTTCTCCAGCAGGAACTCGCAGGCCTTTCCCTCTCCAAGGGCACCCAGGTCCTTCTTGTAATTGCTCATACTTCCTTTACTCCTTAAGGTAAATCATATGATTTTGCATTTTTATACGCGCAAATATGTACAAAAAGGCTTAAAATCGACACTTTTACACTATTTTATACTATACAAGCTGTTATTTATATAGTATAATAAAAACGAAACAATTTTAATAGAAATGTCATATATTATCCATTTAATGGGGTGTTACCGTGAAAAGGTTCTTCGCTTTTTTGCTCATCTTTGTTCTCATGTTCTCTTTTTCCGGACAAGCTATCGCTGCAACACTCGAAGACACCAAAGAAGAGTTGGAGGACGTCAATAAAGAGATAAAGGAAGCCAACAAGAAACTAGACAAGGTAGAAAAGGAACAAAAAAGCGCCAGTGAGCAGCTCATGCAATTGGAAAGAAACCTTGAAGCCAAGGAAAAGGAGCTTAAGAGACTCGAATCCAAGCTTGCGGAAAACCTTGCTGTTTTGCAACAGGCCGAAAGCGAACTTGCGGCTGCAGAAAAAGAGCTCCAGCAGGCATATGAAGAGCTAGAAGCCGTAAAGCAAGAGCTGGAAGAAGCCAAGGAGGCTGTCAAGGAGCAGGAAGAGTTGATGGCTGAAAGGCTCCGGGTCATGTATATGGACAAGAATACTTCCTACCTCGAGCTTCTCTTTGAGTCAAAGAGCCTCAATGATTTCTTCGTCAAGCTGGGCATGATAAAGCAGATGATCGCATATGACAACCAGGTCCTGGAAGACATGAACAAGGCCAAGGAAGAGATCGAGCAGAAGCAGCTTGCTTGTGAAAACAAGACCAGGGATATTGAGCTGAAAAAGACCCAGATAGAAGAGAAAAAAGCATACCTGGAGCAGAAAAAGAAGGAGATAAGCAGTGAAAGGACTCTTGTTTCAAGACAGAAGGCCAGTATAGAGTCAGACCAGAAGGAAAAGGAAAGACTGCTCAAGGAGCTTGAGAAGGAAAAAGAACGGATCAACAAGGAGCTCGATGAGCTTGAACGGCTCTCTAAAGAGCTGGAAAAGAAAATCAAAGAGCTGACAGAAAAAAGCAAGGAGAAATATTCCGGCGGTGTAATGGCCTGGCCGATGCCCGGTTACAGCTATATATCATCGGATTATGGATACAGGATCCACCCGATAACCAATGTTTATAAAATGCATACGGGCATTGACATAGCAGGCTCCAATATATATGGCAAGTCAGCCGTTGCGGCGGCGGATGGTGTAGTAATTCTCGCCCAGTACTACGGTAGCTATGGCAATACAGTCATCATTGATCACGGTAGCGGCATCACTACCCTGTATGCCCACGGTTCCGCGTTCAAGGTTAGTGTCGGGCAGAAGGTTAAAAAAGGCGATCCTGTGCTTGCTGTAGGCAGCACCGGCGCTTCCACCGGTCCCCACCTGCATTTCGAAGTCAGGATAAACGGCGCTCATACCAATCCGTGGCCTTACCTAAGAGGCAATTAAGTCAGCATCAAACCTGTGTATAATTTTATTGATAGTATAGAACGAGCTTGTCGCTGAGATAGTG
>JAKORJ010000060.1 GCA_029777885.1 Bacillota bacterium | reverse complement strand
GTCGCGTAGGCGACCGTGTCAAGGTCATGGAGACAAGGCCCCTTAGCCGCGACAAGCACTGGCGTCTCGTGGAAATAGTTGAGCGTGCCCAGTAAGCCAAGACTGTGCATATTGAGAGGAGGGTGCAAACAAAATGATACAGCAGCAAACCCGCTTAAAAGTAGCTGACAATACAGGAGCCAAGGAGATCATGTGCATTCGCGTCCTCGGCGGCTCTACAAGGAAATACGGCAATATAGGCGATGTCATAGTTGCTTCGGTCAAGAGCGCAACACCCGGCGGTGTTGTAAAAAAAGGAGACGTTGTAAGAGCAGTCATTGTACGCACCAAGAAGGGCATCCAGAGAAAGGACGGATCCTACATCAGGTTTGACGACAATGCAGCAGTTATCATAAACGACCAGAAACAGCCCAGGGGTACCCGTATCTTCGGACCCATCGCCAGGGAGCTCAGGGAAAAGGATTATATGAAAATAATATCTCTAGCCCCGGAAGTACTGTAAGAGGAGGTGGTTACTGTGGTGAACAAACCGAGAAAGCTACATGTTAAAAAAGGAGATACCGTAGAAATCATTTCCGGCAAGGACAAGGGAAAACGGGGTGTAGTCCTGAGAGCGCTCCCCAGTGAGGGCAAGATCGTAGTAGAAGGCGTCAACATGCTGACCAAGCACCAGAAACCGAGAGGAGCCAACCAGCAGGGCGGCATCATCCATCAGGAAGGCGCTATCTACGCTTCAAAGGCCATGCTCGTATGCAAACGGTGCAACAAGGCCAGGAGAGTTGCCCGCAAGGTCATGGAGGATGGCACCAAGGTAAGAGTTTGCAAGAAATGCGGAGAAACATTCGCTAACTAAGCTTTTTCTCTGAAAGGAGGTAATTGATTTGGCTCGACTGAAAGATTTGTATAAAAATGAAGTAGCACCTGCACTGATGGAGAAGTTCAAATACAAGAGCGTCATGCAGATCCCGAAGCTTGAGAAGGTAGTCATAAACATGGGTATCGGTGAGGCCAAGGACAACCCCAAGGCCCTGGAAAACGCAGTGGAAGAGCTCGCCACCATTTCGGGACAAAAGCCTGTGGTCATCAAGGCTAAGAAGTCAGTTGCTGCTTTCAAGGTCAGAAAGGGAATGAATATTGGAGTCAAGGTAACACTCCATGGCGATAGAATGTATGAATTTTTGGATCGTCTGTTCAACATCGCCCTGCCCCGCGTAAGGGACTTCAGGGGCGTTTCGGACAAATCCTTTGACGGACGAGGCAATTATGCGCTGGGTATAAGAGAGCAGTTGATTTTCCCTGAAATTAACTATGACAAGGTAGACAAGGTCAGAGGTATGGATGTCATAATCGTCACAACTGCCAAGACTGACGAAGAGGCAAGGGAGTTACTCAGGCTCATGGGTATGCCCTTTGCATCCAGGGCTCAATAGTCCAAGTATGAGGAGGGAAATTACAATTGGCCAAGAAATCCATGATATTAAAGCAGCAGAGAAAACCCAAGTTTTCAACCCGGGCCTATAACAGATGCCGGCTCTGCGGACGTCCCCATGCCTACCTGAGAAAGTTCGGCGTATGCCGTATATGCTTCAGAGTGCTGGCATATAAAGGACAAATACCCGGCATCAAGAAGGCAAGCTGGTAAACAGCAGCGACTGGAAGGAGGTAGAAGATATGGTAGTGACGGATCCCATTGCAGATATGCTTACCCGCATCAGGAATGCATTGGTAGTCAAGCGTGAATTCATAGAAGTTCCAGCCTCTAGGATGAAGAAGGCTATTGCAGATATATTGGCCCAGGAAGGCTTCATAAAGGGGTATACCCTCATCGAAGACGGCCCCCAGGGCACCTTGAGGATAAACCTGAAATACGGCCCGAACAACGAGCGCGTGATCAGCGGCTTGAAAAGGATCAGCAAGCCCGGCCTCAGGGTTTATGCCAGGAAGGACGAGATACCGAAGGTGCTCGGCGGACTGGGCATCGCGATCATCTCCACCTCGAAGGGTGTAATGACAGACAAGCAGGCCCGCAAGGAGGGCGTTGGCGGAGAGGTCCTCTGCTACATCTGGTAATGGAAAACAGTTCGACGCAATTTTTTAGACGGAAGGCGGTGTAATTATGTCGCGTATTGGCAAGATGCCTGTGGTACTGCCCAAAGGCGTGACCCTGACAGTGGGCGAGGGCAATCTCGTTACCGTCAAGGGGCCGAAGGGACAGCTCACACAGAAGTTCCATAAGGATATCAAGGTGAACGTTAATGATAATATCGTCACAGTAGAGCGTCCTACCGACAACAAGCTGCACAAGGCGCTGCATGGATTGAGCCGGGCCCTGATCCACAACATGGTGGAGGGCGTGACCAACGGCTACAGGAAGAACCTGGAGATCAACGGTGTTGGCTACAGGGCTCAGAAGCAGGGCAAGAAGCTTGTGCTGAACGTAGGCTATTCGCATCCTGTGGAGATAGAAGAGGAAGACGGCATAGAGTTTGAGGTCCCCGCCCCCAACAAGATAACGGTAGTGGGGATCGACAAGCAGAAGGTCGGCGAGATGGCCGCCAGGATCAGGGCCGTCCGGAAGCCGGAACCCTACCTGGGCAAGGGCATCAAGTATGAAAACGAGAGAATCATCCGCAAGGAAGGCAAGACTGGTAATTAACAGGGAAGGAGTGAAGCTTAGGTGATTCAGAAAAAGAGTAAAAACGACACGAGGAAATTAAGACACGCGCGTGTCCGCAAGAAAGTGTCCGGGACACCCGAAAGGCCTCGCTTTAACGTATACAGAAGCTTAAACCACATATATGTCCAGATCATTGACGATGTAAACGGCAATACCCTGGCAGCCGCTTCTACCCTGGATCCGGATCTGAAGGAAGCCGTAGCCGGCAAGACCAAGAAGGAAGCTGCAAGGCTCGTCGGAGCAGCAGCCGCCAAGAAGGCCTTGGAAAAAGGCATCAGGCAGGTAGTATTCGACCGCGGAGGGTACCCCTACCACGGGCGGGTCATGGAAGTTGCGACCGGAGCAAGAGAAGCCGGCTTGGATTTTTAAATAAGGAGGGTAATAGATGGACCGTATAGATGCCAGCACACTGGATCTGAAAGAAAAAGTGGTAAGCATTAACCGCGTAGCCAAGACCGTCAAGGGAGGCAGGAACATACGCTTCAACACGGTCGTAGTCGTCGGCGACGGGAATGGCCACGTCGGTGTCGGAATGGGCAAAGCGGTAGAGATCCCGGAAGCGATCAGAAAAGGTATTGAGGATGCAAAGAAGCATTTGATAAAGGTTCCCATCGTGAACACGACCATACCCCATGAGGTCCAGGGTGAATTCGGAGCAGGCAAGGTGCTCATGATGCCGGCCCAGGAAGGTACAGGCGTCATCGCCGGCGGACCTGTCCGTGCAGTCCTTGAGCTTGCAGGCATCCGGGATATTAGGACCAAATCGCTGGGGACCAGCAATCCCAGGAACGTTATCAATGCTACTATCGACGGTCTCAAACGGCTGAAAACCGCGGAACAGGTTGCCAAGCTGAGGGGTAAATCAGTCGAAGAGATCCTAGGTTAGGAGGGAACTTACAATGGCAAAGCTGAAAGTTACCCAGGTCAAAAGCACCATAGGCTGCAAGAAAGATCAGATTGCCACGATGGAAGCTCTTGGTTTGAGAAAACTCAGGGCTGAGAAGATCCATGATGACAATGCCGTGATCAGAGGAATGATAAGCAAGGTAAAGCATCTGGTAGAAGTTGAAGAAATCGAAGAGTAAGGAGGTGCGACCCAATGAAATTGCATGAATTGAAACCGGCTGCGGGCTCAGTGAAGGACCCCATGAGAAAAGGCCGCGGCGTTGGTTCCGGAAAAGGCAAAACTGCAGGGCGCGGACACAAGGGACAGAAGGCCAGGAGCGGCGGCGGAGTACGGCCGGGCTTTGAAGGCGGACAGATGCCTCTTACAAGACGACTGCCCAAACGCGGTTTTACAAATATATTCGCCAGGGTCTATTCGATCGTGAACCTGAAAGACCTGGAAGTGTTTGAGCCGGATACGACGGTTACGCCTGAGCTTTTGATGGAATACGGTATTATCAAAAAGCTGAATGACGGTGTCAAGGTACTGGGAGAAGGGGAGTTAACGAAGAAGCTGACAGTACAAGCCCACAAATTCAGCAAATCCGCTCAGGAAAAGATCGAAGCTTTAGGCGGAAAGGCAGAGGTGATATAATATGCTGGAGACCTTCAGGAACGCGTGGAGGATCGAGGATATCAGGAAAAAGATCATATTCACCCTGCTCATGCTGCTTGTATACCGCCTGGGCTCCTTCGTGCCGATCCCGTTCGTGGATGTGGCCGTGATAAAAAGTACCGTTGAAAAAGGCGGAGAAGGCCTGCTCGGCTTTTTCAACATCATCTCCGGCGGCGCCTTGGAAAACTTTACTATATTTGCGATGTCGATAACGCCCTATATCAACGCCTCGATCATCATGCAGCTGCTCACCGTCGCCATCCCCAAGCTGGAGCAGCTTTCAAAGGAAGGGGAAGAGGGCAGGAAAAAGATCACCCAGTATTCACGGTATGCCACCATCATCCTGGCATTCCTACAGGCCATCGGTATAACCTACGGTCTGGCCAATCAGGCGCTGATGTATAAGAATGTTTTCGTTTACCTGTTTGTTGCCTTGACCCTTACTGCAGGCACGGCCTTCCTTATGTGGCTGGGCGAGCAGATCACCGAAAACGGCATCGGCAACGGGATCTCCCTCATGATTTTCGTAAACATCGTATCGAGGGCTCCCAGTGAAATATTCAGGCTGGTTGTCGCCTCAATACAAGGAGCAATCAACTGGCTGTATCTGCCCTTTATCACAGTGTTCATGGTTCTGCTCATAGCAGGCGTCATCTTTATTGATATGGGGCAAAGAAGAGTACCCGTCCAGTATTCAAAACGGGTGGTCGGGCGCAAGATGTACGGCGGGCAGAGCACCCATATACCGATGAAGGTCAACTCCTCCGGAGTGCTTCCGGTAATATTTGCTGTATCGATACTGTCCGTGCCTCAAACCATAGCCCAGTTTACATCAACGGACAGCGGGTTCTACAAATGGGTGGACAAATGGATGTCCTACACGAGCTGGCCTTATGCCGTGATTTATGCGCTGCTTATAATCTTCTTTACATTTTTCTATAACCAGATAACCTTCAACCCCATTGAGATATCCAACAACCTGAGGCAGTACGGCGGTTTCGTGCAGGGTATCCGTCCCGGCAAGCCCACAGCAGATTATCTTGCCAGGATATCAACCAGGCTGACCCTGGTCGGGTCGCTGTTCCTTGCGGTGGTAGCCATCATACCCATTGCCCTCGGGGCGATAACGGGTATACGCCTGGCCTTCAGCGGGACTTCGGTCCTGATCATGGTCGGGGTCGCACTGGAAACATCCAAACAACTGGAAGCCCAGATGCTCATGAGGCATTATAAAGGGTTCCTGAAATAAGGCAATAAAATGATCATCATAAAGTCAGACAGAGAGCTTGAGCTGATGAGAAAGGCCGGTGCCATAGTCGCCGGCGCCCATGAGGCCGTGAGGAGGAGCATAAGGCCCGGTATCACCACGGAGGAGTTGGACAGGATCGCAGAGGACTACATCAGGTCTCATGACGCGATACCCGCCTTCAAGGGCTATAACGGCTACCCGGCATCGATCTGCGCATCGATCAACGAGCAGGTCATACACGGTATACCGGGGAAGCGGGAGCTGAAGGAAGGCGACATAATAAGCATAGATATCGGCGCCTTTTACATGGGATACTGCGGGGACAGCGCGAAGACGCACCCTGTGGGGAAGGTCAGCCCGGAAGCTGTTGAACTGATAAATGTTACGAGACAATCCTTCTATGAAGGGATAAAATTTGCGCGTGCGGGATACCGTCTTTCGGACATATCCCATGCGATTCAAAGCTATGTTGAATCCAGAGGTTTTTCAGTGGTAAAATCTTTTGTGGGGCACGGGATCGGGCAAAGGATGCATGAGGATCCCCAGATACCAAACTTCGGAGAGCCCGGAAAAGGCCCGCGGCTGCGCCCGGGGATGACCCTGGCGATAGAGCCGATGGTGAACCTGGGGACAGATCAGGTGGTGATCATGCCGGACGGATGGACGGTATTGACCGCAGACAGGAGCCTGTCCGCCCATTATGAACACACTATAGCGATCACAGAAGACGAGCCTGTCATTCTGACTTTGAAGGGGTAAAGCAAGATGTTGAACGAGGAGTTGGAAATAGGCCGGGTGGTGATAGCCAAGGCCGGACGGGATAAGGGCAAGGCCTTTATCGTGATAGGCCGGCTGGACCGCGATCATGTCCTGATAGCAAACGGTGTGGGCAGAACAATCGAGAAACCGAAGAAAAAGAAGATAAAGCATCTGGAGAAAAGACCCGAGATCGCTCAAGCGATCGGGGAAAAGCTTACAAGCGGTAAAAAGGTATTTGACGCAGAGCTTCGAAAAAGCTTGAGATCGTTGGGATATGAGAAATAAGGAGGGTGGTATTCATTGGCTAAGGACGATGTCATAGAAGTTGAGGGTACAGTCACTGAGGCCCTGCCTAATGCGATGTTCCAGGTGGAACTGCCTAACGGGCACAAGGTGCTGGCCCATATATCTGGTAAACTCAGAATGAACTTTATAAGGATCCTACCAGGCGATAAGGTCACAATGGAGCTTTCGCCCTACGATTTGACCCGCGGGCGCATCACCTGGCGGGGAAAGGAATAAGGAGGGTAGCTAATCATGAAAGTAAGGCCGTCTGTTAAGCCTATATGCGAAAAATGCCAGATCATCAAGAGAAAAGGCAAGGTCATGGTGATCTGTGAGAATCCGAGGCATAAGCAAAAGCAAGGCTGAGCCCGGGAGCCTCAGTGGATCCCAAGGCGTTTAGAAACGTACAAAATAAGCTATAATTAACATATGGAGGTGTGACTATTGGCACGCATTGCCGGTATTGACCTGCCCAGGGAGAAACGGGTGGAAATCGGTTTGACCTATATTTACGGTATCGGTAGGAAAAAAGCAAATGAAATCCTGGCAAACACAGGGATCAATCCTGATACCCGCGTCAAGGATCTGACCGAGACAGAAGTTTCGAAGCTTAGAGAATATATCGATAGAAATGTCAAAGTGGAAGGCGATTTGAGAAGAGAAGTTTCCATGAACATCAAACGCCTGATCGAGATAGGCTGCTACAGGGGTATTCGCCACCGCAAAGGGTTGCCTGTCCGCGGACAAAGCACCAAGCAGAATGCAAGGACCCGCAAAGGGCCCAAGCGTACTGTCGGTGCCAAGAGAAAGAAATAAGGAGGGACATGAATGGCAAAGCAAGCTGGCAGAACAAGGAGACGCCGTGAGAAGAAGAATATCGAACGCGGCGCTGCACATATCCAGTCGACATTCAACAATACGATTGTCACCATAACCGATACAGAAGGCAATGCGATATCCTGGGCCAGTGCCGGCGCCCTTGGCTTCAAGGGTTCCAGGAAGAGTACTCCTTTTGCAGCCCAGTCCGCAGCCGAGGCAGCAGCCAAAGCCGCCATGGAGCATGGCCTGAAGACCGTCGAGGTCTATGTCAAGGGACCGGGCTCCGGCAGGGAAGCTGCGATCAGGTCACTGCAGGCAGCCGGGCTGGAAGTAAGCATGATAAAAGACGTTACTCCGATTCCCCACAACGGATGCCGTCCGCCAAAGAGAAGAAGAGTATAAGGGTATGGAGGTGTGATAGATGGCAAGATATACAGAAGCAGTATGCCGCCTCTGCCGCAGGGAAGGCGTCAAGCTATACCTGAAGGGGGACAGGTGCTACAGTGACAAATGCGCGGTAAGCCGCAGGCCCCAGGCACCGGGACAGCACGGCGGCAACAGGAGGAAACAGTCCGAGTACGGGATTCAGCTCCGCGAAAAGCAAAAAGCAAGAAGGATATACGGTGTACTTGAAAACCAGTTTGAGAACTACTTCAGGAAAGCTGAGAGCATGAAGGGCATTACGGGTGAAAACCTGCTCCAACTGCTGGAGCGCAGGCTGGACAACGTGGTATACCGCCTGGGATTCGCCTCGTCAAGGCCGCAAGCCAGGCAGATCGTCCGCCATGGCCACATCACGGTCAACGGTAAGAAGGTCAACATCCCTTCATACCTGGTCGAAGCAGGCGATGTGATAGCAGTCAAGGAGCGGAGCGCATCTGAAATAGAGCATTTCAAAGCTCTCAAGGAAGGGCCCGGCAGGTCGATACCCCAGTGGTTGTCGGTCGATTATGAAAAGCTCGAAGGAAAAGTGGAGGCATTGCCGGCCAGGTCGGATATAGACTACGAAATCCAGGAGCACCTCATAGTCGAGCTGTACTCCAAGTAATAGCTTGATTACCGGATGAAATGAATCAGTTGCCCTCGAAATGAACTGATCTGGAAATAAGTTATGAGGAGGGTTTTATTCATGTTAGAAATAGAGAAGCCCAACATTGAGGTTGTGGAACTCAGTCCCGACGGTCGATACGGCAAATTTGTCGTGGAGCCGTTGGAAAGGGGCTTTGGGACGACCCTGGGAAACAGCTTGCGCAGGGTGCTGCTTTCATCGCTGCCGGGCGCCGCTGTATCGTCGATCAAGGTTGACGGGGCTCTCCATGAGTTCACCACCCTGCCGGGTGTCAAGGAAGACCTGGTGGAGATCGTGCTCAACCTGAAGGAATTATGCCTTAAGATGCATACCGATGAGACCAAGACCCTGGTGATCAACGCCCAGGGACCCTGCAGGGTTTCAGCGGGGGATATCATAACGGACTCGGAAGTTGAGATAATGAATCCTGAACAGCATATCGCCACCCTGAACGAGGACGGCAAGCTGTACATGGAGATAAGCGTAGAGAAGGGCCGGGGCTATGTCCCCGCTGAAAGGAACAAAAAGCCCGGGACCCCCATAGGGGTGATCCCTGTGGACTCGATATTCACCCCCATTCGCAGGGTGAACTTCTCGGTGGAAAATACCAGGGTAGGCCAGGTGACCGACTATGACAAGCTTACCCTTGAGGTATGGACCAACGGCACCATAAAAGCGGATGAAGCCACGAGCCTGGCTGCCAAGATAATGAGCGAGCATCTTTCGCTGTTCGTGAACCTGACTGCCCATGTAAGCGACGTAGAGATCATGGTTGAAAAGGAAGAGGACAAGAAGGAAAAGGTCTTAGAAATGACCATAGAGGAGCTTGACCTTTCAGTGCGCTCTTACAACTGCCTGAAACGTGCGGGCATCAACACGGTGCAGGAGCTCACGCAAAAGACTGAGGAAGAAATGATGAAGGTAAGGAACCTTGGCAAAAAGTCTCTGGAAGAGGTCCAGCGCAAGCTGGCGGCATTGAATCTGAGTTTGAAAAAAACCGAGGAATAGCATAGACAAGGAGGGAGAATATGCCCGGACATAGGAAATTAGGCAGGCCGACCGACCAACGCAAGGCCTTGCTGAGGAACCAGGTATCAGATCTCTTGTGGCATGGCAGGATAGAAACGACCGAAGCCCGTGCCAAGGAAATACGCAAATTGGCTGAAAAGCTCATAACCCTTGCTGTCAAGGAGTATGACAATACAGAAAAGGTCAAAAAGGAAGTCAACAACGAGAAAGGTCAGACCGTCACCATAGAGGTGACCAATGATAAGCCTTCGAGACTTCATGCCAGGAGGAAGATGATGGCCTTTCTGTATGACTTGAAAGAGCTGCGCAAGGACGATGAAACCAAAAAAGAATATGCTCAGCGTTTGCGAGAGGTCAAACATCCTTTGATCGAGAAGCTTTTCAACGAATACGGCCCCAAGTACAGGGAAAGAGGCGAAAAGCAGAATCAGGGCGGGGGCTACACCAGGATACTCAAGAAGGGACCCCGCAGAGGCGATGCGGCAGAAATGGTCATTATAGAGCTCGTATAGGCACAATTTTTCATACAGAAGCTTTCGGATAAACGGATTAAGTTCATGGGATGCTTTACCTGTAGCTTAATCCATATTTTTTATGGAGGAGGGCGGATCTTGGAGCCTATCATACGCGTAAGGGACTTGCACTATGACTATGTGAACAGTGAAGGTGAGGAGACCGCCGCTCTCGACGGGGTCTCAATAGACATATACAAGGGTGAATTCGTAGTAATAATCGGCCACAACGGCTCAGGCAAGTCGACCCTCGCAAAGCATCTGAATGCGCTGCTCAAGCCCAAATCCGGCGAAGTTTTCATAAAGGGCATGGACACAAGGCTTGATGAGAACACATGGAACATACGCCAGACCGCGGGCATGGTGTTCCAAAACCCGGACAACCAGATGGTAGCCACCGTAGTGGAGGAGGATGTAGCCTTCGGGCCTGAAAACCTGGGCATCCCCCCTGCCGAGATCAGGAGCAGGGTGGATGAGGCATTGCGCTCGGTCAATATGACAGAGTTTGCCAAGTCAGCCCCCCATTTCCTCTCCGGCGGGCAGAAGCAGAGGGTGGCCATAGCCGGGGTGATAGCGATGAAGCCCGAGATAATCATATTGGATGAGCCTACCGCCATGCTGGACCCCTCAGGGCGCAGGGAGGTAATGGAGACGATCCGTCACCTGAACAAGGACGAAGGGATAACCATCGTACACATCACCCACTACATGGATGAGGCGGTCGAAGCCGACAGGGTAGTGGTCATGGAAAAGGGCAGGATCGCCGCAGACGGTACTCCCCGGGAAATATTCAGCAAGGTCGACACATTGAGAAGCATAGGGCTTGATGTGCCACAGGTTGTAGAACTGGCTCACCGGCTCAGGGAGGAAGGCTTTGACATAAAGGGTGAGCCGCTCAACATAGAAGAAATGGTGGAAGCTATATGCCGATAAAGATGGAGAACGTAACTCACATATACATGCCCGGCACTCCCTTTATGTCCAGGGCTATTGCGGATGTCAGCCTTGAGATCAGCGACGGTGAGTTCGTGGGGCTGATAGGCCACACCGGATCCGGCAAGTCGACGCTCATACAGCATCTGAATGGTCTTTTGAAGCCCACCGAGGGGGTCGTGTATGTCAACGGCATCAGGGTGGACAAGGACAGCAAGAACCTAAAAGCCCTGCGCCGCGAGGTCGGGCTGGTATTCCAGTACCCCGAGCACCAGCTCTTTGAGGAGACGGTTTACCTGGACATAGCCTTCGGGCCGAAAAATCTGGGCCTGACTGAGGATGAGATCGACCGGAGGGTGACCGAGGCGGCCGAGCTGGTAGGGATAGACATAAATGAGCTCAAGGACCGGTCGCCCTTTGAGCTGAGCGGGGGTCAGCGCAGGAGGGTCGCCATAGCGGGGGTCCTCGCCATGGAGCCCAGGATCCTGGTGCTGGACGAGCCTACCGCAGGCCTGGACCCTAGAGGCAGGGACGAGATATTCCGGCAGATAAAGGACCTGCATGCAAAGAAGGGCATGACCATCATACTCGTGTCCCATAGCATGGAGGACGTCGCCCGGCTGGTCGACAGGATTATCGTCATGAACAAGGGGAGAGTGGAGCTCACCGGTACCCCGGCTGAAGTGTTCAGCCATGCCGACAGGCTGCTGGAGATGGGACTCGGCATGCCGCAGGTCACAGGCCTGATGCGGGCCTTGAGGGACAAGGGGATGGATGTCCCGGTTGACATATACACGGTGCAGCAGTCCATGGACGTTCTAAGGAAGTTACTGGGGGGATCGGGGAATGCTTAAGGACATAACGCTGGGACAGTATTATCCCAAGGACTCGCCCATACACAGGCTTGATCCCAGGACAAAGCTGGTCATAACCTTTATGTTCATCGTAATCATATTTTTTGTCCGTTATTATACCGGTTATTTGTATGTCCTGGCCTTCCTGGCCCTGGCAGTGGCCTTGTCCCGGATACCGGTCAAGTATGTGCTCAAAGGCCTCAAGCCCCTCCTGTTCATAATCGTACTGACCTTTTTGATAAACCTTTTCTTCACCGGCGGAGGCACGGTGCTTGTGAAGTGGTGGAGGCTCGAGATAACCCGGGAAGGCTTAAGGCAGGCAATATTTATGGCCCTAAGGCTCATATTCCTGGTCTCAGGTACATCCCTGCTCACCCTGACCACATCGCCCATAGCCCTGACCGATGGCATAGAGCTGCTGCTCAAGCCCCTCAGGGTCATAAGGTTCCCGGCCCATGAGCTGGCCATGATGATGACAATTGCCCTGCGCTTCATACCTACCCTGCTTGAGGAGACGGACAAGATAATGAAGGCGCAGACGGCCAGGGGGGCCGACTTTGAGAGCGGCAACCTGGTCCAGAGGGCAAAAGCCTTGGTACCCTTGCTGGTCCCCCTCTTCATAAGCGCTTTCAGGAGGGCGGACGAACTGGCCATGGCCATGGAAGCCCGCTGCTACCGGGGCGGGGAAAACAGGACCCGGATGAAGGTACTGAAGGTCGAGAGCAGGGACTACGCTGCATACGGGATTGCCCTCCTTTTGGTGGCAGCGGTACTCATGAATGCCTATTTGTAATGGTTAATCATATTTGAAAGCAGTAATGCCATGAGTAACATAAAGCTCATCCTGGAATACGACGGAACTGAATATGCAGGCTGGCAGCGGCAGGACAACGCCGTCACAGTCCAGCAAGTCCTGGAGGAGGCCCTCCACAGGCTCACAGGCGAGGATATCAGCGTCATCGCCTCCAGCCGCACGGACAGCGGCGTGCACGCCCGTGGGCAGACGGTGAACTTCCACACCTCATCCCGCATTCCTCCGGAGAAGTACAGCTTTGCCCTCAACGCCCTGCTTCCACCCGATATACGGGTGGTCAGCTCTGAAAGGGTGCCGGACGACTTTCATTCGAGGTATTGGGCCAAGGGCAAGAAATACAAGTATTGCATGGTAGTCGGCCCTCACGGCACAGCCATAGGGCACCGGTACTATGCCCACATAACGCCCCCGCTGGACATCGAGGCCATGGAGCGGTCCTGCAGGCATTTCATAGGGACCCACGACTTTGCCGCCTTCAGGTCAACGGGCTCACCGGTGAAGTCCACCGTGCGCACGATTTTTGAAGCTGAGCTGGAGCGGGATGGCAGGTACCTGTATTTTATCGTCAAGGGTGATGGGTTCCTGTACAATATGGTAAGAATAATGGCGGGTACATTGATTTATGTAGGAAAGGGCAAGATAAAGCCTGACGAGATACCGGACATCCTTCTGTCACGGGACAGGAAGCGGGCAGGGATCACAGCCCCTGCACACGGCCTTTTCCTGGAAGAGGTCTATTATTGATGCTCAAATATTCCTTGACACTCCCGGATGCATGTATTAGAATATAGTTTGGCGTTAATTAAGGTCCACTAGCCCCGGATCTTTAAGATAAATGAACGTTTTTTCGACTTGAACCTATTTGATTTGAAATTGGAGGGAAACCATTGATGAAGACCTACATGGCTAACGCCCAGACCGTTGACCGCAAATGGTATGTAGTTGATGCCAAGGGCAAGACTCTTGGACGGCTTTCATCTGAAATCGCAAAGATATTGAGAGGAAAACATAAACCCACCTACACGCCTTATGTTGACACTGGGGATTTCGTTATCGTAGTTAATGCCGGAGAGGTCGAAGTTACCGGCAAAAAGAATGACAAGAAGCTTTACAGGTTCCATTCCCGTTACCCGGGCGGCCTGAAGGAGTACACCTTCAGCGACATGATGAAAAGGGATCCGACCAGGGTCATCTATCTGGCTGTGAAAGGCATGCTTCCCAAAGGACCCTTGGGGAGAAAGATGCTCAAAAAGCTGAAGGTTTATGCTGGCCCGACTCACAAGCATGAGGCTCAGAAGCCCGAAGCGCTTGAAATATAAGGTGCACGAAAGGAGGAAATGTGAATGGCCAAAGTTCAATTTTATGGTACAGGCAGAAGAAAGAAATCAGTTGCCAGGGTAAGGCTGATACCCGGTGAAGGCAAGTTTACGATCAACGACAGGGACATCGACGATTATTTCGGTATGGAGACCCTGAAGGTTATAGCCCGTCAGCCACTGGTTCTGACCGACACAATGGGCAAGTTCGACGTTGTGGTCAATGTACATGGCGGCGGCTTTACAGGCCAGGCCGGTGCAATTCGTCACGGCATTTCCCGTGCACTGCTGAAAGCGGATGAGGAGCTTCGTCCTGTGCTTAAAAAGGCAGGCTTCCTGACTCGCGACCCGAGAATGAAGGAAAGAAAGAAGTACGGCTTGAAAAAAGCAAGACGTGCACCCCAGTTCTCAAAGAGGTAATGCAAGTGTTTCTTTACACACGAGTTTGTTTACAATTACAAAGTTTGCTTATCGCAATCGCCAACCGTCATGGGGTACATTCCCTTTGGCGGTTTTTTTGTGTGTAGAACTAAATATAGAAATAAATAAAAATATGAATTGGGACGCAGTTGTAATCCCTCGTAAGCCTGTATAATTCGTATGTGTAGGTGGTTTCGATATT
>JAKORJ010000059.1 GCA_029777885.1 Bacillota bacterium | reverse complement strand
GTCCCCCGGCGACTTCCCTAATCCTGCTGAGTATCATTTCAAAATCAAAGGGCTTGATCATATAGTACTTTGCCCCCAGATCGATAGCACGGCGCACAAGCTCCTCCTGTCCTACTGCTGACAGGCAGATGACGGCAGGCTGATACTCCGACTGGGACTTGGCCAGCTCTTCCAATACCCCCAGTCCGTCAAGCTTGGGCATCACCATGTCAAGAAGCACTACATCCGGCTGCAGGGTATCGATAAGCTCTTTGCCCTTCAGGCCGTCTCCCGCAGATCCGACAAATTCCATGTCATCCTGCAGGTTGATGAAAGATTCAAGAATCTCTCTGATGTGCGGATTGTCATCGATGACAATCACCCTGGTTTTTTCTACCATTGATACTCCTCCTCAGTTTTTATGTTTTACAGCATTTTTCATCGTTTGACTTGCTTTGTCAAGTGTTACTTAATTTTGTCGAACGCTGTATATTATAGTAAATACTGGTAACTATGCTTTTCTTATTTTACCACAACTTCGTTAAAGAATAAAGGGATTATTTAATTTTTTTGCGCATTAAAAATTTAAATAAATATATACATCTATACATTCGTAAATAATTATTTCATTAAGCAGTATCGTGGCATATCAGGCGGTAAGGGCAAGGAATTTAAAAAATAAAGGCAGAAAGCTTATTATTATCTGCCTTGACAGAAATGTCTCCATATTGTCTGACTGACTACAACTGAACTATTTTTGATCGATCAATTTTACAAGGTCATCAAGCTTATATACTCTCAGACTGGCCTCCGGTTTAAGGTCGTATTTTCCACTGGCATAATTCCATATGATATCCCTTGCTTCACTGCTGAGCTCAGCTGTTTTGATAGAAGGCGCCAGATTGCTGAAATAAACACCTTTATCGATTATATATTTGCTGCCTTATATGTCGATTAGGGAGTATTTTTCAATACTCCCGTCTGTTTTGCTTTCGGTTAATCCGGATATGCTATTTCTCCCGTTTCAGCGTCGATATACAGCAGCCAGTAACCCATGCCCCGGCCGTTTTTTTCAGGCTGCCATTTCGACAGGCCGTAAATGGACATGGGAGGCACAGCGCTGTACATTCCGGGTAAGCCGTATATGACATACCGGACCTTACCCTTTGACCTCTGCAAGCCGACAAGGTAGTGGTCCGGCCTGCTCCACCCGGGGTTGTAGCCTCCCCAGCCATAGTATGCGTTGGATCCAGGGTCATCCATGAGCCCGTCGATCCTGACCCAGTCGACCTCTCCCGGGGCATCGAAGGGGCAAACCTTCTTGCGGCTCTCAAACAGGCCGTTGTAATAGCTCTTTACTTTGTCCCAGTAGGTAGATCCCCTGGCAGGCTGCTCATACTGTTCCTTGTCCAGGTCTTCGAAATAATCATGCTCCCCGTAGGTATCATCATAGGTGTACTCATACTCGAAGTCGTCGGGGGACAAGTTGTCAAAATCCGCTCCGAACTCCGCATCATCCGTGCTTCCGGTATCTTCAATGCTTTCAAGGCCTTCTGTACTTTCAGCGCCGGCACCTTCCTCACTTACCACGCCTTCAACGCTTTCTGCGCTTTCTGCACCTTCCGTGCTTTCTGCGCCTTCCAAGCCTACCTGGTCGATCGGTTCCTTGTCATACTCATTGGGATATGTTATCTCAAAATCAAAGTAATCCTCATCCTGCGCGAACTCGCTGTCAAAGCCCAGATTCACGACATCATTTTCGTCCTGTCCGAGGCTGTCAGAGACATCGGTCAAGGGCTCATCCCCTGTATGTAGATCTGGGACAGCTTCCGTCTCTTCGCCTGCCTCAAGGCTTTCAGCCTCAAGATCGGCCTCGTGTGCATCATCGGTTACATCGCCTTCATCTGTTATCCATTCCTCGGCTGCAGGCTCCATGGTCCGGTCTTCATCTCCGGTCTCAGCTACAGTGAGATCAGACGGTGCCAGAGAGCTCGCAATGATCCCCCTGAAATCCACGTCAGCCCGCTTGTCGATCAGGCCGGTGAGCGCGATCCTGGTCCCGCCGTCCAGCTTCAGCCCTGGCACCACTGCTATGCCCTGGAACATGTTCAGCCCATGCCCGGACCCTTTTATATTTGCAGGATCGAAGTCCAGGGTCTCCTCATATCTCCCGTCATCTCCGATTTTCAGGCCGGCCAGCCTTATAGGGCTGATACCACTCCGGGTCGATAAAAGCATGAGCTCGTATATCCCCTTGCCCTTATCCATAGGTTTCAAATCCTGCAGGTAGATATGCAGCCGCCCGTGGTTTTTCCGTATTTCAAACTTGCAGTACCCGGCAGGCTCTTTTCCCCCGCTTAAGCCAAAGCCGCCGTCCATGGGCTTGAGCATGACAAAAAAGCGGTTGAAATAATTGCTTGCCAACGCTTATCCCTCCCTTACAAGCCATTGCATATGTATACCTATGCCGTATCTTTACTAATATATGTATGAAATACAAAAAAAGAAGCCCTGATTTTTATCGGTACCGGTGGTCCGACAAATCAGGGCTATGGGAAAGCTTCATCCTATGGTGTTGTATAGTTTCGCAAGCTTTTCAAGACTGAGGGTCTCCGCCCTCCTGCCAGGATCAATGCCTGCCAGGCTCAGCTTCTGCGCCAGGTCCTCCTTGCTAAGGTCAGTCAGCCCCGAGGCCGCCAGGGTATTGAGCAGGGTCTTCCTCCGCTGGCTGAACAGGGCGCTTATCATCCGGAAAAATCCTGCCCTGTCCTTGACCAGAGCGGCGGGCTCATCCCGCCGGTCCAGGGCTATGACAACGGAATCCACCTTGGGCGGAGGCATAAACACGCTGGCCGGCACCCTGGCTACGATCCTGGGCCTGGTATAAAACTGCACAGCCACGGTCAATGCGCCGTAATCCTTGGTTCCCGGCGCTGCCGACATCCGTTCGGCCACTTCCTTCTGGACCATGACAACTATTGTGGTGAAGGGCAGGTCCCCCTCCAAAAACCGCATTATAATAGGCGTAGTTATGTAATAGGGAAGGTTTGCGACCACCTTGAAGGGGGCGCCGGAGAATTCATCCGCAGCAAGCCTACCTATGTCCAGCTTGAGGATGTCGCCGTGGATCACCTTAACATTGCCCACTCCCTCCAGGGTCTCCTCAAGCACGGGCAAAAGCCGCTTGTCTATCTCCACAGCTACGACATATCCTGCCTTTTCGGCCAGGGCACGAGTAAGGGTGCCGACGCCGGGCCCGACTTCAAGTACAAAATCACTGTCGGTGATCCTTGCCCCTTCTATGATCTTGTCCAATATGTTCCTGTCTATCAGAAAGTTCTGCCCCAGGCTCTTGCTGAAACGAAAATTGTGACGCTCAAGGAGCTCTTTCAGGTATCTTGGCGATGTCAAAGACTGCATCCGCTACCTCCTCAGGTAAAAGTGCAAAAGGAAAGGGCAGAATCCCTATCTGCCCCTCTGTGTCAATCTAGAATATAGACTGTCACGTATCTGACTCCCCAGACTTTTGTGGTACTTTCATCCTCCATATAAATGTCGATCCTATTGCCCTTTATGGCGCCGCCCCTGTCTTCAACAACGAAGATGCCGCTAATCGATACGCCTCGCTTTTTCCAAAACTCAACAAGCTCGGGTATATAGACCCTCGTGCCGAAGGGGATCGACTTTGGCGCCGCGATCGTGTGATAAGGCTGCACCTTTTTACCGCTGGCAGTGATGCCATAATAGCGGTCACCGGGCTTTTTGCCTGTACTCTCGTAGCCTGCCGTATAAGCAGTAGCCCTCATTGTCATTGCCGTAGTGTATTTCTCTCTCGTACCGCGGGAGGCTATGGTCACATACTTGGCCGTACCCTTTTCCACCACGCGGTCCTGAGGCTGTTTGACTACCGTTTCGCTGACTACCATACGGGAAACTTCCTCCCCGTCACGGTAGACAACCTTTATCCTTCTCTCCAGTACACCTTCCTTGCCTTCGTGTATTACCCTCGTAAGTCCCTCTTCCAGGTCATTGTTTTTCTTTGTGACTACCTTGTAGGGAATGCTCTCGGTCTCGACAAGAAGGTCTTCGTCAATACGCGTAACTACTATCGAATCCCTTGGCTTGACCACCGTATCTAAGGGTATGTTTATCAGATCCTGTTCTCTTAAGGTTACACCGGCTTTGTCCAGAAAATCCTTTACTGTACCCCCGGTAAGGTACACAGTAGTTGTTTTGCCGTCAGCGGTCACATCAACTGCCATTGCCCGCTTTATAGTGATGTTTGTTTCGTCTTCAAGTGCTTCATTGATGTCCGGGGTCACTTCGTCTCCGGGCCCGAGTTGTATGTCATATCGTGCTAAGATGTCTGCTACTGTTGTGTCAAATGTCTTTATGCTTATGCTGTACCCATCGTAATTCAGCATTACCTGCCTGGTCCTGCTGTGAAGCCGCTGAGTAAGCATCCATGTTGCACCGCCGGCAACTGTGAGAGCTACCACGAGTACCAGAGTGATCCAGACCCATGCATAGCTCCGTCTGTGTGAAACCATATTCACCCTCCTTCAATAATTTAGGAAGCGGGGAGTTGATGGTAATATTGTAATACAATCTTAATATTTTGTCAAAGCTTTTTAACATTTTGGGACTTGCGCCAGGAAGTCACAAGCTTATATTCAAGATTATACCTTTTTATACAGAGTTTTATACATATACCTGTGCCATATACCATCATGTCGCATCAGCCAAATCACTAAAGGAGGATTATGGTATCATCGTGCTATAGGCTTATGCCGAAAAGGGCGCATGCATTCTCAAGGGTCACCCTGGCCACCTCTGCCGCATCCAGGCCCCGGATCTCCGCTATGCGCTCGGCTACCAGCCTTACCAGCCCGGGATCGTTGCGGCTGCCACGGAAGGGGTGGGGAGTCATATAGGGGCAGTCGGTCTCTATCAGGAGCTCTTCCAGGGGCACATACTTTGCAACCTCCACCGGCCTGGCCGCATTTTTAAATGTGACCGCTCCCCCAAGGGCGATTTTCAGGCCAAGGTCAAGGAAGTCCCCTGCCATCTCCCGGCTGCCTGAATAGCAGTGCATGACGCCGCCCTTCAGTACAGTCCTGTGGGCCCTCAGTATATCCAGCGTGTCGCCGTGGGCTTCCCGATCATGTATTATCACGGGTAGGCCAAGGTCTCCGGCCAGAACAAGCTGCTGGGCGAACCTTTCCCGCTGGACATCCCTCGGGGAGAAATCGTAGTGGTAATCCAGCCCGATCTCGCCTATGGCAACGACCTTTTCCGCCCTGGACAGCTCAGCCAGGGCTTTAAGGTCGGAGTCCTTCATATTGGCAGCATCGTGGGGGTGGACCCCCACGGATGCATAAATAAACGAATAGGTTTCAGCAAGCTTTATGGACTTGCGGGAGGATTCCATATCCGCCCCCGCATTCAGCACATAGGAAATGCCCATGCCGGGCAATCCCTTTATCAGCTCGTGCCTGTCCTCGTCAAATCTTTTATCATCCAGGTGGGCATGGCTGTCAAAAAACATCTTGTGTCAACCCCTTATTCTACTTTTGCCCCGCTTTCGATCTCGCTGGATACGGAAACGACCTCCAGCTTGCCGCTAGAATCTGAGGCCGCGAGGATCATCCCCTCGGAGAGGATCCCTCTCAGCTTTACCGGCTTTAAGTTGGCTATGATCACAACGTTTTTGCCAACAAGGTCCTGGGGCTCATAATGCTTCGCTATGCCCGACACCACCTGGCGGCTTTTCCCTCCCACGTCCAGGGTCAACCTCAATAGCTTGTCGGCCTTTTCGACCTTCTCCGCCGCAGTCACCCTGGCGACCCTGAGGTCAAGCTTTGCAAAGTCGTCTATCGTGATCTCCGGCAGGCCTTCCTGGCCAGCGGCTTCCTTATTCTCTATATTCCCCGCCGGTTTTGCATCATTCCCCTTTGCTCCGCCATCGTTATTCTTTTTGCTGTCCGTCAGGTGCTCAAGGGCCTTCAGCTCTTCAGCTACGTCCAGCCTGGGGAATATGACCTCGCCGCGGGAAACTTTCGTGCCCGGCTTCAGCCTACCAAACTCCTTCAGGCTGTCCCATGATACCTCTTCCTGAATGCCAAGCTGCTTCTGGATCTCAATAGGCGTCCGGGTCATGAAGGGCGAAATTAGGACCGATATGAAGCGCAGGGACTCGGCCAGGTGATACAGGACCGTTGCCAGGCGGGCCTTGCCCTCATCGGTTTTTGCCAGCACCCAGGGTGCTGTCTCATCGATATACTTGTTGGTCCTGCCAACCAGTTTCCAGATCTCAGCTAGGGCATTGCTGAACAGGAGTTCGTCCATCAGGCCTTCGACCCTGCCCGGAGTGGCCAGCGCCAGGGTTTCAAGGTCCCTGTCCAGGTCTGTGGGCTCGCCGGGAGTCGGTACCTCACCACCGAAGTACTTGTCGATCATGGCTACGGTCCTGCTCACGAGATTGCCCAGGTCATTGGCCAGGTCCGAATTGATCCTGTTTATCAGGGCTTCATTGGAGAACACCCCGTCTGCGCCGAAGGGGACCTCCCTTAAAAGGAAATACCTGATCGCATCCAGGCCGTACCTGGCCACCAGGACCACGGGGTCCACCACGTTGCCCTTGGATTTGGACATCTTCCCGCCCTCCAGGATGAGCCAGCCGTGGCCGAACACCTGCTTCGGCAGGGGCAGCCCCAGGGCCATCAGCATGATGGGCCATATGATAGTATGGAAGCGCACGATCTCCTTGCCTACGAGATGGACGTCTGCCGGCCAGAACTTCCTGAACCTTTCATCATCCTCGCTTAGGTACCCTAAAGCGGATATATAGTTGGAGAGGGCATCCAGCCAGACATAGATCACATGCTGGCCGTCGAAGGGAACGGGTATGCCCCATTTGAAGGAGGTCCTGGATACGCACAGGTCCTCCAGGCCGGGCCGCAGGAAGTTGTTGAGCATCTCGTTCTGCCTTGACTGGGGCTGGATGAACTCCGGGTGCTCCTCGATGTACTTGATGAGCCTGTCCTGGTATTTGCTCAGCTTGAAGAAATAGGACTCCTCCCGGACCC
>JAKORJ010000058.1 GCA_029777885.1 Bacillota bacterium | reverse complement strand
AATCATTGACGGCCGGTCTAGAAGGAGGGGTCTCATGAAAAAACCAGTCTTCAGGCGGCTGATGGGCTACCTCTTCCGCTATAAATGGTGGACGCTGACAGCTTTGGCCTTTATCCTCCTGACCACCCTGACCAGGACGGCCATCCCTTTGGTGGCCCAATTCTACATCGACCACTTTGTGAGCAATCAGGCAGCCCAGTCAGGACTTTTCCTGCTTCTGGGTTATTACCTGCTTTTCTTGCTGCGGGTCCTCTTTACCTATCTGGGAAGCTATACCTTCTCCCGGGTGGCATACAGCATCGTCCGTGATATGCGGCAGGAGACCTTTGCCAATATCCAAAAACTGGGCATGGCTTATTTTGACAAAACGCCTGCCGGCTCCATCGTGTCTCGAATTACCAATGATACTCAGGCAGTCGCTGATATGTTTGGGACAGTCTTTTCCAGCTTCATTGCCTCCTTCTTCATTTTCACGGCCACCCTCATCACCATGCTCCAGCTCAACTGGCAGCTGACCCTCTTTATCCTACCATTCTTGCCCGTCATCTGGGGCTCCGTTTGGCTCTATCGCAAGTTGTCCAATCATTTGGTCATGATGACCAGGAGCAAGCTCAGTGATATCAATGTCAAGCTGTCCGAGTCCATTGAGGGCATGCGGATTATCCAGGCCTTTCGTCAGGAAGAGCGGTTGATTGGGGAGTTTGAAGCCATCAACCAGGAGCATCTGGACTATGCCAACCGCTCGGTCAATGTCAATTCTCTCTTCCTGCGGCCGGCCATGTCAGTACTCAAGGTCCTGGCCTATGCGGTGATTTTGACCTTTTTTGGCCTAAATTGGCAGACAGCTAGTTTTACAGCCGGTCTCATGTATGCCTTTATCCAGTACATCAACCAACTCTTTGACCCCTTGATTGAAGTCACACAGAATTTTGCGACCTTGCAGACGTCCATGGTTTCCGCTGAGCGGGTCTTTGCCATGATGGACCAAAAGGCCTACGAACCGATTCAGGCCCCGTCCGATTT
>JAKORJ010000057.1 GCA_029777885.1 Bacillota bacterium | reverse complement strand
CCGGCATAAAGCGCATAATAAGTTCCATGCCCTTTTCACTTATGCACTCGGGCAGGACAGTCTCGATGCCGCTTTGCTGAAGGCCGATGTTTACTATATCCGACATCAGGTTGGGCAGGGTCAGGTTGGCTACCGCCCGCAGGAACAGCAGGGTCAGACACAGGATCACGGCCAGGGCAAAGGGTTTTAGGTATCTAAAAACAAGCCTCATCTGGCATTTTCCTTTCTATTCGCTTCTCAAGGCTGCGACAGGATCCTTTTTGGCCGCCATCTTGGCTGGGATAAAGCCCCCGAGGACTGTGAGGGATACGCTCAAGGCAACCAGCAGGGCAGCGTGGACCGGGTTCAGCCTTGCCACTCCTTTCAGGTCGGTGAGCCTGTACAGTATCCTGTTGACCGGAAAAGTCAGCAGCCAGGCCAGGCTGATGCCAAGCAAGCCCGACAGGGATCCGATGATGAAGGTTTCGGCATTGAACACCCGGGAAATATCCTTTTTCCTTGCGCCCAGGGCGCGAAGGACCCCTATCTCCCTGATGCGCTCAAGGACTGAGATATAGGTGATGATCCCGATCATGATCAGGGATACGACGAGGGAGATGGAGGCAAAGGCTATGAGTACTATCGTTATCCCGTTCATTATGCCGCTGGAAAGGTCGGCGAAGGTTTTGGCCATATCGGTATAAATGACCTTGTCCTCATCCTTTTTGCCTTCGTTCCATTCGTCCAGATAATATACTATTTGATCCTTGCTTTTAAAATCCTTCGGGTAAAGGGTGATCATATATGGCACCTCGTCCGCCCCGAGCATCCTGAGGACATTTTCCTTGGTCGACCGGCGCCCCTGGCCACTTCCGCCGTCACAGTCACTGAAAGCCTCGCCCGTCAGGACATTATAGTCGGCCTCTCTTTGGGCCTTCACTATTTCTGAGGCTTTCGCATCCTCTATGAAGTACCTGGACAGGTCGCTGGAATAGGCTATGCCCGGCTGGAGCAAGGGCAGCTTTGTGTCCCTGCCTGCCCGGACTATACCTACGATCTCGAGCGTAAAGGAATCACTGCTCTCATACAATTCCTTCAGCTTTTCCGGCGTACCGTTTATGACGAAGAAGTCGCCCATCCTGGCATAAAAGTCATCGTTCAGCACCACCTTGAGCTTCAAGCTCAAAATGTCGTCAAAGGATATGCTTTTAGCTTCGATGTCCAATCCCAGGTTTTCGAGTATCGATACTTCCACCCGGTTATACTTGTCGACGACCAGCACTAGTTCGCCCTTTCCCTCGGGATATTTGCCCGCGAGGAGGTCGTAGTTGGTCTCAAGGTAGCCGGGCTCGTTTTCATTGAACTTGTCGGGGTAAGCGGTGAAATTGACAGCCGAGGTATTTACGATTGAAACCTTTTCACCGTCAGACCGAAGGATATTCATATTTACCATGTATGAATAGGAAATGCCGGACAGCCAGGATGTATCCATGCCCTTCAGGTATTCCAGGTATTCATCCGAGAACACATTGGTATGGATGCGCCGGCTCTCGCTCGGGTCATAGGGGTAGACCTCCCTGGCATCAAGATATTGGTCTCTCCTGTTGGCCAGGCCCAGCATCTCGCTGCGCCTTTGTCTGATCTCTTCCATGTTGACTTCCGAGGTGCTCTGGGTGATCATGATGGGAAAACCCGAAAGGGTGCCGGACTCAAAATCCTTTATCTGCTTGTCAAAGCCATTGGACAGGGACAGGATAAGGCCGATGCCAATGATGCCTATGCTGGAGGCAAAGGCAGTCAACGCGGTCCTAAGCTTCTTGGTGCTGATATTCCTGCCCGACAGCTTGAGGGCGGTGAAAAAGTTCATCCTGGTTTTTTTCAGGCTGTACGCGCTTTTCTCTTCCGGCTCATCATAGGGGTTTGAGTCGGATATGACCCGGCCGTCCTTAAGCTCGATTATCCTGTCCGCATACCTTTGGGCCAGAGCAGGATTGTGGGTCACCATTATGACCAGCTTGTCCCTGGCTGTTTCCTTGATCAGCTCGAGTATCTGGATG
>JAKORJ010000056.1 GCA_029777885.1 Bacillota bacterium | reverse complement strand
TGGATTGCTCCCCTGATGGTGGAGCGTGCCAATACATGGATAACACGCTGGGATCCGGATGTTCTTGTCCGTGATGAGAGCGGAAGATATTTACCGGTGTTCTTCGATAACTGCTTTGTTGTCGATCCCACGCATCCGGCAGGGGAGAAATATCTGACCGAAACGTTCAAAAGGCTTTATGACGCGGGGATCAGGTATTTCAAATGCGATTTTCTGGAATACGGTTATTCGGGCCGGCTGCGGTTCAATAAGGAAATGAGCCTCACGGATGTAAACCGCCGTTGTATGGAGATCATCCGCGACGCTATCGGACCGGACAGCTTCCTGCTGGCTTGTATCGCAACGCCTGAGTCGACGATCGGGATCTGCGATGCCAGCAGGATCAGCGGTGATATGCATAATGACTGGGGCAGCGCGCAAATGTCGGCAGTGAATATAGCCTGGCGCTGGTGGATGCATGGCCGGCTTTTCTGGAATGACCCCGACATGATTGCCATACGCGGCCCTGAGACGGCTGACGTATCCCATCAGGTATTCCAGATCAGGACTCCGCACAGGGATCTGGCCGGCGAGACCGGTCCCGAGTTCAACCGTAGCGAAGCGGAGCTATGGATGACCTTCTGCCTTTTGAGCGGCGGCCTTTTTACCCTCAGCGACCGTATGGAGAAGCTTAACGAAGCCGGACGAAGGATCGTTTCGGTGGCGGCGGAAAACCTTTCGCAGGTCGCAGCAAAGCCGATTGATTTTTACGAGCCCGGTCTGCCTGCGCTGTACCTTCAGCAGGATGAAGCATGCACAAGATTGGGTGTATTCAACTGGTACAATGAACCACGGACTATCAGGGTGCACACCGATGGTCTGCTTGACATTCCCGAAGGCACTGTGTTGCGTGAGATATGGTCGGAGAAGGAATTTGTATGGAAAGGGCCGTTCGATGTAGAAGTTCCTGCTCACAGCTGCTTGTACTTTATTCTGACTGATCAGAGAAGGAAGGTATGACAATGTGTACTTCGAAGATATAGTCAGCTGCCTTTGCGAGCTTGACATGAAGCAACCGCAAGCGCGCAAGCATGCAGTGGCGCTTCAGCCGCGTGTGCCGGGCGGGACGAAACCGTGGGATTGCCTGGCTTCGGATCACTTGAGGTATGTCGTGAAGTGCCAGAATAATCCCCAGGATGAACGGATGGGCAAGCCCCTGAAATTCCTGACCACAGACCTGGTGTGCGGCAGGTTGGGCCAGCTGTTTGACCCTCCTGTCTGTCCGGAAGTTGAAATCATCGATATACCTCCTGACGTTGCACGGTCTGCCATCCATCCGGCTACCAGACGCAGCCCTGCCTACAGATGCATGCCCGGGCCAAGCTTCGGAAGCAGGTTAGTCGAAAATGCCATTGAGGTGAAAATGTGCGGCCCTGAAATATTCGCCCATGTGGAGCTTAAGCAGGTGGCCCGTCTCATCATATTCCAGACCTGGCTCCGCGGGGTCGATGTATCCGCATTGGTCACCGCAGATGGACGGCTGCTTTCTGTCGACCATGGTTATTACCTGACTATCTGGCGCTGGGATGATCCAAGATTTGCGCAGCCAGAAAAGATTAAGCTCAAGATCCCCTCGCAGTTCCGGAAGATGGAGCAACTGGAGCCGTCCATGTTTGCCGATACATTGGATGAGCTGATGTCCATTCCTGATATTGATATCGTGCGTGCTTTCGGAGACATACCCTTTGAGTGGGGCGTTTTGCCGGAGTTGAGGGCCAAAGCCGCCGCCTATGTATTATCGAGGCGCAGCCAGATCGCGCAGGCTGTCTCCAGGTTGCGGAAGTGAATGTATGGGAACGGCATTTTCGAATGACAGAATAAATAATATTTTACAGCTAACATCCAACAGATAATCAGGAATTACTGTTGTATAATCTTCTTGTATTCCTTGGGGAGAGAAAAGGGATATATGAAAACCTTCGATGAATTGTATCCTCCCGAAAAAACAGAACAGACAATGAAGGTATTACGGGACATGTGGCTGGGCAAGCGAAAGACGGTCTATTCAGCGAATGCCGACAAACCTTTCTACAGACAGCTCCAGGATGAGCAGGACATGATCGACCGCGCCGCAGAGAACATATTGCTGAATGCAGGCTTGCCGGGCTTTAATATCCCGCGCTTCATGGCAGATTTCGGTACGGTAAGCACCGCGGCTTACTGGGGCGGGGAAAGGTATCGCTCATCGAATGGCAATCCTGTGATCAAACCTGTCATTAACACAGCTGACGAAGCAGACAGGGTATATCCGGGCAGCCCCGAAGGAGGGGACGCCGCAAAGGCGGTTGACATCTGGAGAGCTGTATCGGATCGATTAGGCACCGACAGGTTGTATTGTTCCTTCATCGACATACAAGGACCGCTAAATACGGCATCCCTGCTTTGGGACCAGACAGATTTCATGGTTTCAATGATAACTGAGCCGTCAAAAGTCCATAAGCTGCTCGAACAGGTCACCGATCAGCTGATCGGTATCATGAAGGGCATGATAAAAAACACAGGCATGATTTCTGGTCCCATATGGCCGTATTTCTGGCTTCCGCCCGATATCGGAGTGGCGGTGACCGAAGACTATATGCCCTTGATCTCACCTGAACTGTATAAGGAATTCGGCATCCCGTATCTTGAGAAAATGAACGATGCGTTTGGCGGATTGTTCATTCACTGTTGTGGTAATTATGAACACCAGATAGACAACCTTATTAAGGCAAGGATCAATTTGCTCGGTCTGGAGCTGCATTACCCGTATATGAGGCCTGAAACGCTTTTTAAAGCCTTTGGCAGTTCGGTTTTGTTCGTACCCTTTATAGGACCCCATGGACACGAGGAATTCAGCAGCGTCCTTGACTTTATGATGTATGTGGAAAATATGAGACTTCCTGAAACCAGGATATGGTATACGCTGTTCGATTCGGATCCGACATTTCACAGGCAAGTACAATTTGCCGAGTATCTGCTCGATTAGGATGACGGCAGAAGTAAGGCAGTAGAATATCGGAAAAAGGAGATTGATCCTTATGACAGCAAGAGACAACCTCATTTCTTTGTATCGCAGGAAAGGCTACGATAAGGTTCCCGTCAGTTTTTCGCTGTGTCCTTCCCTGTATGAGATATTCAAGGAAAGGACCGGGAAGACGGATTATGCGGAATATTTCAATTTCCCCGTACGCAATGTGGATGATCTCGTCCCAACCCACGCGGATGCCGCGGTCTTCAGGTCATATTATGACTTTGATCTGAAGCCCGGTACATACATCGACATATGGGGCGTTGCCCATGAACCGGGCAGCCGGGAATCGATGCATATGACGCGCATGAGACACCCGCTGGCCAGGATCGACAGCCTGCAGCAGCTCATGGAATACCCATTCCCGGATTACAGAGCTGCAAATGGAGATCATCAAAAGAAGCAGGTCGATGAGATACATGCCGCAGGTTTTGCCGCCGGGGGTCATATGGAATGTACCATATGGGAGACCAGCTGGTATATGCGCAGCATGGAAGAGTTGATGATGGACATGAAAACTGAGGATGTAAAGGCGGAATACCTTCTGGACAGGGTGACCGAGAACTCGTGTCATCGGGCTGCAGCTTATGCCAGAGCCGGAGTTGACATCATATACATGGGAGACGACATCGGCATGCAGAGCAGGACCATGATGAGCAGAGAAATGTACCGGACATGGCTGAAGCCCAGGCTTAAAAAGGTAATCGACGCGGCCAGGAAAATCAAGCCCGATATCATAATCCATTATCATTCCTGTGGTTATGTAAAGCCCTTGATCAACGATCTGATAGAAGCGGGCATCGATGTGCTCAATCCCGTCCAGCCCGAGTGCATGAGCTTTGAAGAGATCCATTCCGAATTCGGCGACAGACTGTCCTTCGATGGGACTATCGGCACGCAAACCACCATGCCCTTTGGTACTCCGGAAGATGTCAGGCGGGAAGTGCACAGGAATCTTGAAATCGCTGGTGACAAGGGTGGGTTGTTCTGTACGCCTACCCATGTTCTTGAGCCCGAGGTGCCGTGGGAGAATATAATTGCATATGTGGAAGCATGTAAAGAGTTCAAATAGAAGTAGGTATACCAAAAATTCCAGGAGGTGTCTGCATGCTGGGTATGGAAAAGAAGGAAAGGATGACTTCGAAGGAAAGAGTGCTTGCAGCGTTTGCCCATAGGGAGCCTGACCGGGTCCCCATCAATTATTCTGCAAACGGAGGTATACATTCCCGTCTGCTGAAGCATTTTGGACTTGGTCCCGACGATAATGAGGGG
>JAKORJ010000055.1 GCA_029777885.1 Bacillota bacterium | reverse complement strand
CCAGGGTGATCAGCTTCGCCGAAAAGGGCAGGAACTCTAGCTCCGTAGGGGTCAGGGACTTGTGCGCAGCGCTTAGGAACCCTTCTGTGAACTCATTGTATAGATCCAGGTCCATCCAGACCCTGTCAAGGTCCTTCTCGTCTTCTAGGGCTGAACTGGCCCCGGACCTGATCGCATCCCCGAAATCGTACAGGACGGTCCCCGGCATGACGGTATCCAGATCGATCACGCATACGCCCTCCCCGGTCGCATCGTCTATCATGATATTGCCAAGCTTGGTGTCATTGTGGGTGACCTTCAGGGGCAATACCTTCTGCTCGAGTAGATCGATCAAAACCTTTACATCTTCAGCCCTGCTTTCGATAAACTCTATTTCTGCCCTTGCATCCTTAGCCCGGTCCTTTATGTCCTCTTCCACCGCCCGGAGAAAGGCTTCGAACCTCTTCGGCGTATCGTGAAAATCCGGTATGGTCTCATAAAGGCTCTCTGCCGGGAAATCGGCCAACTTCTCGTGGAACCTGCCGACGGCCTTGCCTGCATTCCTTATATGCTTTGGATCAACGGCCCTTTCATAGGTGCGGGCGTTATCAATATATAAAAATCCCCGCCAGTATTCGCCATCAGGGGTTTTGTAAAAAGCAGCCCCGTCCCTTGTCGGGATCAGGTTCAGGGTCTCCCTGTCGGGATCACCGCCACAGGCTATGATCCTCCTTCGCAGGTGCCCCGTCACCCTGACCACGTTTTCCATCAGCTGCTCAGGGCTTTTGAACACATTCGTGTTTATCCGCTGCAGTATATAGCGCTTGACCCGGCCTCCCTCCTGCTCGTAGGAGACCGCATAGGTATCGTTGATATGTCCCTGCCCCTCGGGGACAGCCTCAAGAAATACGCCGTCAAATGCGAAATTTGCTGCTACCTTTTCCAAGTAGCCTAAGCTCTTGTTCATGCTTCATTTACCCCCAAAGGTTTTCCGGATAGATCCCCTTGTCTACCATGGCCCTGATCTGCTGCCTGACCAACTCCCTGTCCTCCTGGTAGGTCATACCGTACCAGCGCTCCCCGGTTTCCAGGACCTTTACCCTGGCCCTTTTTTCTGCCAGCAGCCTGTCAACCACGGACGGCAGGTAGAATTCACGGGTCTGCAGATCATCCCTGTTTGTCATGAGGAACTCTTCGAACTGCCTCTCAAACTCGTCAAAAATACCCGGAGTAAAGCCCCATGCGTTCATCGAGACGATGGTGTCCGGGGCTATGTCAACCCAGGTGTCATCGTCCAGGTACCTGATAGTACTGCCAAACTTCTGTATTTTGGTACGTTCAACAATATTCCTGAGATTCCTTTCAGGGTCCAGGGCGCAGACCCCCCTGGCGACCGACCCGTGCTCGGAAAGGGTGTTTTCAAGGGCAAAGCCTACCATGCAGCAATCATACACCCCGTCTGTATCCCTGGCATTTACCAGGTGATCGTAAAGGGCTTTGTATGAAGTCTGCCCGTAAAAATCATCGGCGTTGATCACTGCAAAGGGCCCATGCACCGCTTCACGGCAGCAAAGCACGGCATGCCCCGTGCCCCAGGGCTTTTTCCTGTCCGCTGGGACAGAAAGCCCTTCAGGCAGCCTGTCCAGGCTTTGGATCACATAAGCCGTATCGATCCTTTTCTCATACTTTTTCATTATATTGGCTTTGAACTCTTCTTCGATGGCCTTGCTGATTATAAATACGACCTTGCCGAAACCGGCTCTTGCAGCGTCGTAGACCGAATAATCCATGATCGTTTCATTGCTTGGCCCGACCGGCTCTATCTGCTTCAGGCCGCCGTACCTGCTGCCCATGCCTGCTGCCATGACGGCCAGGGTCGGCCTTGTATTGACTGGTGCCATGTTACTTTAACCTCCGTTTTCAAACATGAATAAAAATAATACAACATGACAATATTCAACAAGCTGATGCGTTTTCCTTCAGAAACGGGGCATAATGTAAAAAAACCCGATCTCCATAGGAAATCAGGTTTTTTCTGTTTGCAGACCGTCTGCCTTGTTTACCTGGTCCCGGTTTTTTCCCTTTCACGGAACAGGAGCGAAATGCAGTACAAGCCTGCAAGGCCTACAAGACCGTATACGATACGGCTCAGGACTGCATCCTGGCCGCCGAACAGATTGGCAACCAGGTCAAACCGGAACAATGCGATAAGGCCCCAGTTTATCGCTCCGATTATTACAAGGACAAGTGCTAATCTATCCATTGCAACAACTCCTTTTTCCAAAATGAGTTTTACAATGTTAGTATTTACACATCCTGACGGTCTATTCATTGCCCCAGAGCTTGCCACCGCCCTTGGACCTTCTCCAGGCATCCCTCCATTTATGGACTTCCACCACGCCGATTTCCGGCATGTTCTGCCGCTTGTCCTTAGACAGCATTGCCGGATATGCTTTATGCGGTTCTGCTTGATACCAATAGGCAACAGATGCCATATCCAGCGTGAGCACATTGGCATGCCCATGCTCTATTGAAGCTCTCAGGGATTTTTCAAAATAGATGGGATCTTCAAGGAAGAAGCGGTAGCAATGGGTCCTCCCCATCCAGCCCAGCTTGTTGGGTATCCTTGCGTATCCGAAATATGGATGCTGGTAAAGCTCATTTGGGCACCAGGAGGAGTTGAAGAAGTCCTCCGTGCCCGTCCCATGCAGGGATCCTGGCCAGGGCTCCCCATCGACCAGCCACATGTCGTCCCCTTCGCCATACCACATAGGCCCTGGGTTGTCCACAAAGTAGTTGATGCCAACAAAATGGCCCTTGCCTTCTATATCTGCAAAGAGGTAATTGTACTTATCCGTCGGGTTTTTAGCGAACGTGGCAAAAATCTCCCATTCGTTTTCGCCCAGGCTCCCGTGTGAGTCTGTAAGCTCCCTGTTCCACCAGGCATGGAATCTGCCCGCATCCGGGGGCATTGATGGATGCTCCTCGTAATCTATATAGAAGTAAAAGCATTTGATCGGCTTATCCGATTGGTTGTCTATGACTATTTTCGCCCCGTCCCCAAAGGGCATCGGGAAATAGCAGTTCAGGGCCCGGCCTTTGCTAGGCGACGCCGCAAGGGGCAGTGAAATGTAGTTGTAGCATTCGCCCCAGCCCTGGCCGAAAAAGTCGCCGATGGGCGATTCCACGCTGGGGTTTTCCTCGCCGTCCCAGTACATCTTCAGCACGGCATTTCTCCGGATCATGGGATCGTCGCAGTTAAGAGTGAACCATATATGCCTGATGATGCCTGCTCCCTTGATTTCCGCTATAGTCTTGGCCTCCCCCTCGGCGATATATATGCAGTCGCCGTTGCCGCCGGTCCTGTCGAAGCTGGAGATCCGCTTTGTCCTCAAATCCCTAAGCATGTAGATGTTGCCCAAAGGTCCTGTCATAGCTTGTACCACCCTTTCGCTCTTTGATATTATTCGCATATTGCATCAGTGCGCTGTATATAAACCATTCTATCATTTTCTGTTATGGTATACAATATATTGGTGAATGTGGACTAAAAGGTAAGCCATTAGAAAACGTGGTTTACAAGCATACCTATGGTAAGGGTCAATATGCAAATCAAGGGAAAGGAGACACCTATGCAAATCCCAACAGGACTCAAAGAAAAACTGGACATAATCCCCCAACTGCCTGGCATATATAAAATGCTCGACGCCAGGGGCTCTGTGATCTATGTGGGCAAAAGTAAAAGCCTCAGACATAGGGTAAAATCATACTTCACCGGCACCAGGCAGTGGAGTAAGATCGAAAAGCTTGTATCACTGGTTCGCGATATCGAATATGAGGTCACTGACACGCACCTGGAGGCAAGGCTGCTTGAATGCAGCCTGATAAAGGCCTTGAAGCCGGAGTTCAATGCCCAGATGAAGAATGACCGCAAGTATGTATATTTAAAGGTTGAGGCCTATAACAGGCATAAGACTTTGAGTGTCGTAAGCGAGCGCAGCGAAGACACATATGGCCCTTTTAGGGGCAAATATCAGCTCCTGGACCTGATCGATAAGCTGAACAATCTGTTTCCTATTTTAAAGACGAGTGGCAACTATGAATTTGACTATCACGCGATACCCCTGCCAATGGACAAGGAAACCTTTGATAAAAACAGAAGCAGCCTGATCGGGATTTTGAACGACCAGGACTGCATGGGATCATTTATAAGGCGGTTGAATGCAAAATGAATGAAGCGGCAGCTGCCTGCCGGTTCGAAACAGCTGGAAAGTACCGGGACATCATACAAGGCTTGAAAAACGTAAGCTACCGGCTTAACCTTTATGCCGATTTCTTAGCGAGGGATTTCCTTCTAAAGCTTCCCATACCCGGCGGGGTCAAGCTGTTTTATGTCTCGAAGGGGGACATCCTGCACAAGGAGCGCTGCTATGCCCTGGCTGAAAGCGACATAAATGCCTTTCTGGATAAAGCCCGGGCAAAAGGCAAGGCATTCGCAGACCTAAACAGCCTCAATTCAAGGATGGATGAAAAAGCCGGTATCGATTTCAAGGACATCATATTCTCCGAAATCAGCTCATTGCCAGAGGATCATGTCCTCGCCCTGTGACAGGCCAGTATTTCATCCATGACGCGGCTGGTGCGGGCCGCAGTCCTGCCTGTGCTCGGGCATTTGCCGCAGCCGTTCAGCTCGTCTACGATGCTTTGTATGAGCTGCTGCTGGATATGTACGGGATTTTGTATAGAAAATTCCTGCACCCCGTCCCTGTTTTCCAGGACGATCGGCTCCTGGCCGAAGGTGGAAAAGGACAGCTTGCCCCTGCTGCCGACTATCTCATTTTTATCATAGTCCTTGTAGGCTGTGAAGCACCAAGTACCGATCCCCTTAACCTCGGACAGGAAGGACAGGCTGGCTGTCACTATATCCTCGGCAGGGTACATCCGGCCCTGGTTGCCTGCATAGCCCTTGGCTTCATTGATGGGGCCTAAAATAAAGTCCATTATGTCCAGCGTATGGCAGGCCAGGTCTACAAACAGGCCGCCGCCGGCGATCTCCGGCACCACCCTCCAGGGCAGGTCATTCCTGTCCTTGATCTCCATAGGCCTTTGATAAAGGGTAATGGTCACGAAACGGACCTCCCCTATGGCCCCTGTACTCACCAGTTCCTTGACCTTGTTGAACCGGTCCAAAGCTCTCCTGTAGTAAGCGACAAACAAGGGCACCCCGGCCTTTTCACTGGCCTCGATCATCTCCAGGCATTCCTCGTAGTTAAGGGCCATGGGCTTTTCCACATATACGGGCTTGCCCGCCTTTATCGCTTTCAGCGCATATTCCTTGTGATAAGCTGGAGGGGTGGCAACGTAGACCGCATCGACCTCAGGATCGTTTATCAGCCT
>JAKORJ010000054.1 GCA_029777885.1 Bacillota bacterium | reverse complement strand
CCTGGCCATAGGGCCGGGCCTTGGCAAAAGCGAAGAAGTTTTTGAAATATTAAGGAATATTTTTGCTAAAATCAATATATCCATAGTAATAGATGCAGATGGCCTAAATCATATATCAAAGGATATTAGCCTGCTCAAGGCGCACAAAGCGCCTGTGGTCCTGACCCCTCACCCTGGTGAGATGGCCCGCCTGACGGGCAGATCTGTATCGGACATAACAGCTGATCCTATGAACATCGCAAGATCCTTTGCAGCTGAGACCGGGGCCATAGTGCTGCTGAAAAGCGCTGCCACGGTCGTTGCCGAGCCGTCCGGTAGGGCGTATATAAACACAACCGGCAACAGCAGCATGGCCAAGGGCGGGAGCGGCGACGCCCTGACCGGGATGGTCGCAGCCCTTATAGCCCAGGGGTACAGCCCCTTTGATGCAGCTGTACTCAGCTCCTATATCCATGGCAAAGCAGGGGACCTGGCTGCCAACGCCCTGGGCGAGGTCGGCATGCTGCCTGGTGACCTCGTGAAGAGGATCCCGGACGCATTCAAAATGCTTTATGAGCTTAGAGCTAACAATAGCAGCATATACCCTTAAAGGATTTGTGAACACATATTTTTAGGAGGTGCCCCCGTGGCTGAATTAAAAAAGATTTTGGTAAGCTTGCCGGACAGTTTGCTCAGAGAGGTGGATGAGATCGTAGCCATCGAAAAGAAAAACCGCAGCCAATTTATAAGGGAAGCCATGAAACTTTATATAAGGGAAAGGCATAAAATAGAGATAAGAGAAAAGATGAAGAAAGGTTATGAGGAGATGGCTCGAATCAACGCTGAGCTGACAGAGGAGGGTTTCAACTCAGACATGAAGACCCTGGAGGCGTATGAAGCCATTCTATCGGAGTGTGAATAGTGATGGTTAGACGGGGAGAGATTTACTATGCTGACTTAAGTCCGGTGGTAGGCTCAGAGCAGGGTGGGGTGAGGCCTGTACTCATCGTGCAAAACGATATCGGCAACAAATACAGCCCGACGGTCATCGTAGCAGCGATCACTTCACAGATCAACAAGGGGAAGCTGCCCACCCACGTTGAAATAAATGCATCTGATTATGGCCTGCCCAAGGATTCAGTTATCCTTTTGGAACAGATAAGGACCATAGATAAAAAAAGATTGAAAGAGAAAATCGGGTTTTTGTCGCCTGAAATAATGAAGCAAGCCAACGAAGCCCTTCAGATCAGCTTTGGACTGGTAGATCTTTAAGGTTATGGGATTATAAGCTAACGCTTATGATCCTTTTTTGCATTCCGGAGGTAAACAAATGAATGACAAAACACGCCTGATAACACTCGTCAAGGATTATGCCATGATAGCCCTGGGCTGTTTGATCACGGCGCTTGCCTTCAACCTCTTCTTCGTGCCCCACCAGATAGCCCCCGGGGGCTTGAGCGGCATAGGCACGGTGCTGTATCATGTATTCGGTTTTCCTGTGGGCGTTACGACCCTTGTGCTCAACATACCGCTTTTTTTATTTGGCGTTAAGCAGATCGGCCATGAGTTCGGAGCCAAGACCCTTGTAGCCACTCTGCTTTTGTCCTTTTTTATTGACCTGGTGCAGGTACCTCCGCTGACAGACGACAGCTTGCTGGCTAGCATATACGGCGGTGTCCTCATGGGCATTGGCCTTGGCATCATCTTTCGCAGGGATGCCACCACCGGGGGCACCGACCTTATGGCAAAGCTCATACATAGGTATTTCCCTATCATCAGCATGGCCTGGGTCATGTTTGCCGTTGACTTTATCGTGGTAGTGACCGCAGCGATCGTCTTCGGCCCCAATGAAGCCCTGTATGCAATAGTCGCCCTCGCGCTCAGCGCCAGAGTCATAGACCTGGTGCAGGAAGGCCTCAATACGGCAAAGGCGACCCTTATCATATCCGACAGGTCAAAGGAGATCGCCGACCGGATACTAAAGGACATGGACCGGGGCGTGACCCTGCTCCATGGGAAAGGGGCCTATACGGGG
>JAKORJ010000003.1 GCA_029777885.1 Bacillota bacterium | reverse complement strand
TCAGGTATGCTGTTACTAATATCTTCGGGAAATCAGCATGCCATGAAGTCTTGTTTATTCTGCTCGCTTAATACACCGTCTCTTCATGAAAACTATCTGCAAGGCAAAAGAAGGTGCCTTCAAATTTGAAGACACCTCTCTTTACATTCGGTTTATTTACTCTTGGGTTTATCTCTACCCCAACAATTGACATAGAGCCTATTTTAATATTTATTTTTCAATATCACTGCATTATTGATAAGTTCACCGGCATGGTCCAGGCTTAATTTCGTGATCTCAGAGCCGCCGATCATCCTGGCTATTTCTTTCTGGCGGCCAAGCTGCTCCAGCTTGCTCACCAGGGTTTTTGTCTGGTTGTTCTTAGTCACCTTTTCTATCAGATAATGATTGTCCGCCATTGAAGCTATCTGCGGCAGGTGGGTCACACAGATCACCTGATGCCCTTTGGAAATGGTGCCGATTTTCTCTGCGACCTTTTGGGCTGTCCGGCCGCTTACGCCAACATCGATCTCATCAAATATCATAGTAGGTATTTCATCTATATCAGCGAGCAAGGTTTTGAATGCAAGCATCACCCTTGACATTTCTCCGCCGGAAATGATCTTGGCCAGAGGCTTCAGAGGCTCACCAGGATTCGGTGAAATCAGGAACTCAACCTTGTCGAAGCCATTCTTGGTCATACTGCTGCTCATATTATCGATATCAGCAGCATCAGGCGTCTGAATGGATATCTGAAACCTTGTCTTATCCATATTGAGGTCACATAGATGTATTACAAGCTCCTTTTCCAGTTCCTTTGCCTTTTGCTTTCTGATGTTTGATACTTCCTTGCATGATCTTAGAAGACTACTGAATAGGGCATCACTTTGGCTTTTCAGCGCCGCCAGCCTTTCTTCGCTATTCTCGATCAGGCTCAGTTCATTCTCCAGCTCTGCTTTGAACCTGAGGATCTCTTCTATCGAGCTTCCGTATTTCCTTTTGAGATTTTGTATAAGCTGCAGTCTTTCTTCTATTTCCTCCAGCCTGTAGGGATCATATTCAAACCTGTCTTTGAATTCCCGCAGTCTCATCACCACATCCTCAAGCGTATACTGGACATTTTCAAGCTGGGCAGCGATCGAGTCGAGGGAATCATCTATGTTTTCCACTGCCTTGATCAGGGAGACCGCTTCGGCCAGCTTGTCAGAAACCGAAGGGCTGCCCTGCTTTCCGGTATAGAGGATCACATATGACTCATTGGCAGCATGCATGATCTTTTCTGCATGCATCAGTAAAGTACGTTCCTTTCTGAGCTCTTCCTCCTCGCCCGGCCGGAGATGGGCGTTATTTATTTCGTTTATCTGATATATAAGTATATCCTTTCGCCTGACTCCGTCCTTGTTTATCCCTTCAATCCTGCTGATTTCCCTCCTGACGTTAAGCCATTGATCATAAGTGTCCGCCAGTTGCTGCTTGGGCGCGTCCAATACAGGCCCGCAGTACTTGTCCAAAAAATCGATATGAGACTCAGGATCGAGTAAGTACTGGTGCTGGTGCTGGCCATGGATATCTACCAGGTGCCGTGTGATTTCCCTTAGCATCGACAGGGTGACTGTTCTCCCGTTTATCCTGCAGACATTCTTGCCCTGGACTGTGAGCTCTCTCATCAACAGGAGGCTTCCGTCAGGCTCGGGTTCTATCCCGTAGCTGGAAAGTATTTCATTGACCTTGGATGGATTGCTTAGACTAAAAAGAACCTCTACCCTTGCATAATCCTGTCCTGATTTGATTAGTTCTCGATCAGCCCTTTCGCCCAGGGCCAAATTAACTGAATCGATTATAATGGATTTGCCTGCTCCGGTTTCCCCGGTCAAAACGTTGAAGCCGTCATAGAATTCGATAGACAACTCGTCTATAAGGGCAATATTTTTGATTAAGATATGTTTAATCATTAAAATCCCCCTATTTGTACAGCGCTTATCCACGCATTTTTGAGAAACGGTCCAAAACCTCTTCTACCATTGAGTTGTCGCGTACTATAACCAGTATTGTGTCGTCTCCGGCTATGCAGCCTAATACCTCGCTCCAGTTCATTGCATCGATGGCGGAGGCGGCGGCCTGCGCACCGGCAGCTATCGTTTTGATCACTATAAGGTTATTGGTATGCTCAATTGAGATGACTGACTCAGAAAAGACCCTTATCAAGCGATCGAACGTCGTATTGTCGGAGCGCTCCAAAGGCGCATACTTGTAAATGCCGGAAGGGGTCAAAACCTTTACGAGCCGCAGTTCCTTTATGTCTCTTGAAATGGTTGCCTGGGTGATGATCATTCCAAGCTTTTTTAGCTCTTCGGCCAGCTCCTCCTGGGTCTCGATATCCTTTTCATTGATGATCTTTAGTATCTGAGCCTGTCTTTTATATTTCATCAGCGCACCATCCTTAATAAGAATATAATCTTTCGGTCAGTTTCTCATGGAGCAGTGTATAAAAATTCCTATTGCTGATTTTGATCAGACTGGTTTTGTACTCAGCCTTACATACCCTGACCGTGTCGCCATTCCTGAGCCCTATTCCCTCTTGTCCGTCAATGGTGAGCACTATATCCTTGTTTGTATCATCTACTACGATTTCGATCATAGAGGACGCATCTATCACAATAGACCTGGAATTCAAAGTGTGCGGGCAAATGGGCGTCAACAGCAAGCACTCCATCCCTGGGTCTATTACTGGCCCGCCTGCTGACAGTGAGTAGGCGGTAGAGCCTGTCGGGCTTGATACAAGTATTCCATCAGCAGAGTAGTTATTTATAACGTTGCCGTTGATCAATGCCTTCAGATGTATGATCCTTGAGTAGGAGCTTTTTGTCACAGCTATGTCATTTAAGGCCAGATAGCTGTTGATAGTCTTACCCTTGCGCAATAGCTCAGCCTGGAGCATCATCCTGCATTCTACCTGATAAGAGCCTTCAGCTACAGAATCCAATATCGTCCTGTGATCGGACAATTCAGCCTCTGCCAGGAAACCCAATCGGCCCAGGTTTATGCCCAAAAGCGGTTTGTTATGCCTGGCTGCCTGCCTTGCGGTTTGAAGTATCGTACCATCGCCGCCCAAAACGAGTATCAGGTCTGATTTCGAATAAAAATCTGCTTCACCCAGGAGGATCCCTTTATTTGTCAGCCTATATATGGGAGGCAGGACATATGCCATCATACCGCGATCCAAAACAGCGTCAATGATCAAGCAGGTTTTTTGACCGTCTGCATCCTTTGATATATTTGATACAATACCTATGCTGAGCATCGTTTCACCTGTCCTTAGATCTGGAAAAAATCATGGGCTGCGTCTACGATTTTAAAGGCGAGCTTGCTGATATCCACGGTCTCGTCGCAACTGCCCTTATACAAGTGAGCCAGGAATTCAATATTTCCCTCCGGTCCTGTGATCGGTGAATAGTCAAGATCTTTGATGCCAAGTCCGATTTTTCGGGCAAACTCAAGTACAGAAAGAACAGCCTCCAGATGGAGGGCCTTGTCGCGAACGACCCCCTTTTTGCCAACTTTCCCTTTTCCGACTTCAAACTGGGGCTTTATCAATGCTACTATATGGCTGTCCCTTTCCAGGATATCATAAACCACGGGCAAGACCAGTTTTAAAGATATAAAGGAGACATCGATCACGGCTCCCTGGATCGTATCATATATATCAGCTCTGGTTATGTTGCGGATATTGGTCCTTTCCATGACCACTACCCTGGGGTCTTGCCTGAGCTCCCAGGCAAGCTGTCCGTACCCTACATCAATTGAATAAACCCTTGAAGCTCCGTTTTTGAGCAAGCAGTCAGTAAACCCTCCGGTAGATGCCCCTATGTCCATAAAGGTCAAGCCTTTGACAGGTATATCGAATTTATTCAGAGCTTTTTCCAGTTTCAGGCCACCGCGGCTGACATAAGGGTGGTCTTCCCCCCTAACTTCAATATTGCTTGCAGGATCTATAAGAGTGCCTGGCTTATCCACTCTTTGGCCGCCTGCAAACACAAGGCCTGCCATGACCATTCTCTTGGCCTTTTCCCGGGATGATGCCAGGTTTTTCTTTACCAGGAGGACATCAATACGTTCCTTGTGTGAATCCTGCATAAGCTTTCTCCTCTTTGGTCAACGCCTTGCAAATATCAGCAGCTATACTCTCATGGTCCAGCTTCAGTTCCTCCCTGAGACGCTTGATTGAACCGTGTTCGATAAACCTGTCCGGTATGCCGAAATTCAGCACATGTACATCTATACGGTTCGATACAACATATTGATTTATGCTGCTGCCGAAGCCTCCGATGAGTACGTTGTCCTCCAGAGTGACCAGCAGATCCGATTCCTTAGCAAGCTGCTCCAGCATGTGTATATCCAGGGGCTTCAAGATGCGGGCATTGACAATTGTGGGCTTTACATTTCTTGCCCTTAAGATTTTTGACAGCCGGATAGCGACCTCTACCATGGCCCCGACAGCCAAAACTGTTATCTTTCTGCCATACTCCAGTATTTCCCAGTCAAGGCCGCTCAAGGGCTGGCTGAGAAGATTTTCTGCGATACCGCCTCGGCCCCGGGGATAACGTATAGCTACCGGCCCTTTGACAGACAGGGCAAAGTCCAGCATATATCGCAGTTCTGAGGTGTTTTTTGGCGCCATCAGCGTGATATTTGGTATATGCTGCAGGTAGCTTATGTCGAAAACCCCCTGATGAGTTTCGCCGTCCTCACCGACGATTCCTGCCCTGTCCAGAGCAAAAATCACGGGAAGGTTTTGCTGGCAGACATCATGCAGCACCTGATCGTAAGCTCTTTGAAAAAATGTTGAATAGATGGCTACTACAGGCCTCAGCCCATTAGCTGCCATACCGGCAGCCAGTGTCACTGCATGCTGCTCAGCTATCCCTACGTCAAAAAACCTTTCCGGAAATCTATGCTTGAACTGGGACAGGCCTGTCCCCTCGGGCATGGCCGCAGTTATTGCGACTATATCCTGATAGTTCTCAGCTATAGAGACCAGGTGTCTGCCAAAGGTCATAGAGTATGTCAGATTAGTTCCTGTCTCCTGCTCACAGCCATGCTCCAGATCAAAGGGCGGCACTCCATGATAGCGTTCAGGATTGATCTCAGAGTAATCATAGCCTTTTCCCTTTTTGGTCATGACATGAATAAGCACCGGTCCCTTAACCTTTTTCGCCCTTTCCAGTACTGAGACAAGCCCGTTGAGGTCATGGCCGTTGACCGGGCCCATGTATGTGAATCCCATTTCTTCAAAAATGATGCCAGGCACCAGCAGGTATTTCAAGCTGTTCTTGAGCTTTTCTATGCAGTCGGCAATCGGTCTGCCTACCAGCGGCAGGCTTCTCAGCCGTGTTTCCACCACTTTTTTCAGCCACTTGTACCTGGGATTTGACCTGATCCTGGTCAGGTGGGTCGCCAGTGCACCAACATTTTGCGAAATAGACATATCATTGTCATTGAGTATGACTGTCAAATTGGTATCAGAATGGCCGGCATCGTTCATCGCTTCAAAGGCCATGCCGCCCGTCAAGGCACCGTCTCCTATCACCGCGATCACGTGATAGTGCTCCTTTTTCAGGTCCCTGGCCCTTGCCATTCCTAGCGCGGCCGAGATCGACGTGCTGCTGTGTCCCGTTTCAAAGATATCGTGGACACTTTCCTTTCTTTTCGGAAAACCGCTAAGGCCGCCGAAAGAACGCAGGGTATTGAACCTATCCTTTCGGGACGTCAGGATCTTGTGAACGTAGCTCTGGTGTCCTACATCCCAAATGATCTTGTCCATTGGGCTGTTGTATACATAATGTAGCGCTATGGTCAATTCCACGACGCCCAGGTTGGAAGCAAGATGGCCGCCGGTCACTGATACATGCTGCAGTATGAATTTCCTGATTTCCTCTGCCAGTGCCGGAAGTTGCTCCTGTTTTAAGCTTTTAAGGTCATCCGGCTCATTTATCTGATCCAGCAGTGCCATATTTCAGTTTCTCCTTTTATTGTCTCTGTTCAGTTCATGCTTGTTGGTAGAAATAAAAGACATTATAAATCCTACTGAATATACTATGCTTTGACAATTGCGTATTGCCAGTGATTTGCCCAGGGCTTTTCCCCCGACCGTAAAGGCAGCTATCAGGCTGCTTATTAGTATGCTCAAAATAGTTATATCCCATGATATCAGGCCGGCTGTGAGCCTGACGACCAGTATGCTGCCTGCTGAACCGCTTATGATGCCGCAGATGTCCCCTACAACATCATTGCAAAAGCTTGAAACAAGGTCGGCGTTCCTTATGAGCCTGACCGCCTCAAGAGCTCCCCGTGCTTTTTTTGAAGCCAGTGATATAAGCGGTACTTCCGAGGCAGCAGTGACCGATATGCCTATAATATCGAATACAATACCGATAATGATGATTATGACCAATGTTAAAAGTGACAAGGTGATACTGAAGTCTTCCATCATTTTGCTGGAACTGAAACTGAAAATGCTGGCTATGAAAAAGGTCGCTATAAAGACCTTTAGCGCCCAAAGGTTGTCAAAATGATGATCCCGGCCTTTGTTTTTATTTTTGTTCTTTAACAAAATCCAACACTCCGGCTTATGTAGTTACCGGTGGTAATGTATTGAGTAAACTTTGCGGCTTTGGTCCAGTAGGATTTCCCGTCGGGCTACCCTTCGTCGCCGAGGAGGGCGGTTTCCCTTTAAAGTCCGGCTTACTGTGTCGCCAACAGCAAAACTGAATCACCACTTAGTCCACACTGTAATCCCCAATACACCCATAACGGCAGTCTAGGAGCTTTCCTCGACAGTCACACCAATTTCTAGCCTCTTTTGCAAGCTAGGTTTCAAACAACAATAGCTTCAAGATAATGGATCCCTTATCTTAAGCCTGATTTGTTATCCGCCTAGTTCACTCAAGGCAGGCTACACTGTACACAGCTTTTACCGCGATACAGGTTTAATCCCAAGTAGTAGCTTCAACCACCCGCTTGGGTCTCCACGGAAGCTGGGTCAACGCCCGCATGCCATTGCGGATCGCCCTTCTTCCTTAACTCCCAGCACCGACTCCCGACTGGGCGTCAGGGGCCGGCACCAGGAACTTCATCGATATGCCCTTTGACGGATTTTTAGGCCCGTCTTCAAAATTGGCTGTACTGACTAGAATACTGTACCACCGGATTAAATATTATATCATAAATACAAAGATGATACAATTTCTATAATTATACAACTATTCTCCTATAGTATATTTATGAATAAGCAAAGATCAAGGATACAATGATACCCAGCAAGGCGCCTGCGATCACCTCTATCGGTGTATGCCCGATGAGCTCTTTAAGTTTTTCGTTTGGAATGGACTGATGTGTCTGCAGGGCAGCTATTATTTCATTCAAAATAGCGGCCTGCTTTCCCGCCGCCCTTCTTACACCTGCCGCATCATACATTACGACCAGGGATACGGCTGTAGCCAGTGCAAACAGTGGTGAATCAAACCCTTCCGCCAGTCCGATCGATGTGGCCAGGCTGACGACAAGGGCGGTATGTGAGCTGGGCATCCCTCCTGATCCGACAAACCTGCGAAGGTCCAGCTTTTTCATAAATATGATCGTAAGTACCACTTTGAGAAATTGGGCTATGAACCAGGCTAAGAGGCTTGACCATAGGATACTGTTACTCATCAGCTGTTCTACGAATGTCACTTGCTGTCCTCCTTATTGGGTCCGCTCCAGGATTGAATAAGCCAAACACTTAAGGAATTCTGACCTGTCTCCGAATACGGATATGTGCATCACTGCTTCATCGATCAGGTTTTTTGCCATTTTGCGGGAGGCCTCAAGGCCGAATCTTCCCGGGTAGGTAAGCTTGCTGTTTTTCGTATCGCTTCCCGGTTTCTTGCCCAAGGCCGGGAAATCGCCCGTGACATCAAGTATATCATCGGTGATTTGAAAGGCAAGTCCGATAGCTTTTCCATACGCAATAACCGGTTCTAGAAGCTCGCTGTTCTGACTTGACAGGAGGAAGCCTGCATTAAGTGAAGCCGTGATCAGGGCTTCAGTCTTGTGCTGGTGTATATAGGTAAGCATGTCTTCGGTCCTGTCGGTGCCTTCATTGTCTATGTCAGCAGCTTGTCCGCCGATCATGCCTGACATGCCTGAAGCTCTGGCTATAACTGAAACTGCTTTCAGATAACCCCTCATCCTGTCCTGTTCGACAGGGATATTGTTGATCATGGTTTCGTATGCAAGATTCAGGAGGGCATCACCGGCAAGGATAGCCATTGCTTCTCCAAACACCATATGGTTTGTAAGCACACCACGCCTATAATCATCGTTGTCCATGGCAGGCAGGTCATCATGTATCAGTGAGTATGTGTGTATCATTTCTACTGCGCAAGCCAGGTGCATCTTGTCCTCATTGTCATCCTCCACCAGCTCGTTTGCGGATAGCAGAAGTATAGGTCTCAGACGTTTACCGCCTGCAAAGAGGCTGTATTTGACAGAATCTATGAGCTTGCCATGACTGCCTGTCACCTTGCCCAGTTCTTCTTCCAGCGCCTTGTTTACTAGTTCTTTTTTATGGTTGTATTGATATAAAAAGTCCATTAAAGCAGCTCCTTGTCATCAGTGTCAAAGACCACTTCCTGCAATTCTCCGCTGCTGCTGCGAGTAAGCTGTTTTACGATGCCCTGGGCTTCTGTAAGCTTTTTATTGCAAAGGTCAGCCAGGTCGATGCCGCGCTTGAACATCTCCAGAGATTTTTCAAGGGGGACATCACCTTCCTCCAGTGCAGCAACGATCGATTCCAGTTCCTTTATTGCTTCCTCGAAGGTCAGCTCTTCGTTTCTTTTATCGATGTCCTTCATATTTTGCTCCTTATATATTTATTCTGAATGATCGCAGCCTTGAGATACTTCTATACTTTCAATCACAGCAATGGCACGGCCGTCCTTGAAACACAGTCTGATCCTGTCTGAAGGCTTGATCGAAGCAACCGATTGGATCGGAGCGCCGGTTTCGGCACTAACAGCATATACAAAACCTCTTGCCAGTACATTCAAAGGATCTAGTGCCTGCAGCGAGGTCAGATGTTTTCCAAGCAGGTCGCATTTTTTCTGCAGCATGGTCCTTACTGCTGAACAGAACCTCTGATACAGCATATCATACTGCTGGATCTTTTGATTCAGCAGCAGTTGGGGCGATTTAAAAACATAGCTTCTGCCTATAACATCAAGCCTGTGCTGCTTTGCGTACAGGTTAGTCAGCATTGCATCGAACAGCGATTTCTTCAAGCCTGCGATTTGCGATTGAAGAGCTATGCTTTCGGGCACGGCGAGCTCTGCCGCCGCTGAAGGGGTGGCAGCACGTACGTCAGCAACAAAATCAGCGATCGTGAAGTCAGTTTCATGGCCTATGGCTGAAATCACCGGGATATTGGATTCCCAGATCGCTCTGGCTACCTCTTCTTCATTGAAAGCCCAGAGCTCTTCGATCGAGCCGCCGCCTCGACCTACTATGATCAGGTCTATGTCAGACCTGGTGTTAGCATACCTAATGGCTTTTGATATCTGGCCTGGGGCTTCTATGCCCTGGACTTGCACTGGGATCACTAGTATGTTTATGTTTTTGTTCCTGCGCCTGGCAACTTTGATGATATCCCGTATGGCTGCACCGGTATTGGAAGTTATCACTGCTATCTTGCCAGGGAGCAAGGGCAGGGGTTTTTTGTGCTCAGGATTAAATAAGCCTTCTTCCCTGAGTTTCCTTTTCAAGGCTTCAAAAGCCAGGTAGAGTTCCCCGAGGCCGTCAGGCTGAAGCTCATTTACATATAGCTGATACTGGCCATCCTTTGTATATAGGGAAATATATCCGCTTGCTATGACCCGCATCCCATCCTTGGGCAAGAACTTGAGCCCGGTGTTGCTTTGACGGAAAAAGACGCATTGGATCCTGGCTTTTTCATCCTTCAATGAAAAGTACATATGGCCGGAGGAATGAAACTTGAAATTGGAGATCTCACCTCTGACCTTGACCTGCTGCAGAAGCGGGTCGCGTGCTATGATCGACCTTACATACTCATTCAGTTGGTGGACCGTGATTATGAAGTCTTGCATATAGTCCCCTTCGCTGCTTTAAGCGTGTTTTCCATAAGGGTAGCTACTGTCATCGGCCCTACTCCTCCCGGTACCGGGGTTATAAAGCCGGCTCTCTCCTTTACTTTTTCAAAGTCCACGTCACCGGAGATCCTTCCATCGACTCTGCTGATCCCGACATCTATGACTATAGCGCCTTCCTTGATAAAGGTTTCATCCACCAGGTGAGACCTGCCGGCCGCTACCACCAGAATGTCGGCTGTGCTTGCAACAGAAGGGAGATCAAGCGTCCTGGTGTGGGCTACCGTTACGGTTGCATTGTTTCTTAAGAGCATAAGGGCAGCAGGTTTTCCGACATTGTTGCTTCTGCCGATTACTACTGCATGCTTGCCTGTTATATCTACACCTGTGCTTTTGATAAGGTGGATTATACCCTTTGGTGTGCAAGGCTCTAGGCAATCTTCGCCTGTAAGCAGTCTTCCGCGGTTGATGGGGTGGAAACCGTCAACATCCTTGCTCGGGCTTATGGCTTCGATGACCTTGCATTCGTTGATGTGAGGCGGCAAAGGAAGCTGTACCAGGATACCATGTACCTTGTCGTCATTGTTCAATGTATCAATGATATATAAAAGTTCTTCTTCTGATGTCTTTTCTTCCAGGGTGATGATATTGGAATCGATGCCTACAGCCTGGCAGGCCCGCTCCTTGTTTCTCACATATATCTTTGAAGCCGGGTCCTTGCCTACTAAAATGACGGTAAGCCCGGGTATTGGCTTGCCCGACTTTGACAGGCTTTCGACTTCCTGCTTCACTGAATCCAATATCTTTTGAGACAAGGCTTTTCCATCTATTATTCGAGCAGACATGATTTCTCCTCCTCGTGTATAGGTTTATTTTTACCAGGCCTGTGCAGGCTTAGCTTTGCTATGTATATATGCCTTTAACCCCAAGTAAGCAGTACCGACAGCGTTGTCCTTTGACAGCAAGGGATCCGCAAAAAAAAGTGATATTTCCCTTCCTGTCTTTTTTACTTGATCCTGCAGCTCTTTGCGCAGCAGCATGCTCGATGAAACGCCTCCTACAAGCAGCACTGTGGCAGGATATCCTTTGTCGACAGCATTTATGAGCCACTTGTAGATAGTCTTTGTCAATGCCTGGTATACACCACGTGCAATGCAGGACTTATCAGCATTTTGGTCAATAAGCCTTTGGGCGTGGGATTCGGATCCGGAAAAACTGACAGTCAGATCCTTGACATAATATGGGATGTCGACAGGTTTATCAGTCATTTTCGCTAGGGCTTCCAAGTGTGGACCTGAAGGAAAGCCAAGCCCCAGAGCCACTCCTATCCTGTCGACAAATTGTCCCGCATGCAGATCCTGTGTAGACCCTATCAGGTTTATATCAAAGCCTGTTGGACGCGACCGTACTTCCAAAAGCTCAGTCGTGCCTCCGGACAAGTGCAAGGCTAGGAAATGTCGGTCATTTTGCATCCAACCGCATGTATATAGCCCAGCCATTATATGGTTTTCCTGATGAGTGGTTGTATAAAAAGGCACGCCTGTCAGGTTGGCAATCACAGCGCCAAGGCTCTCCGCCACCACGAATACCGGCATATATGAGTCACTATAGGGGCGTGGTTTCACACTGGCGCAAACCGCAGCCAATTCTCCGTCAGGAAGGCTGCTACGCAGACAAGCCGACAGCTCAGGCAGGTTTTTCAAATGTGCGAACACTGCGCTTGACTGCTGCAGCCCTCTTGCGCCTTCAGGCACAGGGAGCAGCTTTTGCTTGCTAAGCAGCAGCTCTCCGTCTAGTGACACACAAGCTATCGAGGTAGTGTAGCAGCTGGTATCGATGCCCAGTATGAATTTCATGAGTTCACTCCGAATCAGGGGTGCACTTGTAAGAACGCAAGTAATAGCCTAATACGCCGTTTACAAATGAACCGGATTTCTCGTTGCCGTATTTTTTAGCCAGCTCGACTCCCTCATTAACGGAAACACTTTCTGGTATGTCGTCACGATACAGGATCTCGTACAGAGCCAGCCTTAAAATCGAAAGGTCGACCTTAGACAGCCGATCAAATCTCCAGCCTTTTGATCTTTCCTTTATGATGCTGTCTATCTCTGTCCTGTGCCTGATACAACCTTCGAGGATGTCGTGGATATATTCCATATCACGCTTGTTCAATACTAATTCAGTTTTTAAGTTATCGAGCAGATCTTGATCGTACTCTTCGGAAAACTCCCTTTGGTACAACAGCTTCATTGCTGCTTCTCTTGCGGGTCTTCTTGCCATTATGTTTTTTCTGTCCTCCTGTGTTGTGCGTTGGTATTATTTACGCAGCCCGTTTGGTAATATCTTGTCCAAAAAAGCCATAAAGCTCTCCTGCCTGTCATACATGCGGCCGATCCAATAGCCGACTCCGATGCAGACTGCAAGGAAGAGGCTTCTGAAAAAGCCTATAAGCAATACAAATATGCCGAACAGCAGGCCGCATATAATCCCGATCGTTTTTCCTCTATGGTTTGTGAAACAGGATACAACAATTTCTCTAAGGGTCATTGCTGCTCCTCCTTATTCGACGCGGCTCTTAGCTGTGGACAATTGGTTGTCAACGTAGATATGTACTGCTTTAACCAGTATTCCTGAGTATTCCTCGATATACTCCTTTACCTTTGCCTGTATGGTCTGGGTCAGTTCCGGCATTTTTACCTCGGGCATGATATTGACCTTGAGGCGGACGCGTATACCAGCATCCTCTATCAGGATAAAGGTTTTTACATCCTTTATTTCATTGAAAGAGCGAACTGCCTTTTGAGCAAGCGCGTCTAGGGTATTGACGGATACGCGTATCGAGCCTATTTCAGTTTCCTTAAGCAGGGAACTGGCGGGTTTCCTTCCGACCAGGCCTGCGATAAAGAGCCTTAGACTTACAATGATGAATATAAGCGCCGTACCTGCGGTGACCAGTATAAAGGTGAAGCCATAGGTTACGCTGTTTATGCTTTCTACTATATCATCCAGAGTTATCAAACCTATTGAGATCCCAAGCAGACATAGGGCTAGCACAAAAATCGTAAAAGTGTATAGTGCAAGCAATACACGATCAAACAGCCTCATATTCTTACTACTCCTTTGTATATTGTAATGTTATCGGATATTCAAAATAACCCTCTGAGCCAGGTCAGAGGGTCGTTTGAATCACCTTGTTTTAGCCTGTGTATCTATTTTTTTGGGGTCCTTTTCGAAATTCACACCTTGTACATGGATGTTGACTTCTACTACGTTCAAACCTGTCATGTTCTCTACTGCTTTTTTGACATTCTCCTGTATCTTCCAGGCTATATCGGGAATACGAGCCCCGTATTCCACAATTATGTAAAGGTCTATAGCCGTATCCTTCTCGCCGACTTCTACTTTTACACCCTTTGATAGGTTTTTCCTGCCCAGCTTTTCTACTATACCACCTGCGATACCGCCGCTCATAGCTGCTACACCTTCGATCTCTGATGCAGCGAGTCCGGCGATTATTGCCACTACTTCATTGGCGAATGTTATTTTGCCATAATCATCTCCGGAAGTTTGCAATGGTTGCGACATCTATTTCACCTCCCTGACAGCTTTGCACAGAAAATACAAGCTCCTTTATCAACGCTATTATATCAGAAAAAAAAGATACTTACAAATATATCTAGGTTTTTTTCATGGTCTGTAAACTTCAGGTCTAAAGAAAAAAAGATGTTCTAGGTCAGCTCTTAGGTATGATAACAATGTTGTCCGTAGAAAAATCCGAATGACGTTTTACTATCTCCAGGATCTGAGCCACTTCATCTGCTGACAGCTCAGCTTTATCTACGATTATGTTGACGTTATTCTTATGCATTATTGCAATAGCGTCCCTAAAGCCCTTAGCCTTGATGAGGTTTTCAATCACAGCCTCAGCTTCCATGTTGGATGTGAGTTCCAAAAGCTGCGCCTGGGCTTCTTTGATGATCTCATGGTCTGAATCAGGGTAATCCAATATGCTGTTTATGTACTCTATCTCTTTATTCCTATTATGCTCCCTTTCAAACCTGTAGTCTATGAAAAACCTTGAGCTTGATGTTTCTTTTGAATCATCGCCGGTTTTGCCGTTATTTTTATTCGGATCAGTTACAGTAACATTCCCGCCCGGTTTGTCCGAACTGCCTTTTGTTCCGTTTGTATTGCCGGCAGGCATCAGGCTGCCATTATTGAAGGCAAAATTCAAGTATCCGGTGATTATCAGCAGTATCACCAGCAGGCCGATTATCAGGCTTTTTTTCTTTATCACCACCACTTTTATCACCCTCCTCAGTTTTTATCTTCCATATCAAATACCTCTACCTGGTTTGCCTTAAGGCCAAGCACAGTCTGTACCGCATTGAGCAGCTCGATCTTTACCCTGAAATCATCTGCCCCTTCTGCAACTACTATTACGCCCTGTATCTCAGGCTCAATTTCCTTGGTTATCAGAGGTTGAGTACCGCTTTGAGTGCTCAGGCTGACTGGCTGTGTATTGGTGTCTGTCTGGGTTATTTTTCTGACACCTCCGTTGCTGTCCGTTTCTTCTGTCTGGGTATGGGATTCAACGGTATTCATTGCAGGGATTATTTCCTTGCTTGACTTGTACGAGATCATCACCTCGACTTCACCTGCACCTTTAATAGCCGAAAGCACCTTTTTCAAGCGTTCTTCCTTTTCATAAATGCCGCTGGCGCTCTTGCCGGCCGTATCGTCTGCTACATTTCTTTGATCGACAGGTGCAGCACCATCGTTACCATCTGTTCTGAAAAAGCTGCCAAGCATGCTTACTACTATTGCTATTGCAAGGATCAAGATAAAATACTCAATATTTTTAACTTTTTTCAATTTCGCGTATATTTTCTTCAGACTAAGTGTTTCCATTATTGATCACTCCCGCTCAATTGAATTTGATAAATATCCTGTCTGTTTCGATCCCATATATTTCAGACATCAGGTTCCTGATGCTTTCTTTCATATGCTCCTCGCTCAAGGCATCTCTGTTTTGAACACTTCCGCCGATGTTTATTATAACGGGCTTTACGCCTTTGCTGGCCGATCTCAGGCTGGTTTCTATATCCAGCCTATCTATGCCGGAGGGGTCAAAGCCATCGTTTCTTTGCCTGAATGTTATCGATACCGACGTATCTGTCAGGTCAAAAGCACTGTTAATTGCAACGGCTATACTTGATTCCATGTTTTTCTTATAAATTTCCATAATTTGATCATCCTGCATGCCGCCAAAGATTTCAGCCTGATTCTTGACTGCTTCATTTTCCATGGCTGCCGCATTGCTGATGACTGATCTTATGAGTTCTTCTGACCGTCCCAATATCTGTAGTACAGGTTGCAGCATAACTATGATAAGAATTAGTCCGAAAACAAATCCTGTATACTTTTTAAAGCTGTTGCTTGGAAGTATTATGTCAACCAGAACCGCCAGGATCACAACAGCTACGATATTGAATGCCCACCCTTTGAGCAATGCCAGCATTATACCACCTCACCTCAGCATTGCTGAAACATTACCGGTCCCTATGATCAGCGATACAGCCAGGTAGAACATGATTGCGATACCGACTACCGAGACAAACAGAACTACCAAAATATTGCCCATATCATTTAGGCATTCAACCACCCGTTTGTCAGTGACAGGCTCCAGCAAGGCGCTTGAGAGCTTGAATGTCAGCAGCAGTGCAAGTATCTTCAGTGCCGGTATAAGACAAAGCATTCCGATTATTATAAGCCCGGCCACCCCGACTGCGTTTTTCACGAGCAGGGAGCAGCTCACCACGGTATCTACCGTCTGTGAAAACAACTTGCCCATTATGGGCACAAAGGCATCGATCGCAAATTTGGCCGTTCGGACGGATATACCGTCAAAGGATGCTGTCATAGCGCCCTGTATGGTCAAAACCCCTATGAATATTGTAAAGGTGCCGGTAAGTATCCAAACGCACAGGTTCTTCAGCAGTTTTCCCAGCTTATCCAGCCTGATCTTATCGCTCACATTGTTCATCAGGGTAATGACAGCAGACAAGGAGATAAGCGGTATCATCGTATTCTTGAGCAAGGTCCCCACCGTGCCTACCATCAGACCTACTGCCGGCTGTAGCAATGCAGAGGTGGCCAGGTTTCCCATCGCCGCCAGCATGGCTATCAGCATGGGGAACAAGGTCTGCATGAAACCAACCATCATGTCTATGCCTTCTCTGCCAACCGTCAGTATATTGATAAGGCTTTGCACGATTAATATCACTGCCACGCTGTAGCATACGAAGTATCCGATTTCACCGACGGACTCATTGCTGAAGGAGCTCTTCATGTTATTGAATATGCTGCATATAATAGCCAGGACTATTATCTTAGCCAGCAGTACCAGGTTGGATGAAAGATCACTGAAGAAGGCCATGGTGATCTCCTGGAAGATTTCGCCTATGTCGACTGCATAGGTGCCCTTGAGCAGACCGGCGATCACCTCATGGGCGGACTTGCCCTTGGTTATACGCGAGCCGCTTTCTTCTATGTATCTGAGATATTGCTCCCAATCACTTGTATCGATGCTGTCCAGCTGCTCACTCACCATGGCTTCAAGTTCCTTATACAGGTCATCGCTTTTGCCGGTTTCAACCCCATTATTGGCCGCTCGCGCAGGTGCAGCCACCAGAACCAGCACCAATACCAGGACTCCAAGCATTTTTTTCATGTGTTTATCTCCTATGGAAGTATTTTGGTGATGACTTCCAACAAAGCTGTCAGGATGGGAAGGGCAAGGATCATTATAAGGATTTTGCCGCCCATTTCGATTTTGGAAGCTATGGCAGTTTCCCCTGCATCCTTGCATATTTGTGATCCGAATTCTGCGATATAGGCTATTCCTATTACTTTTAAAACCGTTGTTACATAAACCGTATCCAGGTTGGATTTGTTGACCATGTTGTTTACGGCTTCCACTACGGCGTTTACATTGCTTAAAACCATAAGAAAAATGATCGTGCCTGCCGCCAGCGATATAAGCAATCCAATATCCTGCCGTTGCTGCTTTATGATTACAGCCAATACCGCTGCGGTTAAGCCAATTACTACAACCTGGATGATGTTCATCCAATACACCTCTCTTGTCCGTATCAATAAAACCTGAATATGGACTTTACGCTGTTAAACAGTTGGCTAATCATATTGATGACCATAAGAAGAACGACGATTATCCCCGCCAGGGTAGTCATCATGGCTATTTCGTCCCGGCCGGCTTTTGACAGGACCTGGTTTATGACGGCTATCAGTATGCCCACGGCAGCAATCTTGAAAATGATATCGACATTCATCTACTTGTACCTCCATCAAAGAAGTAATACTGCCAGCGCTATACCGCCCAGCAGTCCTAGACTCTTATACATTCGTTCATATTTCTGCCTACATTCCTGAGCTTTGATTTCCTGTTGGTACAACTGTGTCAGGGTCAGCCTTATATATTTGGACTGGCCTTCTTTATCGCCGCCGCCAAGCTGATCTCCAAATCTGTATAGGATATCGTATTCCTCTTCGTTTATGCACAGTCGGTCCTTCAACCTATCAAGCGATTGCCTCCAGGCTTGTGATGCCAATAAATTTCGTTTTTCCGAAAGCAGGTACCCTGTATGGGAAAATAGGTCTCCTATGACTCCCCCTGTAGAAGTACCTATCCTGGCCAGTGCTTCCGGCAGGGGCGTCGCGTAGTGCAATATCTCCGATTCCAGCCTGGACAGCGCCCCCTGCAACTCCCTTAACTGCCTCGTCCGCAGGATATGCTTTTTAGCAAACTCAAAGCCTATAAGTGTGGAGCAGCCGACTATGATACTGCTGGTAACAAGCTTAACGTACATTATGATCAACTCACCCTTTCATCTACCGTACCGGATTTCCCAAGAGCCGGGTGCACAAGTCGCTGTCATATATCTTCTCCATAGTCCCTACGCCTAGAGAGTTTCCCAATACTATGATCCTTTCGAAGATTTTTTTGGACAGCAAGCCTGACAAAAACGGCCTGGTCAATGCATCCGAAAGGTCTGAGGCATGGGCTGAGGCAATGATTTTTATTCCTGCATTCAAAGCTTCTTCAACAGCAGTCGCATCTTCAGGCCTTCCTATTTCGTCCGTGATTATGACTCTTGGAGACAAGGAGCGGATAGCCATCATGATCCCTAGTGCCTTTGGGCAGCCGTCCAATACATCCGTCCTGACACCAACCTGCCTTTGGGGGATGCCGCGGAAGCAGCCTGCTATTTCTGAGCGCTCGTCTACTATAACCACCTTTACGCCCCTAAACCCCGGGAAGCCGTCGCTCAGCTTTCTTGCAACATCCCGCAGCAGGGTGGTCTTGCCCATTTGTGGAGGTGAAAGAATGAGGGTATGGAAAACCTGGTTTTCGCAGGTTATATATTTCATTGCTTTATCCGCTGCCCCGATAACCTCTCTCGAGATCCTGATGTTGAATGAGTTTATATAATTCAGTGTTTTAATTTTCCCGTTTTCTAATACTGCCTTGCCGGCCATTCCCACCCTGTGTCCGCCCTTTAGCGTGATGTATCCGTTTTTGATCTCCTCATCAAAGGCATAGATGGAATAATCGGATATTAGCTGAAGTATGCATTTGGTATCATCATGGGTCACTATATAGGAGGCATCAGCGGTCTGCACCAATCTGCCTTCTTTATTTACAAAATAGTCCCTGCCACGACTGCAGACCATGAGAGGCCTGTTTTCACGCACCCTGATCTCCTCAAGGTCTTTTAGCACAGGATTGGGAAGAGCTTCGATCATTGCCTTTATATGGATCGGCAGGGTTTCAAGGACCGGCTTCTGCCATTCGAACGCGGATCCTTTCAGTGCAGTTAGCATATCAAGACTCGTCCTCCTTTTATACTAATGTTTATGAAGTGCTTGTTCCGATTATCACACCAAATAAAAAACTCCGGTCAAAAACCGGAGCCTAGGTCCTTTAAGGATCAGATATTCAACTTTCGTCTTCTTCTGTGTCGTCTTCCTCGTCTGCCTCCGATGAATATATGACTTTGTTGCAGGTAGGACAAACGATATCATCATCCTCATCGAATATCTCTTCATCAAAGTATACGGTATCATGGCAATGAGGACACTCGACTTCTATGTACCTGTAATCCCCTTCTTCATCATCTTCATCATCGCCACCGGTACCGAATACCTCGTCTTCAACATCAGTCAGGTCTTCATCAAGGGCCTCGACATATTCATTCAACTCGGACTGGGATGTTTCAAGCTCGGCTATAGCATCTGCCATTTCCTGGAGTATATCGACTATGCCCAGGTATATTCTTCCTTCATTGGAATCCTCCTTATACCCCATCCCTTCTATCAAGCCTCTGAGATAGGATACCTTTTCGCCAAGGTCATACATTCCTGCTAACCTCCTTATCATATATTGCCTATCACAACAATTATGCCCTTTAAATCCTTTCCATATACTCGCCGGTCCTCGTGTCTACCCGGATGGTGTCGCCTATGTTCACAAACAGCGGCACCTGTATGACAGCCCCTGTCTCAAGGGTGGCGGGCTTGCTTCCGCCTGTGGCTGTATCGCCTTTGAATCCCGGTTCAGTATCGGTGACCACGAGCTCGACGAAGTTCGGAGGTTCAACGGAGAAGGCTTCACCCTTGAAGAATTTTATAGTGACGTTGGAGTTCTCCTTGACATACATTATTGCGTCTTCGACCTGGGAATGATTGAGGGGTATCTGCTCATAGGTCTCCAGATCCATGAAATAGTAGAGCTCTCCGTCATTATACAGATACTGCATTTCCTTGGTCTCCACATGGGCTTTGGGAAGCTTTTCGGTGGGACTGAAGGTCTTCTCGATAACGCCTCCTGTAATGATGTTTTTCATCCTGGTGCGTACAAAGGGGGATCCTTTGCCTGGTTTTACATGTTGAAAATCGACTATTACATAAACTGAATTGTCCATTTCAACAGTAAGGCCTTTTCTGAAATCGCCTGCAGAAATCATATAATATACCTCGCTTTCATCTTTCTATGTAAAGATTATAAAATTATTAGATCCTTTCTTGATGATACCAGGTTGTCAAATCCATTTTCCGTGATGACAACCAGATCCTCTATCCTGACGCCGCCAAGCCCCGGCAGGTATATGCCCGGCTCGACCGATACAACCATGCCAGGCTCCAGTATGGTCTCACCCCTTGGCGAGAGCCTTGGGGCCTCATGCACATTGAGCCCTACTCCATGGCCAAGACCATGGCCAAAATAATCTCCATATCCATGGGAAAATATATGGTCTCTGGCCTGCTTGTCAGCTTCGATACCACTGATGCCGGGTTTGAGGAAATCCAATGCTCTTTTCTGCGCTTCCAACACTATATGATAGACTTCCTTTAGCTTTTCCGGTGGCTCACCCAGCGCGACGGTCCTTGTCATGTCGGAGCAATAGCCATTGACTACGCAGCCGAAGTCAAGGGTTATGAGGGTGCCATATTCCAGCTTGTCATCGGTCGGCTCCGCATGGGGGAGAGCCCCGTTTGGGCCAGAAGCAGCTATTATCGGGAATGCCAGGCCTTCGCTCCCGTTTTCCCGGAGGAAAAACTCGAGCTCCAGGGCTATTTCCCTTTCGGTCACACCCGGGCGGATAAAGTCCAGGATATGCAAAAACCCTTTATCAGCCAGTTTAGCGGCCTTTCTTATATTGTTTACTTCCTTTGGTGTTTTTAAAATCCTGGGCTTTGCAATACTGCCGCTGTCTGGAACCAACTCAAGGGGATCCAGTGCTGCTTTTATATCTGTATACTCCTTGAAGGTCAGTGTGTCGTCTTCAAACCAGATGCGTTTTGCACCGGTTTCTTCACATGTCTGCTTGATAAATTCATATGCCTTCTGGCCAAAAGCTTCGATTATCTCGTATCCCGGACACTGGGCCTTAGCCTGCTCTATATACCTGAAATCGGTGATCAGAAACCTGCTTTCAGCCAATATGAGCAAGTATGCATCTGTGCCTGTATAGCCTGAATAGTATCGCTTATTCCTGTCCTCGGATATTATTACGGCATCTATCGCATTTTCCTCCATCAGCTGTCTTAGTTTGTCCAGATTGCTTGTCATATAATATGCCTCCTGGTTAATCCCCAATCGTTCTTTTAAAATAATCTAAGGCCAGATAGTATCCATGGATCCCCAGCCCGGTTATCTGCCCGATGCAAACAGGCGAAATCACTGAAGTATGTCTGAAATGCTCTCTGCTATAGATGTTCGATATATGTACTTCAATGACGGGCATCGCTGTCGCGCTTATCGCATCACGCAGGGCATAGCTGTAATGGGTTAGGGCGCCGGCGTTTAATATGATGCCGTCGTAGAAGTCTGCCGCCTTATGGATCGCATCTATAAGCTCGCTCTCCGAATTAGACTGAAGGCTGTCAAGCTTTATGCCGAGCCTTTCAGCGTAATCGGCAAGCCCACTTTCGAGCTCATGCAAGGTGGTCTGACCGTATACCGCCGGTTCTCTCCTGCCCAGCAGGTTCAAATTCGGTCCGTTCAACATCAGAATCTTCATAAACAATAGCTCCTGTCAAATACACAGTACATATTACCATATATTATATTGGTTGAATAGAGAGATTTTATAAATAATCTCATCTGCTATTTCATATGGGACTTTATTGTCTACCGTTATCCTGATATGGGCACCCTCGTAAAGCCCAGCCCTGCTTTCATATAACCGCTTCAGGTTTTCCTCGAAGGCAGGACCATCTACCAGGGGTCTGCCTGAAAAGCTTTCAAGCCTCGCCTTTATCGTATCCAGGCTGGCAGTCAAAGCGACTACCACACCCCTTGATTTCATCAGGCTCATGTTGTAACTGTCAAGGACGATACCGCCGCCTGTCGCCAGTACTTTCCTTTCCCCTACCAGTACTTCAGTCAGCACCTGGGTTTCCAGACTTCTGAAATAGGTTTCGCCCTTTGTCCTGAAGATATGGCTGATACTTGCCCCTTCACAATCCTCGATCAGCTTGTCCGTATCGTAGAAAGGCATACTTAATCTGTCGGCCAGGATCCTGCCCACTGTCGTCTTGCCCGTACCCATAAAGCCGATCAGGATTATCGATTTCTCAAACCCGATACTGATCTCTGTCTTATCGTTTGCTGCACTCATTTTCTTCCTGCTATGACTTTTTCCAGCAGCCTCATCAGCCTGGTCCCTATGAATTCCTTTTTATCTATCGGATCGACCAGGATCGTATACATGCCTGCCCGCTTGCCGCCAAGGATGTCTGTGAATATCTGGTCTCCGATAACCACTGTATTTTCTGCGGTAGCCGACAGGGCCGAGAGGGCGCTCTTAAAAGCCCTGCTGAACGGTTTACCGCTTTTTGGGGAGACCAATACCCCCAGCTCAGACGCTAATCCTGCTATGGTCGACTGGCTGTTGTTTGACAACAGGCAGATACCAAAGCCCAGATCCCTGGCCTTGTTAAACCATTTTACAACCTCTTCTCCGGCCTGATGCCGGTTCCATGCTGTTATGGTATTGTCTACATCTATTATAATATTCCGATAGCCAAGGTGCCAAAGCTTGATAAGGTCAATATCGTGGATCGAGGCCAGTTGAAGGTTTGGTTTTAAGGCTTTTAGCATTCGTATTCCCCTTAGGCTAAATCTTTCCTGTATATCTTATATAAAGATTATTTCCATGTCAATATAACACTATAAAACAGGCAGCGGGCCGATCAATCCAGCCCGCACAGTTTTTTATCGTCCCCGTGCCATGATCCGTCGGGGTTGAACTCCTTACTTAGCTTCATGATAGCTCTTTTTTCTATCCTGGAGACATATGACCTGGAAATGCCCAGCATTTGCGCGATCTCCCTCTGGGTCCGGCTCCTGCCGTTCAGCAGGCCGTACCGCATCTGCAATACTATTTGCTCACGCTTTTTCAGTACCGTGTTCATTTTGTTATACAGCTTTTTTATCTGAAGCTTAAGCTCTACTTCATCCGTTACCGAATCAGGATCCGTGCCAAGGATATCTGTAAGGGTGATCTCATTGCCTTCCTTGTCTATTCCAATTGGGTCCTGCAAGGATACCTCACCCTTGTTTTTCTTGCCTGCTCTGATCGTCATCAATATCTCATTGTCTATGCAGCGGGCAGCATAGGTTGCCAACCGGGTCTTTTTGTCCGATTTGTATGTCAATATTGCTTTTATCAAGCCGATAGTACCGATTGAAATCAGGTCATCAATGTCCTTCCCGGTATTGTTGTATTTTTTTACTATATGAGCGACCAGCCTGAGATTGTGCTCGATGAGTATGTTTTTAGAATCTTCGTGTCCCTCAGCAAGTCTTTTAAGGTGATAGGCTTCCTCTTCAGGGCTTAAGGGTTGCGGAAAGGAATTGCTGCCTGTTATGTGAGCCAAAAAGAACAGATATCTGATAAGAACCATCAGACCCGTTGAAATTTCTATCATCGAGCCACCTCCAAAAAAATCCTGCTTATTATTATATGTTTCAATGGTCAATATGGTGTATACTCTAAATATTTAAGGACATATGCATGTGTTTAAAAGAAAAACCCCTTACAAATATATCTTTGGTATATCTGCAAGGGGTTGCCTTACCTTACCGGGTGTTTGCCCATTTATTTCCTGCGCCGCAATATGGTCCAGTCTTTCAGTCTTTTATCCATGGGTAGATAGACCTTTTGCTGAGCATGGGGCGCTACTGAAATCGGGTTCAGCTCTTCATCATACATATCTTTGACTTCATACATGAAAAATTCCTCGCCGGGCTGCAAGATCTCCAGTTCATCGCCGATAGCAAAGGAGTTCCTTTGCTCTACTAGCATCAGCTTCCTATCCGCAACATAATCAAGATAGAGTCCGACAAAATCGTAGTTCCTGATATAGTTGCTGGTTCCTTGTTCTGTATAGGAATTGCTGTTTTTATTGAAATAGAAGCCTGTGGTAAAGGGACGGTGGCTTGCCTTGTTCAGTTCTTCCATGCTTTTCCCGTCATATACATAGGCCTTGGGATCGCTGAAATACCTATCCAGCTCCCTTCTGTAAGCTGCAACCGTAACAGCTGCATAATAGCTGCTTTTCATCCGGCCCTCGATTTTAAAGCTGGACAGTCCCGATCCCACGAGCTCGGGTATATGTTCTATCATGCAAAGGTCCTTGGAATTGAACAAATAAGTACCTCTGTCATCCTCAACGATAGGCATATACTCTCCCGGCCTTTTTTCCTCCACGACATAGTATTTCCACCTGCAGGGCTGTGCGCATTCCCCCCTGTTGGCATCCCGGCCTGTCAGATAGTTGCTGATGGTGCACCTGCCGGAGTAGGACATGCACATGGCGCCGTGTATAAAGGCTTCAAGTTCAAGCGTATCCGGTGTCCGTTCCCTTATCTCCCTTATCTCTTCGAGTGAAAGTTCGCGCGCCAGGATTATTCGTTTAACACCCTGCTTATGCCAAAAGCATGCACTGCGCCAGTTTGTGTTGTTGGCCTGGGTGCTCAAATGTATCTCCATATCCGGGGCAGTACTCTTTACCAACTCCAATATGCCCGGATCGGATATTATAATCGCATCCACACCTATTTTCTCAAGGAATCGGATGTACTCCTCCATGCCAATAAAATCCTGATTGCGGGGGAATATGTTCATGGTCACATAGATCCGCTTACCATGCCCATGGGCATATTTCACGCTTTCTTCCATCTCATCACCGGAGAAATTTTCCGCAAAGGCCCGTAATCCGTACTGCCTACCGCCTATATAAACAGCATCCGCACCATAGGCAATTGCCATTTTAAGCCTTTCCAGGTTCCCGCCCGGTGCGAGAAGCTCAGGTCTCTTCATTTATCTGTCTGCCTCCTTAATACTTACTGACATCCCATCGCCGATAGGAACTATAGTTGTATGGAGCCCGGGCTGGGCCATGAGGGCGTTTAGAAACTTCCTCATTCGCTTCACAATGGTTATCTTGCGCCGCCTGACCAGGGCATTGTCTGCTACCATCCCATAGAACAAAACATCATCACTTACCAGCATGCCGCCTGCCTTCAGCAGCCGCACACAATCCGGCAGATAGTTGATATACTGGGCCTTTGGCCCATCTAAAAAGATAAAATCAAAAGGATCCGATAGATAATGCAATACTTCCCCCGCATCCTTGTTTATCAAAGTAACGCGGTCCAGGATACCTTCAGCTGCAAAATTGCTCCGGGCTTGTTTGATACGGTCTTCATCCGAGTCTACGGTCACCAGCCGGCCTTCGTGTGGCATGGCATTTAGAATGACCAGGCTGGAAAAACCGATCGACGTGCCGATTTCCAACGCGACAAGCGGTTTGACTGCCCGTACAAGGACATCCAGAAGAGAAGCCGCAGCAGGTCTCAGTATAGGTATACCTTCCTGCTCGGCCGACCTGCGCATGGCCTTCATTACTTCGCTACAGGGGTAAGCGGCCATCTTCCTTAGGTATTCTTCTATATAAGTCCTGTTTATAGCATCCATGCCAAGCTATCCTTCTTAAAAATCACGGCTCACTGCTATTAGAGTGAGCCGGATAAAGCAAATAATTCGTCCTAAAGCTAAATAAGGCTTTTATTATTTCCAAAGCTTGCTGTACTTGTTCGTATCCCTTATGTGGTCTTCATAGTTGCTGTTGAATGCATGCAGGCCTTTTTCAGGATCCATGAGCACAAAGTAAAGCATCGGCTTCTTTGCATCCATAAACTCCTCATAAGGGTTAAGGGCAGCCAGAAGGGCATCTTCCCCAGGCGATGAGATCGGTCCTATCGGAAGTCCGCTGTATTTATAAGTATTGTACAGGGATTCTACCTTTTTGTCCTCGGCTGTTATATTGAACTGCTTAATGACCTTGTTCAGGGCATAGCCTACAGTTGCGCATGATTCAAGCTTCATCCCAATTTTGAGCCTGTTGTGGAAGACGGCTGATATCTTTGCGAATTCTTCGTTTATGCCTTCGCTTTGGATAACCGAAGCCAGTGTCACTACATCATCTATAGACATCCCAAGTGCTTCGGCTTTATCCCTCATATCATCATTGAAACGGTATTCGAACTCTGCCAGCATTTTTCTGATGACCTGTTTCGGAGTGCTGTCGGCAAAGACATAGTAGGTCTCGGGGAACAAATAGCCCTCGAGTGGGAATTCCTGCTCGTAACGCTCTTTAGGTATATTTTTCAGAATGGGATAATCATCTACAAAGTCATCTATATCCTTGGCTGCTTTTAAAAATTCCTCCTGGGTGAAATCCAGGTTATATTCACTTTCAAGCCTCTGGGCTATTTTCCTAAGGGTATCTCCTTCGCGGATCGTGATCTTGACTGTAGTCACCGAAACCTTGCCGGTCATGAGCTTATCGATCATCTCATCGATTGTCATGCTTTTTGACAGTTCATACTTGCCGGCCTGCATCTTGTTGGCCTTGTTTGACAGGTCGACCATGATCTTGAACACACCCGTGCTGCGTATCAGGCCGTTTTCGTACAGTATCTCGGCTATGTCATCTATAGATGAACCCATCGGTACTTCTACCTTGATGAGCGTATGGTCGTTAGGGTCAACAGGCTTTATATATCTGTTGTATACAAATGAGACAGTAAATGATACTGTGCCCACTACTATTGACAGGCTTATAAGATATACCAGCAGCTGGCGCAGTATCTTTTTCAGCATTTTGTTGCTGCCCGCGCCAGATGCCTTATTGCTTTTTGCTGCTAAATCCGGCATCAGCGACCTCCCCTATGGATATGCATATGTTCTAATAGTACTATTATATATTCTTGCATAATATTTGGCAAGTATAAGGCTGATGGCAGAATATTTCAGGCTTATGCAGCACTTCTGTCCGGTCCGCCTTTATATGGACTTAATATTAAAGCGGTACTGAAATAACAGTACCGCTTATAGCCGGAGTTAAATCTCCATAATGACCGGTAGTATCATCGGCTTGCGCTTCGTTTTTTCGTAGAGGAAGTCCCGCAGCTCATCCTTTATGCTTACCTTGATCGAATTCCAGTCCATTATTTTCTTCTCTTCATGTTCTTCCAGGATTTTGACTACAAGATCGCGAGCTTCTTCCATCAGGTCCTCGGCTTCACGCACATACACGAAGCCTCTGGAAATGATATCGGGCCCTGCTACGACACTGGAGCTGTCCTTGGATATGGTAACTACTACGACCATAAGCCCATCCTGGGACAAGTGTTTCCTGTCCCGGAGCACTATATTGCCTACATCGCCGATCCCGAGGCCATCAACAAGGACCCGGCCAGCGGTCACGGTACCCGTTACTTTGCAGGAGTCGGATGTAAACTCCAAAACATTCCCTATTTCACAAATGAAGATGTTTTCCTTTGGCATGCCCAGAGCCTCTGCCAGCATGGCGTGCTGCTTCAGGTGCCGGAATTCGCCGTGAACGGGTATGAAAAACTTTGGCTTGACAAGCGTGTGGATGAGTTTTAGCTCCTCCTGGCATGCGTGGCCGGACACATGTATGTCTGCCAGCGCTTCGTATATGACATTTGCGCCTTTCTTGAAAAGCTGATTTATGATCCTGGATACCAGCTTCTCATTGCCGGGGATGGCAGTGGCTGAGATTATGACCATATCCCCTGGCTTTATGTCGAGCTTGCGGTGTTCTGAATAGGCCATCCTTGCTAAGGCAGACATCGGCTCGCCCTGACTGCCCGTGGTCAGTACAACGATCTTGTTATCCTCATAGTTGTTGATGTGATCAATATCGATATACATATCAGGCGGCAAGCGGAGATATTTCAGCTCGACCGCCACCGAAACCACATTCATCATGCTCCGGCCTGAAACACAGATCTTGCGGTTGTACCTTTCCGCTGCATCTATGACCTGCTGGATCCTGTGGATATTTGATGCAAACAAGGCCACGATGATCCTGCCTTTGGCATCGGCGAAAATATTTTCAAAGGTTACACCCACCGTCTTTTCAGACATGGTGTAACCGGGACGTTCAACATTGGTGCTATCCGCTAGCAGGGCCAATACGCCTTTCTCGCCGAGGCTGGCGAAACGTCCCAGATCTATGACTTCCCCGTCTATTGGGGTATAATCGATCTTAAAGTCGCCTGTATGGATCACAACACCGACCGGAGTATGTATGGCCAAAGCCACGGAATCTGCGATCGAATGGCTGGTCTTGATGAACTCGACCGAAAAAACACCAAGTTTTATGGTTTCACCGGCCTTGATGCAGTTAAGGTTTGCATAATCTATGGAATGCTCCTTGAGCTTGTATTCCACCAGCCCCAGCGTTAGCCTCGTTCCATATACAGGTATGTTGATCTGTTTTAACAGGTATGGAAGAGCCCCTATATGATCCTCATGGCCATGTGTCAGTACGACCCCTCTGATTTTTTCCTTGTTTTTCTCAAGGTATGTGATATCGGGTATAACTAGGTCTATGCCCAGCATCTCGTCCTCGGGGAAGCTAATGCCGCAATCGACGATGACGATATCCTCATCGAACTCAAATACCGTCATGTTCTTGCCGATTTCGCCCAGGCCCCCCAAGGGAATTATTTTCAATGTTTTTGACTTGGATGTCACTAAAACAAGTCCTCCTTTGTAACGTATTTCCGCTCAAAATCCAATATTTTCATTATACTTTATTTGTTTAAGGTTAGCAATAAGCTATTGCGTCTGTTCTTGAGCCTCCAGGTGATCACTGTTTATCTCGATTATCTTTTTTTCATATATCGATGCTAATTCTTCGGCATATTCCTCCGAAAATCCTTCACTGTATACCCTGCAGACAGGTTCATCAGGATCAGGCAATATAAGGGCAGACCCCTTTTCATGGCTAATCTTGACACCTTCAAACAGTTCTACAGACTTATTGGCCTTGCTTTCTTCTTCAATGATAGACCGCATCACCCTACCTTTTGCCGACCAGGGACAATTGACGATCCTTTCCCTGGCGTGAAAGGAAGGTATCCCATCCAGAAGCTCCTTTAGTGATGCTCCTTCTCTAGCCATGAGTTCTATAAGCTTGACCAGGGCGTAGATACCGTCAAAATACAGGGGGAAAAGCC
>JAKORJ010000053.1 GCA_029777885.1 Bacillota bacterium | reverse complement strand
TCCTGGATATTCCCGCTGCAAATATGGATCCGGCAGCCAGATTCAGTCAGTACACGGTGGATGATATATTTGCACAGCCTGCTGTCTGATTTAAGCAATATGCTGTAACTTCCTGAACTTATCACATCCGCTTGTATATCGTCTAGGACTGACCTGATATAGAACATGGGGATATCACTCAATGTATGGACCCGCTTTATAGCTTCCGCAGTTTGTAATTTGAAATCATCGCGGATGAACAGGTTTTCGATCTTCCTTTCGGCTGAGGGCGACAGGTTGCAGCCATTTTCGTCCATAAAGTAGATATGGCAACCCTCCTTGGTGTCCACCCCGGAAAAAATCTGGATACCCCCGTCCAGGTGCAGGTGTCTTACTGCATATCTGGATACAGGCGTAGCAAGCTGCCCCATGTCAAAAATCTCTATCCCGACTGACAGCAGTCCGGACATCATGCTATACTTGACCATATTACTTGCTTGATTGCTGTCACAGCTAATACCCACCCTTTTCCCAGGTTCAAGGTAAGCCCCGTATGCAGCACCTATCCTGGCAGTAGTATGAGGCGTCAGCTCTGTGTTTACAGAGCCTTTTATCCCGTTCTTTCCAAAGAGGGTCCTGCCGGACCTGGTGCCCCAGATAACGTTGCTGCTTACGATATGGCCTTCTTCTATAGTCTTGCCCGGCCATATCTTAACCTGGGGCTTGATAGTGGATCCTTCCCTGATTTCGCAGCCTTCGCCGATAACAACCCCTTCGAAAACGGATACCCTGTTGCCTGCTTCCACATTGTTGCACAAAATCGCCCCGCGGATCTCCGCGTTGCCCTTGAGCACAACATTGTCCCATAGTATGCCCTTCTTGATGCTCGTTCCGTATCCTATTCGACAGTTGGAGCCGATCACGGAATAAGGGCCTATATATGTGTTATCCTCAACCTTGGTATAACTGCCGATATAGCATGGCCCTTCGATTCTAGCCCCTTGTGCTATAGAAACATTATTGCCAAGTATAATACCTTCTTCCGAGGGCTGGCCATCCAGATCCAGCTTCACATACCCTGACAGCATATCATAGTGGGCAGAGAGATAGGTCATGGGATTGCCTATATCACACCAGTACTCGTCAGTAACATACCCGTACATCGGCATTTTTTCCTTCAGCAGCAGCGGAAACAAGTCCTTGCTGAAGTCGAACTTTTCACCTTTCTTGAAAAAGCCGAGTACTTCGGGCTCAAGTATGTATATACCTGTATTTACGGTGTCACTAAAGACCTCACCCCAGTTGGGCTTTTCCAAAAATCTTTGGATCGACCCTTCCGTATCAGTAACCACGACCCCGTATTCGAGCGGTACCTCCACTCTTTTTAGCACTAGAGTGGCTGCCGCTTTCCGTTCTCTATGAAAATCTATTGCTTTTTTTAGGTCTATATCAGTCAGAGCATCCCCGCTGATCACTATAAAGGTTTCATCCAAAAATTCTTCTGCATTTTTGACGCTACCAGCTGTGCCAAGAGGTGTATCTTCAACAAAATATCTGAGATTTACATCATAGTCCCGTCCATCATCGAAGTAATCCTTCACTGCTTCAGGCCGGTATTGAAGGGTGACGCCTATATCAACTATGCCGTGCTGTCTTAATAGTTCCACGCAGTAGGACATTACAGGCTTATTTACGACCGGGACCATCGGCTTGGGCAGGCTGCATGTAAGCGGCCTGAGCCTTGAACCTTCCCCGCCGGCCATGATAATACCTTTCATACATCTCATCCTTTCGGTGCAAAAAAGTACAAGGCTAATAAAATTTGGAACATTAAGTTTAGTATGTTCACTTAAAAACCGAATATTCTGTATGAAAGTGCTCTAAAATAGACTTATGACCTCATGCGAGCGAAAGGCGTGTCTTATGAAAGGGCAGTCAAGGACAGTAACGGTAAAACCCTATCCTGTTGCCAAAAAATGCAGGCTTGGCATTATATACAAAGGAATGCTGACATCATTCAATAAGAATAAGCTTTACGTTTATTATGGCTACGGAGATGAAGAAATGTGGAAGGATGTAGGACAGGTGGAAATGCGCCTTACACCTAGAGGGTATTATGCTGAAATCATGGTAACGGACCATGATATACTAAACTTTTGCTTTCATGATGATCACGGCCATTGGGACAACAACCGGGGAAACAACTGGCGGTTCAAGCTCATATAAAAGGGAATGATGTGAAATAGCTAGTATAGATCCCTGAGGTTAATCACTGTCCTTTTCCTCCAGGCATTCACTGCAATACCCGAAAAACTGCACCTTATGGTTGGTTATTTTAAAATTGAAATTATGCTCGATCTTGTGTTCTAGATCCTCCAGCAGGTCTTCCTCAACTTCGAACACCTTGCCACATTTACTGCAGATCAAATGGTGGTGATGATGGTCCTGGTCGGGATGATTGAGCTCGTACCTGTACCTGCCGTCCTCAAAATTGTGCTTGTCCAGGATATTGAGCTCATCCAACAGCAGGATGGTCCTGTAGACTGTGGCCAGCCCGATATCAGGACAGATCTTCTTAACTTCCCAGAATATCTCTTCAGTGCTAAGATGCCTTCCCGTATTTTTCAGGATGGTTTCCAGGGTAGCCTTGCGTTGAGGGGTCAGCTTGTATCCCTTGTCCCTGACCAGGTTTTTGATCCTCTCCATGTCATCCATTCGAAACCGCCTCCCCAGCATTGTTATGCACTGTCCGGCATATATAGCTATTTTAACTTCTTCAGTTCTGTTATAAGATGATCGTTCAATATCTTAATATGGGTTCCCTTCATTCCAAGGGACCGGGACTCAATAACACCGGCACTCTCAAACTTCCTTAGTGCATTAACAATGACGGAGCGCGTGATACCGTATTTGTCAGCAATCTTGCTGGCAACCAGCAAGCCTTCGTCCCCCTCAAGCATGTCCAATACATGTTCTATGGCTTCTAGCTCAGAATATGAGAGCGTCCCCAGGGCAATCTGCACAACGGCCTTTTTGCGTGCCTCCTCTTCTATTTCATCCGATTTGGCCCGCATTATCTCCATACCGACTATAGTAGCGCTGTATTCGGCCAGGATAAGATCCTCGGTTTCAAATTCTCCGCTTAGGCATTCAAATAACACGGTGCCCAGCCTGTCTTCCCTGCACCTTACCGGGACGACCGTGATCATGGCGTCTCCTGACCGGCTTACTTCACCGTTTATCTCGTCGGGCTTTATATTAGCCCGGGTCTCGCTGATGCCAAGCAGCGCTTCATTGAAAGACTTGTCAATGTGCATGATCCCATTGTCAGGCTCATTAAGGGGCAGCATGGTTTCATCATGATACTTGCTGAAGCCTAAAACACGTCCCTTTCTGCTGATAACAAAGACATTGCACTTCATGATTTCGATCAAGGCCTTGGTCAGGTCTGAGAAAACCAGCCTGTCAGGTCCGGCATTTTGCAGGACATTGTTGAGGCGCCTTGTATTGTTAAGCAATATGATGGACACGTATTTGTCACTCCTTTGTGCAGCTACAGGATATACTTGTGCAGGTCGTTGTTTTTTATCATGTCTTTGAGGTTGTACTTTACAAAGGCTTCGTCTACTACGATCGTCTGGCCTTTAAGATCCTCAGCATAATATGATACTTCCTCCAGGAGTTTCTCCATAACGGTGTGCAGCCTTCTGGCACCAATGTTTTCCTTGGTCTCATTCAGCATGTAGGCGATTTTCGCGATCTGGTCTATGGCGTCCTCAGTGAATTCCAGATTGACGCTTTCGGTTTTCATAAGCTCGACCTGCTGTTTGATCAGGGCATTT
>JAKORJ010000052.1 GCA_029777885.1 Bacillota bacterium | reverse complement strand
TTTTGTAGTGGTTAACCCACTTTTCAACCATAGATCTATGTATTCCATATTTTGCAGCTAGCGCTTTATATCCCCCTTCATGACCGTTTAAATACTCCATAACTATCGCATGTTTAAATTCATCGGTATATTTTCTTTTTCCCGACATTATGATGACCCCTTTCATTAGTTATTTTTGTCTAACAAAAGGGGTTCACTTCACAAAGTCCGGCTCGTTTTATTGCTTCATTATCTGGTTGCCGCCTTGTGAAAACTTTAGGCTTAGGAATTGCTTGAACCTGTCCCCGTACAGGCTGCCGAACTGGGACACAAACAGGCCTGTCAGCATCAGCACGCAGCCTGCATAAGCCCTGGCGTCCATGGTCTCTCCCAGGACCAGCATCCCGCCGGCTGCTGCAAAAACCGACTCCAGGCTGAAAATCACTGCGGCATGGGAAGGCCGGGAGTCCTTCTGGCCCAGCGCCTGCAGCGTGTATGCAAGGCCAACCGACATAATTCCCCCGTAAAGGATGGGTATGAGCGCTGCCTTGATGGAAGCTATGGTCACATCTTCAAAAATAAAGGCGCAAGTAAGGCACAATAGTGAGCATGCCATATACTGGGCGAAGGATAAGAGAAGGGCATCGATCCTTTGTGAATACCGGTGTATCAGGACGATGTGGGCAGCCCAGAAGAAGGAGCCCAAAAGCACCAGCATATCTCCCCGGGAAACGGTGAAATCATCATTGACGCCCAGGAGGTACAGGCCGGCTATGGCAAACGCGGCTGCCGCCCATGTGCACTTGTATGTCCTCTGTTTCAGGAATATGCCGTAGATAGGCACAAGGACTATGTAAAAGCCCGTGATGAACGCCGCCTTGCCTGCCGTTGTGTCCACAAGGCCGATTTGCTGCAGGGAGGCCGCAACAAACAGCAGGCTGCCCAGGATGGAACCGCATATTGCCGTTTCTTTCAAGGCCGCATTCTTTTGTGTAGGTTCCATTCCCTTTTCCGCTGCCTTCCTCCTGTTCCTTTTGCCCATAAAAAAAAGGACAGGCAGCAGGGAAACGCCACCCAGCAAAAATCTTATCCCCGTAAAAGTAAAAGAGCCGATACTTTCCGCTACGACTCTTTGGGCTATGAAAGCCGTGCCCCATATAAAGGTTGCCAAAAGCAGGAGCAGATTCGCCCTAAGCTCTCTGTTCTTCAAGTCCTATCATCCTTTGAGCATATGTCATCGGTAGCTATAATTAGATATTACAACAGTACCGCCATATTATCAACCGGATTTTCTCAAGGGTATACTTCCGCCCCGGCTGAGCAGGGCTTTGAAGTCCCCCTCCGGCATAGGCCTTGCGAACAGGTAGCCCTGGCCGGCATAGCAGTTCAGCTTTTCCATATGCCTGTGCTGCTCTGCAGTCTCTATGCCCTCAGCGACCAGCAGGATATTCAATTCCGAAGCCATGTTGATTATGGACTTTATGATGACCTCATTGGCTTGACCTGATGTCACATTCCTTATGAAAGACCCGTCGATCTTCAGGATGTCTATGTCAAAAGCACCAAGATAGGAAAGGGACGAAAAGCCGGTCCCGAAATCGTCCACTGCAAGCCGGATGCCCAGGGTCTGAAGCCTGTTGATGTCAGCCACCGTCTTTTCAGTCCTTTGAAGTAGGATGCTCTCAGTTATCTCTATTATCAGGAAATGATAATCCAGGCCGTACTCGTCTATTATCGCCTTGATATTATCAACGAAGTTGTTTTCGAAGAACTGGACGGCAGAGTAGTTGACCGATACCTTTATCCGAGGCAGCCCTTCATCCAGCCAGCTCTTGTAGCTCTTGCACACCTCCCGCAGCAGCCATTTGCCCATGGGGATTATATAGCCGGTCTCCTCAGCTAGATAAATGAACTCCCCGGGAGAGACAAGGCCCCATACCGGGTGCTGCCATCGGACAAGGGCTTCAACGGCAAGTATCTCACCTGTCATCAGGCTGACAACTGGCTGATAGTATACCCTGAGCTGATTTTTCTCAATGGATGAGAGCAGGTCCTTTCGCAGGGAATATAGCCTTAAGTTTTCTCTGCTGATGTCCCTTGAGTAAAACTTGACACGCTTCCCGCCTTCATTCTTGGCGCGCAGCAGCGCCATATCGGCGTTATTGAGCAGCTCCTCCGGCGTCTTCCCATCGTTTGGGAATATGCTCACTCCCAGGCTGACAGCGGCATCAAGCTCATACAGGCCCAGCTTGAAGGTCCTGTCAAACAGGCTGAGTATTCCCCGGGCTATATTGCTGCAATGCTCAAGGGAATCGAAGCGCTCGAGTATGATGGCAAACCGGTCGCCGGAATAGCGGCTGATGAAGGCAGTTTCTCCAAGATAGTCGACCAGCCTGGCCGAGATTTGGGTGATCATCAAGTCGCCGATAGTAAATCCCAATAGATTGTTTATACGCTTGAACTCGTCAAGATCCAGCATCATTACGGCAAAGGGTCTGGGATCGGATATGGACAGGGAGTTTTCGCAAAGGCGGTTGATATGCTCGGTGAAATATTCCCTGTTGGGCAGCCCTGTCAGCTCATCGTGCTTGCGCCGAAACTCCAGGGCCTCCTCCAGAAGCTTCCTCTCGGTGATGTTCTGGATTATGCCGACAATTTTAGCCGGGCAGCCCTTTTCATCGAAAATGATCTTTGTGATCTCATGGACGTACCTGATTTCACCCTCCGGGGTTACGATCCGGTACTCCATGTCGGACTCCCGGCCTTCCCTGGCAGCTTTGTCAGCCTGCTTTACCTTCTCCACATCATCAGGGTGGACATGCATGTAATAGCTTTCAAAGGAAATGATCAATTCCTCTGGCTTGCAGCCCAGGATATTATACATGCCGTCGGAGCGGTACATTTCATCTCTTTTGATGTCATATGTCCAACTGCCCAGTTGGGAGATCTGCTGCCCGTGGAATACGTTTTCCTTCAAGATATTGTAGTTTTTCTCCAACTGCTCTAAGCGGGTTAAGGTTTCGTTCAGTTCATGGTTTCCTGCGTCCGTACCAGCCAGTGCCATAAATGCCCCCCTTGCTCTGTCATTTGCATGATCATCATCCGGGTACAAATATGCAAATACGTCAGCTTAGAGAATACATGACTACTTAAAATATTATGCTTGGTGTGACGTATATTATACCAAACTTTGTCATTGATTGTCAATATTTTCTTTTATGTTGTACTTTTTGGAATAGAGGCTTTCATCATAGGGGGCTCTCCTGTTGGGGCATGACTTTCTGTCGCATAGGCTGCAGCTATGGAAACCCTCCTCCGCGGGGAACAGGATGCCGGAGGTGGTTTTGATCGGTATCATCAGGAAGCTTTCCGTAAGCTCAACGCCGATCGTGCCTTCACTGTTGCCAAGGAGTGAGAATAGGTCTCTCTGCCCCTTGATCGGCCAGTCTGCCAGGGAACCGGGATTCATGGCTGAAAGCCTGCCTGTATGGTATTCCAGGTCCAGGTGGGCAAGAAGGGCATCGTAAGCCGCTTCCAGCGCCATTTCCATAATAGCACCTGCCCAGTACTGTTCAAGTATATCGTCAAGGGCATCGGCCCAGGAAAATAGCTCCCTGCCGCAGGTGGTTATGTAGGGGAACACCCTGTCGATCCCTTTGAAATTGATGCTCATGATGCGGCTGTGTATCCTGACGCCGTCTATGACAACATGGTCTTCGTCCAGGCTATCGACAAAAGCTTCCCGGTACAGGGCTTTGGGCCTGGCTACCCCTTCGGCCTTCCTTGCAAGCTCGGCCGCCAGCTGTGCATACTCGCTCTCCGGGTCGATGTGCAGCCGCTTGTACAGCGCATCCAGGTCCATTTTGAATTTTATATCTTCCAGGACGATCGGTGCCATACTACACCTCCTATAAGAAAACAGGCTAAAGCCTGTTATATTATACTAATTCGTATTGTCAGCAGTCAAATTTTATATCTGATCTTGCCCCTCCTATCCCCCTTCTATCCTAAAACCACATCCATGAACATCATTATCACAAATCCTACGAGCAGGGCATGGGTCGCCAGCTTGGAGCTGCCCTGGCTGTTCTGGCTCTCCGGTATGATCTCATGGGCGATCACAAAGAGCATGGCCCCTGCGGCAAAGGCCAGTGTAAACGGAAGCGTTGGCCGGGCTATCCTGACCAGGCCTATGCCAAGGCCGCCGCCTATGGGCTCTACAAGCCCGGTCGCAAGGGCTATGAGGAATGCCTTCCATCCGGGGACCCCTTCCCTGATAAGGGGCAAGGCCACGGCAAGGCCCTCAGGCATATTCTGAAGCCCAATGCCAATGGCCAGGCTGAGACCGTTTTTTATGTCGCCATCGCCAAAGCCTACGCCTACTGCCATTCCTTCGGGAAAATTGTGTACAGTAATGGCCAGGATAAATATCCAGATCCTTCTCAGGCTTGGGCTGATACCCAAAAGCCCGCTTTTCCGGCCGGTGTTTGCTGCATAGTTTGCAGAAAGGTTAGTGTTGGGGAAGAATTTGTCCACCACGTCAAGGAACACGCCACCACTCAATATGCCAACCAGGGCTATACTGGCGCCGTTGATGCCGCCCCCGGCTTTTTCTATGGCGGGGATGATCAGGCTAAAGGAGGTCGCAGCCAGCATCACCCCGGCGGCTGCCCCTAGCAGGGCATCCAGCAGCTTTTTAGGCACATCCCGTGTGAAGAATACGGGCAAGGCTCCGATACCGGTCGCCATCCCTGCTGCCAGGCTGGCGATTATCCCTACCCAGATTATGTTGAACTGCGATATGTAATCAAGCATATCAAACTCCCCCGAAAAAGCATAGTCGTATTCATCATATGCCGGGGGAGGATGCCTGGTGACTCGATCACGGGCTGAATAATATTTGGACGATTACAAATGCTATGAATAATCTTTCATGGAAGGGGAGTGCCGCCTTGACGGTCATAAGAAGCAAGTACGCAACAATCAACGGAGTAAGAAGAGAGGTTGGCAGAACGACTTACAAGTTTGAAGAAAGGCACTTCAAACGCGAACCTGAGACCCCAAAGGGCCTGCCCGAGGTAGTATTTACTGAGGATAGGCACCATGAGTCTCATAAGTGACCCATGAAAGAGATAAAAACAGCGCCCCTTCATCCATGGGGCGCTTATGTAATGACGGGACACTATTAAAGGCTCAATCCCGTATGACTTCCGGTTCCCTGAATTCATAGCCGGCCAGGTCCACGACTGCGCTTTCAATGATCTGGTCTTCTATGGGCTTGTCATTCCTGTCCTTTTCCGCAGCGGCCACCTTGTCGACATGCTCCATGCCTTCTATGACCCTGCCGAATGCCGCGTATTTGCCGTCGAGATGGGGGGCATCCTCAACCATTATGAAAAACTGGCTGCCCGCACTGTCGGGGTGGGACGATCTTGCCATGGATATCACGCCCCTGGTATGCTTGAGGGGGTTATCAAAGCCATTTGCTGTGAACTCTCCCCGTATCCTGTAGCCAGGGCCCCCTGTGCCCCTGCCCTCAGGATCGCCGCCTTGTATCATGAATCCGAGGATCACCCGATGGAAGGTAAGGCCGTTATAAAAGCCCTTTTTGACAAGGGAAATGAAGTTATTCACGGTATTGGGCGCGATCTGCGGATAAAGCTCTATTTTCACAGCTCCCTTCCCGGCCAGGTTCAGTGTTACAACTGGTTTCGCATTTTCTGACATCATTTAGCCTCCAATTTCTGTCAGGATTTTAACTATGATCACACCCAGATAGTATATCATAAATTCAGGCTTCATTATCTATACAATTATCCGTATCGCAAATATTATTCGAAATTTCATCATTGTCATCATGGAAAGGCGCAATATATAAAGGATAAAACCTCCCGCAAGGTATGCTGCGGGAGGTCATTGTAAGCAATATGGAAATGGCGGGCATGCTGTCAAAGATCACAGGGAATCGATATCCATCCATTGCCTTTCCCTTACAGAGATCTCTACTCCCTCCAGTACCTGTGAGCATTTGACTCCGTCGTTGAAATCCGGTTCCGGGGTCCTGTCATGGGCGATGGCCTCTACGAACTCATAGAGCTCATGTACAAAGGTATGCTCATAGCCGATGACATGGCCGACAGGCCACCAGATCCCGCCATAGGGGTGTACATCCTCAGTCACCTGTATGGTCCTGAACCCCTGGGTGCCCTCTTCATCTTCGGAGCTATAATACTGGAGCTCGTTCATGCGCTCGAATTCAAACCTTAGGCTGCCCTTGCTGCCATTGATCTCAAAGGACATGCCGTTTTTATGGCCATTGGCAAAGCGGGTGGCTTCGAAGGACCCCAGGGCGCCGTTCTTGAACTCCGCCAGGAACAGGGTGGCGTCATCCACCGTGACCTCACCCCTGGCTGCGTTCTCCTGGGCTTTTCCGCTAAGGCCGGTCATTCGTTCGACTATAGGCCGCTCCTTTATAAAGGTCTTGCTCATACCCATGACCTTGTCGAACTCACCGACCAGGTACCTGGCCAGATCGATTATGTGGGCGCCTATGTCGCCCAGCGAGCCTGAGCCCGCTATATCCTTATTCAGCCGCCATACCAGGGGAAAGTCGGGGTCTATGATCCAGTCCTGAAGGTACAGGGCCCTGAAATGGTATATGGTACCTATCTTTCCCTGATCGATCAGCTTTTTAGCCAGCCTGACCGCGGGGGCAAACCTGTAGTTGAAGCCGATTTGGTGCTTTACCCCATTATCTTCGACAGCCTTCAGCATTTCCCTTGCGTCCTTCAGGTTGAGGGCAAGGGGCTTCTCGCAGAATATATGCTTCTTTTCCTCGGCTGCCCTTATGGCTATCTCCTTATGGACGTTGCTCGGGGCTGTGATATCGATCATGTCGATATCATCCCGCTTGACGAGCTTCTCCCATGAGGTCTCATAGGACTCCCAGCCGTATTTCTCAGCGGACTGCTTCACCCATTCTTCATCCCTGCCGCATATGGCCTTCATCCGGATCTTCAGGCTGGGATCAAAGAACATGCCGATCCGCTGCAGGGCATTGCTGTGGGCCTTGCCCATGAACTTGTATCCGACAAGTCCTACATTCAATGTCTTTTTCACATGAACAACCTCCTATTATCAGGATCTATTCATGCCCAGAACATTTCTCCCTTATCCTCGAATACGAGCATTTCCTTCAGGAAGGCAATAGCCTTTTTGAGGCCTTCATTGCCGGACATCAGGCTGTCTTCGTGCTCGATGCTGAGAACGTCGTCGTAGCCAACCATCCTCAGGTTGCTGACGATATCCTTCCAGACCTGGTGGGTATGACCGTAGCCTACTGAACGGAATATCCAGGACCGGTTGATCTCATCGCTGTAATGCTTGGTATCCAACACACCGTTTACAGCGGTATTGATCGCGTCGACCCTTGTATCCTTGGCATGGAAGTGGTGGATGGCAGGTCCGAGCCTGCGGATCG
>JAKORJ010000051.1 GCA_029777885.1 Bacillota bacterium | reverse complement strand
TAACAGAGGTGCCAAGTTCCAGGCTGGCGGTATCGGCAGGCAGGCTGACAGTAGCGGTGCCGGCGACAACCATCTGCCGGTCATCAGTATCTGCCAGTGCGGACAAGCCAAGGGATAGAATAAGCGCGAGTGCCAGTGTTGCGGACAGAATCTTTTTCATTTCTTTTTCCTCCTGATAATAGTTTTGGTGATAAGAACCAGTATGGTAAGCAAGGCCAGATAGGGCAATGAAACGCTTAGCAGGATGACAAAATTTTCCAGAAATTTAAGTGTTATCATCCAGGCATCTGATACAGCCAGACGGATGCGCTCAGTCAGGCTCAGCTGGTCGGCAGAGGGGCTCAGGACTTCTTCTGCGATGTAAAGCTGAACGGTGCTGTAATCCACTTTGCTGTCCATCCCCTGCAGGGAGCCTGTCAAACTGTCAATTTGATACTGGGTATCAGCAATCTCACGCTCTATAGCCAGAATATCTTCAACCAGGCTTGCCTTTGACAGCAAATCAAGCAGACGTTCCATTTTCGTGGTCTGCGTTTGCAGACGGGTGGCTGTATCGCTGTAGCGTTCGCTGACATCTTCCCGGGATTCGGTGATGGAGACAGTCTGACCCACTCCCGTCACCTGCTGGAGGTAAGCGTCAAGGTTATCTTTGGGGATCCTGAGCGTCATGCTGGCGTAGCGGAGGCTCCCTCTGTCGGCTGCTATATCGGAATACTCCACATATCCATTTTGATCCGCCAGGGCGGTGTTCAGTTTGGTCAGATCTTCCTCAAAGGAACGTGTGCTCAGGCTGAGGCTGACGGTCCTGACGATCTTTTGCGGAGAAACTGCCTTGTCACTGACTGCTGCGCTGAACTCCTCAGGCGCAGAGCCTGCTGTTTGGCCGAAGGCGCTTTCAGTCATCGCCATCACTGAGGGAGCGGCAGGCGCTGAATCCCCTGCTCCTCTTGCGTAAGACTTGTACATTCCGGCATCATTATCCAAAGACGCGCTATACGGAGCTTCGGGTCTTGATTGACTGACCAGCCAGGTGCCGCCAAAGACGAACACCACCGATGCCGCGATCGCGATCCATCGTCTGGCCGAAAAAGACAAGATATTGCCGCGCTTTCCTTTGGTTTGATCTGTCAAACTGCTATCCTCCTGTTCTCGGATAGACTGCCGCCAGGAGGCTGAAAAGCTTTCGGGTACCTCGAAGCCATCATCCAGCTGAGCGCAGTCCTTTCGTATCTGCAGAAGCAGCCTGCACTCATCGCAGGTCTCCAGATGCCGCTCACATTCGGCGGCCTGCCGGGCGTCCAGGCTCCCCTTCAGATACTGATCAAAAAGGCCGGAAAACTTGTCACAGGTCATTTCGTTTTCCCCCTTTCATCATTTGGACGTTGCAGACTGCTGAAAAGTTCCGGATCACAAGATAGAATATTTTTTAAAGCTGCCCTTGCCCGGTTAAGCCTGCTTTTCACTGTGCCAACGGGACATTCCATCGCGCTTGCCGCCTCATCATAGCTCATGCCCTGCAGATCACACAGCACCAGGGCAAACCGCTGATCATCAGGCAAGCGGGAGATTCCCCGCTCGAGCGCTCGCTTTCGCTCTGCTGTCTCCAGCTGCAGATATGGAGAAGGCCCTTCATCGGCTTTTTCCCAGCCTGCTTCCTGAAGCTCGTTCAGGGAAAGATCATTTTTCCTGACGCGCAGCGCATCCATACAGCAGCGAACAGAGATCGTATACAGCCAGGTACTGAATTTCGACTTGCCTCGAAACGCGGAAAAGCTTTTATATGCCTTCAGCATTGCCTCCTGCGCGCAATCCTCCGCGTCCTGCGGGTTTCCCATCATACGCAGGCAAGTGAAGTATATTTGCCGCTCGTACGGAGCGGCAGCCTCCTCAAAGGCATCGGCGTTTTTTCGAAAAATTGACATTTTACCGCCTTCCCCTTCTCCCTTTGTGATTCTATTATACAACGCAAGGTATGCTGCAAAACTTGCAAGAAGATTGAAAACAATTTTATGTACAACTGTTGAATTTAAGGCAGGTGTTCAGTATACTTAGCGGCATATTCCACGCGAGGAGGAGCTTATGCCTAAATTCCTGCCTGACCGCCGCCCGCAAAAGACAAAACGCGCCTTAAAGAATGTACTGGTCGATCTGCTTCAAACAAGGGATTTGCAAACGATCAGCATCAAAGAAATCACTGATCTGGCTGACATCAGCAGAGGGACATTTTATCTGCATTTCGATGATATTTTTGCGCTATATCAGTCGATCGAGTTTGATGTGATCGAGAATATAACCCAGATCATTCAAACAAAAGTGCCCATCCAGGATGAGGATGAGCTTGATAAAATCATTGGGTCAATATTTGAGTATTTAACTGATCATATCAAAGAATGCGATGCCCTGCTTAGAACAGACAGCGCCTCTTTTTTGTCTGGTGTATTTGAACGCAACCGCCCCAGGGTATCGGAGACCTGGGAGGCCTCTTACGGATCAAAAGAGCATATGCAGGCTTATTCATATATATTCTTAAGCCATGGCTTCGCCGGCGTACTGAAGCATTGGATAGCCTTTGGAAAGCTGGAAACTCCCAGACAGATCGCCGGGATCGTCAAACGGCTGCTGAGCTATATGTTTCTGGATGCCGCTCAAAACCAGTCGGGCCTTGGGATGGAGAACATCAGCGGGAACCAGCCGTAAAAGCGATCCTCCCCTTCTTGCAGCTGACCCAGGGGTGAAAAAAACCTCAGGACAGCCTCACAGGGAGTAAAACTGATGCTTGGCCTCGTATTCTCAGCTTCTATATCCTTAACACTTACCTGATTATCCTTGACCTGCAGCTTCAACCATGCCTGCCCTTTGACTTCCACAATCGCTTCTCCATCCCGGAGCATTTCGTGCCTCGCCTTGAAGCTCATCAGCTTTTGCAGCACGGACGACCAGTTCAGCACATGGATCATCATATCATCATGCACAGACCAGGATTCCGCGAACGCGCCCAGCTGCGCGATAGTCTCTTTTTGATGTACCGCTGTTGTGAACTCAAACCTTTCGCAAGCACGGAATCTCAGCCAGCTGCGAGCAATATCTTCCATTGATTGGCGGCCTGAGAAAGAATACTCATAGATATCATTGCCATTGGCGTATACATAGC
>JAKORJ010000050.1 GCA_029777885.1 Bacillota bacterium | reverse complement strand
GGCAAATAGGTTTTTTATGACTTTATCTTCATAGTCCCCTATGTCGGTTTCTTCAACAGCTACTTTGGCAAGCCAGCGGGCTGCCCGCATACCCTCTTCGGCCATGGCCTTCACTATCCTGTCTATTTCTTCCTGGCTGAAGTCGGCTAAAATCTTCTGAGCTTCTTTAGCTTTTTGGATTAGGTTTCTGACTTCCTGTATTGACATTAAATCTTTATCTATTCTCATCATCGCTTAATTCATTTCCTCCCTCCTTTTTGACAAAGTCCATCAAGGAGTCTATGAGTTCTTGTTTCCGCATCCCCGAGATCTTGGATTTTTCAATATCAGGTACGGGCAGGGCTCTGAAGACCCTTCTGAGTGCCCTTACACCGTACCTGTCAAGGGCCTTGTCTTCATCAAGGAGTCCCTCCTCCTTGGTCCCTTCAAGGAGCTGCCTGAGTGTAATAACTGCCGCAATAAGCTCATCTTCCCCATACGTAGGCTCGCTTGCTTTTTGGTCATCTTCTTCGTCTGCCACTTCTTCCTCATCAATTTCCTGCTCTAGGGCCGTCGCCTCCTGGTCTTCTTCTTGTTCTTCGTCATCTGACAGGTCTTCTACAATTTCCTGTTCTTCAACCATTTCCTCTTCTTCATCCATTTCCTGCACTAGTTCAGCTTCGGGTTCTTCTGCAAGGCTTGCCTTCATCTGGATCTGTTCTACTATGTTCATGGTGTCGTCTGCAGGGCGCGGAATGACGTGTATGCCCGTAACCTGGCCCACCTTTTGGGCGGCAACTGTCCCTGCCTCTACCGCCGCCTTCACAGCACCTACTTCACCGGTTACTGTTATACAGACAAGACCACCTGTAGTAAAGCGATATGAAATTAGTTCTACATTGGCCGCCTTGAGACATGCGTCTACCGCTTCCACAGCGGCCACAAGACCCCGTGTCTCAATTAGGCCTATAGCATTTTTGGTCATTTAAATCACTCGCTTAATATCTTTTGGGATGGGCCGCCACTTCCATAACTGCTGCCGCGAAAGCATCACAGGCGGCCTTACAGGCTGATTGACTTCCCGTAAGCAGTGCTCCTGCAAAGTTGGTCTCGGAAGGTGGTCCGAAGAAGACCTTCATTTCAACTTCTGCAGCTTTTATGGCAGCATCCACCGCATACACGGCTTCGATCGGAGGAGCAATCAGGTATGCCAAAGGCTGTCCTTCAGGAATATTGCTCATTTCCGATAGGTACGATCCGGTCCTAGATATGCACTGGGCATAGAAGGCAATCTGGCCCTCTTCGTCGGCAGCCCAGAAAAAGGCGTCATTTTCTGCAAAGTCTATGGCCGCATTGATGCCGCTCTTTACCTCAGCAGGGTTG
>JAKORJ010000049.1 GCA_029777885.1 Bacillota bacterium | reverse complement strand
GTACCTGACCCCCCATCCCCGGCAGCCTGCAAAAGTGGCTTTCCTTTTCCTCCTGCCTGTACATTTGCTGTCGCCTAATCGCTTCATCAAAATCAACCAGGTGCCCGTCAAAATCCGGACCGTCTACACAAGCGTACCTGATTTTACCTCCCACGGTCACACGGCAGCCGCCGCACATGCCGGTGCCGTCGACCATGATCGGATTCATACTGACTGTGGTCGGTATCTTGAATTCCTGCGTCAGCGCCGAAACCGCCTTCATCATGATAAGTGGACCTATGGCTATGACATGGTCATAGCTTTTCCCTTCAGAGACCAAATTTCTTAAAAGGTCAGTCACAAAGCCCTTATGGCCAAGGGATCCGTCATCGGTAGCTATGTAGAGCCTGCTGCAGCACCGCCTGATCTCATCCGCCAGGATGACATAATCCCTGCTGCGTGCCCCGATGATGACATCGACCTCCGTGCCCGTCTCATGCATATGCTTTACCTGGGGGTACAGGGGCGCTGTGCCCACTCCCCCGCCTATGCACAATACCCTTGTATGCCCATCGAGTTCCGATGCCCTGCCCAGCGGGCCTACAAAGTCCAGGATATAGTCATCGGTGGCAAGGCCGGCCAGCAGCCTTGTAGTGTTCCCGGCCTCCTGGAATATGATCGTCACCCAGCCCTCGGTCCTGTCATAGTCGGCTATGGTAAGAGGTATACGTTCTCCTACTTCTAATACCCTGAGGATTATAAATTGTCCAGGCATTGCACTTCTTGCCACCAAGGGCGCGTCCACTCTCATCAAATGCACACCGGGCGCCAGTGTCCTTTTTTCGATTATCTTGTACATGCCAAACCCCTTCTTATGCTATGTTGAAAGCAAAATCATATATGCCGGCTTTTTCTGCCTATAGCCTTATTCCATCCGATCCACTCAGAACTAGCTTTTTTGCAGTGACTCGGATATGCAGTACATTCAGTCCCGTTATGTACGTTACATCCTCCCTGACCCTGCGCTGGACCTCTTCCAGCACTTCATCTATCCTGTAGCCGTAATAAACGGCAACATCGATCATGATGTCGATCCCTTCAGCCTGGCTCGTTATGCTGCAGCCCAGGGCCTTGTGGACGCCCTCCGTATTTGCCGCGCAATAGGTGATCATGGATTCGATAGCTGAATCGGCAATGAAGAACTTGCCAAAATAGCTGAAGGTAGGCCTGACGACGGTCTTCTCCAGGGCAACGGGCTTCCGGCTCCTGCCCCTTGTCTTGAATATTTTGAGTGAGTCCAGGAAAAAGCCCGAGAAATCCTTACTGATTTCAAAGGTGGGCACCGGAATGATATGCTTGCCCTGCTCCCTGCGCTGCCTCCGTGCATACCTGATTTCATGCTCCGTGGCAATGTCCTCGATCCTGATGATTTCAATTTGCCGAGGCAGCTCCAGCCTTGCTGCTATCCGTTCGATCATCGATACAGAGGTACCGATTATCAGGATCGATTCGGGATCAATCCTTCTGATGGCCTCTTTTACGGCGTCTGCATGGGCCTGGTCCATAAAGAGAGCCCTGCGGATAGACGCGAGCCTGGTCGATTCCCTTTTCGCAGATACACCTGCCAGGACCTTTGTGCCCTGGATGAGCAGCCCGTCGTCGATTATGCAGGTGATATTCATTTCAAACATCAGGCTTTGAGCATGATAACTCTTGCCTGTACCACTGGCGCCGGCAAGACCATATAACTTCAAGAAATGATCCACCCTTTGAGACCCAAGATTGTATTAAGCTATATTGTAACACAGGGAAAAAGAATTGAATAGGTGAAATTACAGAAAGAGCAGCCCTATGCATGACGGGTACAGTTCCTGCCGTCGCGCTTGGCTGCATAAAGTGCGTTGTCAGCAGCTATCAACACAGCACTGGATGTGGTCCCGTGGTCGGGATATGTGGCTACCCCGAAACTGACTGTGACATATATGGAATTGTTTTTATCCTTGATGGGCTCGCTGCAGATCGATTCACGCAGCCTGTCCACTATCCGGTAGGCTGCTTTCAATGGGCAGTTGGGCAGAATGATCACGAATTCTTCGCCGCCGTACCTGGCAATGATATCATTGGACCTGATCTTGGACTTCAGTCTGTCTGCAATGCATTTAAGGACATAATCGCCAAAAATATGGCCATACCTGTCGTTGATGGATTTGAACAGGTCAGCATCACAGATGGCGATCGACAAGGGGTAATTGCCCCTGGCCTTTTCAAATTCCTGTTCCAGGGCTGTCTTGAAGAACATCCGGTTGTATACCAGGGTAAGGCCGTCCATGGTGGCCATCTTTTCCATTTTCTCATACAGGCCGGTATTGGCCAGGGCGACCGACAGATCTCCGGCTATATACCGTATGAGCCTCAGGTGCTCGGAGTTCAGGCCGGATTGCAGGTATTGGGCAATGACTATCATCCCTACCCTTTCTGTGTTGATCATGAGCGGCATGACTATATATGAAGCTATTTTTTCATCCTTGAAATATATCCCGTTGCCAACGTCGCTGACGACCCCGTCTTCATTATTTATGGCCCAGAGCATCGGGCAGTCATGTTCCAAAAAGTCCTTCGTGTGCTCCGGTTTTATGTTCGTGGCGGCGAGAACAAACCTGCCCTCAGCTCCGTCGTTGTCCTTTTCATATAGCACTATGCTGGAGTATGTAGGGCCTACTATGCCGATTATCATATCATTTACTGTTTTCAGAAGCTCTTCGGTATTGTGTATGGTCCTGATCGCGGACTGCAGGTGCTGAAGGTTGAAGAACTCCGCGACTTTCCTGTTGAGCGTATCGTTTGTCGCGCTGAGCTGCCTTAGGTTTTCGGCCTGCATCGAAAGCACGCTGATATTTAGCTTGGAACCGAGATAGATGGATATCAGGATAACAAGGAACTGGGATACATCATTGATATCCATTGGCGGCGCCATAAACAGGTTCAACAGGAAGCTCAGGAATATAAGAACGATGCTGATCCGAAGGAAAAATTCCGATCTGTCCGCCTTGGTGCTGATCCTGCTGATAATGATCCCGAATGGGAACAGAAATGTGAATACAGACTTGAACGTATATACAGCGAGATATACTGCCATCATGACGATATCCAAAGCCCTGTATACCGACCATTCCCTGTCGGTACCCTTGTCACCCTTGCAATCGCGCTTGATCAAAAACAGCTTTATTCCACAGCATACAAAGCCTGTTGCAAAGGCCGTGATATGACCGGCAAGCCCGACGTCACCAGCATCGTTGTTTATCCATAGCCAGGACAATAGATGGGCTGCCATGGTTATCAAAATAATGATGGATTGCAGGATCAAGAGGGATTTTTCTATCTTTCTCACGAAAATCCATTACCTTTCAAACTTCAATTCCTGTTATCCGGTTTTGAACCGTATCTGCAATAAGGCTTGAGGAAGCAGTTTGCACAATCCGGCTTTATAGCCTTGCAAATGCGCCTGCCATGATAAATCAGCCAGTGGTGGGCTGCAGACCATTTTTCACGGGGAATCGCAGCCATTAGCTGCATTTCTGTGTTGTATACATCCTTTGCATCCGCCAGACCTATGCGGTTGGACACGCGGAAAACATGTGTATCGACGGCAATGGCATCCTGGCCGAATGCATTGCTCAGTACGACATTGGCAGTCTTCCTGCCCACCCCCGGCAGCCTGGTCAACTCTTCCATATTGTCAGGGACCTGCCCATTATGCTTTTCAGTCAGTATTTTACAGGTAGCTATTATATTCCTGCTCTTTGTCTTGTAAAACCCGCAGCTTTTAATGTCCTGCTCCAATTCCTCAGGAGTCAGGGCAGCAAAGTCCTCCGGCCCGGGATACTTGGAAAACAGGGCAGGTGTCACCTTGTTGACCTGCCTGTCAGTGCATTGGGCTGCAAGCATCGTTGCTATCAACAGCTCGAAGGGATTCCTGAAGTTCAGCATCGTCGTTGTGTCGGTATAGTTCTTTTCCAGCAGCTCAAGTATGATATCCAGCTTGTCCCTGTCGTCCATTTGCATCCCCTTCAAGTGCCAGCTTGCGTCCTTATTATATGTACCTTTGTCAATAAACCATTTTTTTAATTTTATATCAATACCATCTAAGTTTCAAGTGCTATTTGAATATTTTATAAGTACTTCTAAATATTATGGTAAACTGGTGAAATATGCTTATAAGGCCCACCCTGGACAAATTGACATAATATACTTGCCCATTTAGGTTGACATAATATTGTTACATATGTTACGATTCTATTACAAAATTATTACACAAACTTTTAGAAAGTGAGGTCAGCTACTATGAAGAGATTCAAATCAATTGCTTTAGCCCTACTGATAATGGCAGCGGTATTGCTGCCCATGCAGAACGCTTTTGCCGCTGGCAGCAATGTGACATACAAGGTGGTATACTCGAATCAATCGGGAAACAAGGTGGTATCCTACCTAATCAATAAAATCCTTTCTATGGTGAAAAACGGTCAGGGCTGCAATGTGACCCCGCCCCCGACACAGGCGCCGACACCTGCTCCGACCCAAAAGCCTACTCCTGCTCCGACTCAGATACCGACTCCGGCTCCGACACAGGCACCAACACCTGCGCCGACCCAAAAGCCGACACCGGCACCGACTGTGAAGCCGACTCCGGTTCCGACCCAGAAGCCAACTCCGGCTCCGACCCAGAAACCGACCCCGGCTCCGACACAGGCACCCTCAACAGGTTACCAGCTCAGCGCTGACGAGCAGAAGATGGTCAACCTGGTGAATGCCGAAAGGCAGAAGGCAGGAGTTGCTCCTCTCAAGGTGGACCTTGAACTGGCCCGAGTAGCCAGGATCAAGTCACAGGATATGCGTGACAACAACTACTTCTCCCATACCTCGCCCACATACGGTTCACCCTTTGAGATGATGAAGTCCTTCGGGATCACCTACAGGACCGCAGGCGAGAATATAGCTAAGCACAGCAGCGTTGAAAGCGCACACAACGGCCTGATGAACTCTGAGGGCCACAGGGCAAACATCCTGAACCCCAACTTTACCCACATCGGTATAGGTATCGTTGACGGAAGGTACTACACCCAGATGTTCATAGGCAGATAAGACAACTGGATATAAGACAGTAAAATCGGAAAAAGCCGGCTTAAGTCGGCTTTTTTCTTTATCATGCTCATACCGGGATCCTCGTTATACTCGTGCTGCCCCCTGACCTTGTCACATGATAGAACCCGATGATCGGTGGATCGTAGGCTTTATACAGGCTTATCACTTTGTTCGTCACATAAGGCGAGAATTTCAACGATACCCCGCATCCCAGGGCGACCTCCCTGGGCGTGGAGATCATATGGGCGTTTATGCCGGCATCCTTAAGCACCTGGTTGAAATGAATGGCATGCTGCCTCGACCTGAACGCTACTATATCGAAGGTTTCGTAATAAGGCATCGATGTTTCACTCCCTTTCAGTTCTATGGAGGCTGATAATTTAATATATATATTTATCAGTTAGCTTGCTACACAAAAGGAGGAAAGACAGTGGTTTATGTGGATAATGCCGCAACCACCTGGCCCAAGCCTCAACCCGTCCTGGACGCAGTTTATGAATGCATGAAGGTCTATGGGGCCAACCCAGGCAGGTCTGGACATAAAATGGCGCTTGATGCTGCCAGCATACTCCTGTATACCCGTGAAATGCTGTGCAGCCTGTTTCATGTGAAGGATCCCTTTCGATTCATTTTCACCTTCAACTGCACCGACAGCCTCAACCTGGCCATCAAAGGGTTGCTTAAGCCGGGTCAGCATGTGATAACCACTTCCATGGAGCACAATTCGGTCATCAGGCCTTTGATGCGGATGGAAAAACAAGGTGTGGAAGTAACCATAGTAAAGTGTCATGAGACCGGGCGGGTCGACCCGGATGATATAAAAAAGGCGATCAAGTCAAATACCAGGATGATAATAACTACCCATGCATCCAATGTCACGGGGACCCTGATGCCTGTTGAGGAAATAGGCAATATAGCCAGGAGCCTCGGCATCGTTTATCTCATAGATGCCGCCCAGACTGCAGGCTTAATACCCATGGACCTCACAGAGCTGCCTGTCGATCTTGTGGCCTTGCCAGGGCACAAAGGCTTGCTGGGGCCCCAGGGGACAGGGGTGCTTTATATCCGGGGGGGAATCGAGCCGGAAACCATCCGGGAGGGCGGAACCGGCAGCCAGTCAGACAGCATCTATCAACCCGATTTTATCCCCGACAAGTACGAATCCGGCACGATGAACACGCCCGGTATAGCAGGCCTCGGAGCCGGCATAAGGTACCTGCAGCAGCAAGATCAGCATAAACTGCACCTGCGCGAAAAAAAGCTGGTGAAGCTCTTTATCGAAGCCCTGTCGCAAATAGAAGGCATCAGTCTATACGGGCTCGCCGACGATTCGTTTAAAACAGGGATCGTTTCCATCAACATAGGTGACAAGGATTCATCGGTAGCAGCCGATATCCTGGATCAAAAATACGGGATCGCGGTGAGAGGCGGACTCCATTGCTCGCCCCTTGCCCATCAGACCATCAAAACTGAAAAAAAAGGAGTTGTAAGGTTCAGTTTCGGGATATTCAATACCATGGAAGAGGTCAAATACTGCGTGAAAGCCGTACGGGAGATCCTAAGGATGTGATTCAGGAACGGGGACCGAAACCGTATTGCATGCCGCTGCGATGGCTTCCTCCGGGGACATGCCCCTGGACAGCCCTGCGGACAAGACGGCCATAAACACGTACTCCGCTTCGTCGCTGTTATCCGTCTGTACCAGTGACTTGCACGGGATATGAATCATCCTGCCCGTGCCGCTGAACAGGTAAGCGCCCCTGGTTCCATAAAGGACAGCACAGGCGGTGCAGCCCGTCCCGCTGAATACGACATGTGCAGCATCGTCAGGCTCAGGTTGTGCACCCGGGCTTTTACCTGGCAAATGCTTAAGTGAATCAAAGCCTATGACCACCATGTCCGCGCCTGAATACTTGCTCAGGCTGTCACATCTGACATAGACTAAGACAAAAATGTCCTTGTGTCTGCATACCTCCATTATTGCCTTGACCAGTTCTCCGGTCAAAAGTCCTTTTCCAAGGTCGCAAAGGGCTATCAGCTTCAAATCATCAGAAAGCAAAGCAATGACCTTGAGTATGTCCTGAAAAATGCCCGGACCTCCCCTGGCTGATGGAGAATTTGTGCTCAACATGCCAAGTATCAGCGGGATACCCTCGATTTTCAGCTTCTGCTTCAACATATCCCCCTCTTCGTCCATCCCGACCACACCGGCCAGCAAAACCGGGCATCCCAGCTTGCTGGCCAGGGAAGCAATTTTGGCAGTCCCGGCAAGGTCGAATCCGTCTTCACCCTTGGCAAACATCATATCCCCTATGACCAATATCCGGTTTTTCTTCTGGCATCCATTGAGCATTTGGCATCCATTGAGCTTATGGCTATCGCCGCGGTCCATTTACCCAGCCTCCTTTCCCCAACAGATAAGCGGCAGGCTTGAAGCTTGAGCCTGCACAGGAACACCCGGAAGCGGCATATTGAAACCGGGCAGCTATGCCCGGTTTTTACCGATCAAGGCACTTATATTCAATATGCCGCTGCCTTGTGCATATTCACTCACATTCAGCTTATAGGCATTCTTCTTCAAGGCTTCTTTGACTTCAGATGGCGTTATATCAGGATTTTTGGAGATCAGCAGTGCAGCCGCGCCTGATACGATAGGTGTTGCTACAGATGTGCCGGACATTGTAGTATATGGCTTAGCCATATTCTCCAGCCGCGTCCCCCTGTATTCCTTATTAGTGTTCGTTGAAGTAACATTGACACCGGGAGCTACCAGGTCGGGCTTCACTTCTCTCCTATTGACCGGCCCTCTGCTGGAGAATGACGCTATCGTGTCGTCGCTTAGATCCACGGTACGCTTGTCGTCAACAGCGCCTACCGTGATGATTTTAGTGCTGATGCCCGGTGTAGTTATGGTGTTCTGCTTGGGTCCAGAGTTGCCGGCAGCCGCTACTACTACGATGCCTTTATCCCAAATAGCTTCCACCGCCGCCACAAGAGGATCAAATCTCAATATTTTCGCAGGCTTTGCACCCAACGAAACTGACATCACCCTTATGTTGTACTTATCCTTGTTATCTGCTACCCACTGCATTCCGGCTATGATATCGGAAGAATCGCCGGAACCTTCGTCATCCATCACCTTAACTCCAATGATCGCAGCTTCGGGTGCAATGCCCTTATACTTACCTCCTGATAAATATCCGTTGCCAGCAGCCACACCTGCCACAAAGGTCCCGTGTCCGTTGTCATCATAGGGTGACTGTCTGTTGTTTACAAAATCCTTGAATGCAACTATCCTGTTCTTGGGTCGGACCAGGTCCTGGTGGGGATAAACTCCCGTATCAAGTATGGCGATCCCGACTCCCCGTCCTGTATACCCCGTATCATTTGCTATTCTGGCACCTACCTCCTGGGCGGCCACGTCTAAAAGTGAAGTCATCTTGACATCGTCCGATATATATTCAACGACCTCGGATCTGGCCATTTCCTCAAGCGCTGTTGTCTCCACTTCGACTGCGTATGCATTGATCAGGGGAAGCTCATGCTTTATCTTTATGCCTCTGCTTTTGAGATACTTCCTGCATACATCCGTCTCATTCTTTTTCGAAAAGACGATCGCGGGAATCTTGTCTGTCTTGAGCGTCCTTGTCTTCTGTAGCAGCCTGCTGTCGATCTTGTCTATGCATTTGTCTCGCTTGAACATGAAAGGCAGCAACAGCATTCCTGCCGGTATTTTCAAGTATATCCCCCCTTTGCGCCTTGCTTGTTATATACTATGTATATACAAGCCGAGGTGTTAAAGGGGATATGAATGATTCAGTTCTTTTTGAGCTCCCTCACCACTCTGTCCAGCTTTTGCCTCTGGGATGCGTTTAGCACCGGCTTTACCATGTCCACCATTTGTATAAACTTTTCCGGAGTCATCCCGCCCTCTCCGGATTTTAGCAGCCTGACTATATCCTTGATGGTCTCCTCCTCGGATTTTCCCTTCATGCTGTCTGCTATTTTTGAAATCTTCTTTACGTCCTGGGTACTGAACTCCATATATCCACCTCCTGATTTCTCTATCCATATATCCTATTCCCGCAGCCTTGCATTTGCTACTTTCTGTTCGGGGTAGGGTGCACATACTCTAGCGTGCTGCGTATTATGTAATGACCTTATCATTACATACACCTTTCTGAATGTATTCTTGCAAAGGAGGTTTGCATATTGAAACGGACAGTATATAATCGCAGCTTGAGTTACAAGCCCGGGGTATTCATACCCAGACGGGATCTTTTCCCGGAAGAGGGAAAGCCCCTGCCGAAGCTCCAGCCTGTTCCTGGCGGCACGGCCTCAGCCGGCCCAAAGCCCATCTTTCCGAAGCTTTTCGATAAAGAGGCAGGATCAAGCGGTAAAGCTTCCCATAGAAGGGCACCAAAAGCCCATACACCGGACCATGTCATACTCATATTGCTGCTTTTCGGCGGATTGCTGCTATGGCCGCGGCTGAAACTCGGCAGTATGGAAGCGGAGCCTGACATCCAGTCCGCTGTCAGTGATTTGGTCGAAAATCCGGTCGGCCTGAAAATTTTGCATGCAGTCTGTCCATATCTTGATGAAAGAGAACGGGATGTGGTATTTACCATAACCGGGATAGCAGAAGTACTTAGAACCATAGAAGAACTACTGGATCGCAGGTATCACATGCGCCAGCAAAGCAAGCTGATGGCAGTGCCTGTAGATCCGGTATCAAGAAGGATCGGGATCGTAAAGGCATTGAAGCCCTATATACCTGAAGTCGGAAAGAGAACGGTCGATAATGTGCTCAAGGTGTACGACACCTTCAACGAACTCAGCAGAAACATAGAAAAATATAAGAGCAGCGGGGCTTCCCTTTCAGATGCTGCGGAAGTAATAATACCCCTGCTGCCTGATGAATTCCGCCGCAGGGCAGGCAGGATCGTCAAGGTATTGAAGGTAGCGGAAGCGATGGATTTGGCTGAAGACTTGCATGATGCCCGACCGGGGAAACCGGAAATCGAAGAGAAACTGGAAATCACAGAAAAATCGGAAGTTGAAACTAATACAGGCTACAGGGATGGCAAAAGCCAAAAGCAGGCAGAAAATACTGTCAAAGTTGAAAAAATGGTCGAGGCGCTGAAGCCAATGCTGAGCGACGAGCAAAAGGGCTCGATCGAGGTGCTGATGAAAATGGCCAGACTCCTGTCCGGGCCTGATGGGGAAAACAAAGATAATGAAGAAAGCAATACTGAGCAATAAAAAAAGCAGTTCAACACTGCTTTTTTATTATAACAAATCACTCCTTAATAGCTTTCCTTATCAAAGGAATAACAGCCAGGGCCAGCGCTCCACCGATCAGTGCGGTAACAAGCTGAGGCCAACTGAAACTTACAGTCATGGTTTTTAGTGCTTTTTCTGGCAGTATATCGGCCAGGAGCATTGGGAGCGCCAGCTTGGTCACACTTATGAACAGCACCAGGAACTTAAGTACTGCCCCGGCGCCAACAGCCAGATAGGTGTTTTTTGCATATAGGACATGGATGACCAGTACCAGGGTCATGTTGCCCAAGGCTACAAACAATATCATCCATGGATGCGGAAGAAAACCGAGCATCCATGCAAAAAAAGGTGCTGCAGCTGAAATCGTGAGACCACTTACCAGTCCTACCAGTACGGTAGCAAGAATAAGGCACAGGTTCACCAGAGATCCTGTGACTAACTGGTGGGTACGCAAGGTTTGAAAGAGTACTGTCAATGCAAGCAGTACAGCTGTACGTGTCAGAAATTTTACGGTATTTTTCATCGAATGATCCCTCCATATAAGCTCATATTGTGATCTTAATTTATAAGTGCATCCTTTGCTGCATAATCAGGGATCCAGCCCTGCCCTCCGATAGAGTATACACCTGTCATTCCACTTTTGCAACCAGGACGGTCACGTCATCTATCCTTTCCCTGTCACCCAGCATGGCATAATAAGCATCAAGTATGTACATGACTATATCATCGGCGGCTGTGTCGGTCAACCCCCTCAGGAACTCAATGATATTGGCTTCGCTGAAAAGCTCTGGGTGATCGCGGTCGATCTCCGTCAGCCCGTCCGTAAAGAGTATCAGGCTGTCACCAGGGTCAAGCTGCAGGGTCTTGTTTTCGTATGATGGGTTTACGAGACGTCCCAGCCGGCATATGGGCAGCCCCTCCAGCCTTATCTTTTCAATTTCCCCGTTGCGCTTAAGTATCAGCGGAAACATGTTCATACCCGCGGAGCAGTATGTCAGGGTCCCGGTGGTGCGGTTGTATATGCCATAGAACAATACGATATAGGTTTCATCCGGGAAGGACATCATATTGTAGGTATAATACAGGTTGGTCAGGACCTGCTTGGGTGTCAGCAACTTCACGGTACCGTCATCGTATACTCTACGCACATTGATGTTCTGGTTGATGAAAACCGTGATCATCGCTGCGAATACGCCGTGGCCTGCTACATCGCCTATCAGGATCCCGGTATTTTCGTCATCCAGCTTGTATACATTGTAATAATCCCCGCCAATGGTCTCGCATGGCAGGTATCTTACGGCAAATTCCAGCCCTGTCGCTTTGGGAAAGGTATCAGGCAGGAGCGCATTCTGGATATTGCGGGCATAATCCAGGTCCTTCATCAGCTTTTCGTTGGCCGCCGCTATTTCAGCCGTACGTTCTTCCACGAGCTTCTGCAGGTCGTTTGCATATTTGCTCAGCTTCCTTTCGGCATCATGCAGCTCCAGGTACGGACTTTGGACATTCAGCACAAACAGGGCTTTAAAGAGCAGATAGTATGAGATGATCTTGTATATATGACCCAGCAGGTTGTATGTATCATACACATCCCTATACATTGTAAAGGCCGTCCCGCTGAAAATGCTGATAAGCAGCGCCATTATCGTATAGCTGTATCCTTTTCTTGCATTCGATGCCTTTGAATAGGAGCGGGCAAACAAGACCATGCCTGCAGCCTGAAGGACTATGACTAAATACTCCAGCCCCTTCTTCAGCGGGGTTAGACCGGCCCCTTCTATGAACAAGGGCGGCAGCTTGTCTATATGGAAGGATATGACGCAGAACAAGACTCCGCTCCAAAGCACAGACCCCGCAATAAAGCTCAGCTTGTTCAACGCAGTCGTTTTCTTTGAATCGATAGCACCTGCTACAACCATGCCTGCTGCCATGGTCAGCCTTGCAGCTATCCAGAAGGCAGTCGCTTTCTCTTCTGAGGAGGGTACTATGAACAAGGGCATGCCGCTGTATGACAGGGTGTGGAAGGTATCCAGCATGGCTACTGCCAGAAAAACGGATGACTGTATTATTTTCCTCAGCCGGTAGGTCCTTTCATATGTATAATAGCCGACCAGGAAAATGCAGAATGACATGATGATGCTAAGTAGCTCCAATACCACATGCCATGAAAGGTATGCTTCCGCGTTGAAAACCATGTAAATGTAATCCTCATACCAGCCGGCGGTAAGCAGCAGCGAAGCAGACAGTATGAATACAACAGCAAATGTAATAAAATCGGCTTTTATATCTTTTGCCCGCATCAATTTGACCCTCCGTCATTGAGGAAACAAGAAACTCACTATATAGGTAGACATAACCGTGAAGGTATTAAACGCAGAGTGGGCAAGGATCATATTTTCAAGGCCTCTCTTATGATATATGAGCCCAAGGAGCATCCCAAGGGGCAGGATCTGCAAAAGCTTCACCCAGTCAGGTATGACCACTCCGACATGGGCTGCAGCAAATACCGCAGCAGTTATTAAGATATTGAATGCTACGGCAACTTTGCTCCTGCCAAACCACCTGTACAATATACCCATGGCAAAATGCCTGTACAGTATCTCCTCCTGTATGGGGGCCATGACCGACGCTGTCATTATGTTGTAAAGAATCGCCCCTAAGTCATTGTTACTTGCAGGCGAAACTGCATAGGCCAGCTCCGTAGGCTCGGTAGAAAACAATCCGAAAACCAGGTAAGTCCAGATGATCAGAAAGGGCATTGGTATTAGAATCAGCTTCCAGTCGATGCGGCCAAGGATGCTTTCACCCTTGAGGTACAGGCT
>JAKORJ010000048.1 GCA_029777885.1 Bacillota bacterium | reverse complement strand
TTTTCCCTTGTTGAAGGGCCCATGTGGCTGATTGACCTGTACAAGAACACGACGGGCAACTATACCTATGCATCCCTGAACGCCTTCAATTTCTTTGCCATGCTGGGGGACAACCTGAGACAGGATTCGGAGACCTTTGTACTGTTCAGCTACAAGGTCTGGGGCTACGCCTTTATCGTGCTGACCGTCCTGTATACGGCGGTCATATATATAAGGGGCAAGGGCAGGCATTTGACCTATCTTGGCGGCTTGCTGCTGAGCCTGGGAGTATTCGTCCTTTCCGTAAGGATGCATGAACGGTACATGTTCCCGGCCATGTTCTTCCTACTGGCCCTCTTTGTCATGACACAGGACAAGCGGGCCCTGGCCCTGTATGGAGTGGCGTCCTTCACAAGCTTTACGAATGTATATGCCGTCCTGGAGAAAATGCTGAGACTTGGCGATGGCCACTTGTATATGAGCGATATCGCTATCAGGATCATAACCCAGGTCTTTTCGGCCATAAATGTGATCCTGCTCATATATGTACTTGCCTGGGCCTGGAAGGTCGCTAACCCGGCCAGGATAAATAAGAATCACCTTTTATCTTGTAAAGGCAGGCCAGACCGCGATGAGGACTTAAGGCCGGAGGATGCCAAACCCAAGACCGGTTCGAACGGCGCCGGTTTAAGAGGGGCATTGCCAAGGATCAGGGCAGGCAGGATTGATGTGATAATCATGGCTGTCATGACCGCTGTTTACCTGGTCATAGCCCTAATAAACCTGGGCGGGTTTGAGGTGCCCCAGACGGAATGGCTGGCAGAGAAGGTGACACAAGGCTTCATCATCGAGCTGCCCCAGGAAACCTATGTGAAGCGGCTGTCCTATTACTGCGGCCTGGGCGAAAAAGGCGATTACAATGTCTGGGTCATGGATTCGGAAGGACAATATGAGCTGCTCGATGAAAAGATAAAGGACGATGAGTTTTACAAATGGCGTGCACTTGATATCTCAAGGAATGTGACCTCGATCAAGGTCCAGGCTCGCGACATAAAGGGTTCCCTGCTTGAGATAGCCCTGTTTGGCGAAGACACGGAAAAGCCTCTTGAAATAACCCTTAAAAACCTTGACGGCACGCCCGTTGAGAAAGGCGACCCCCTGTACAACCTGATAGACGAGCAGGATATTGCTAAGTACACCCATACCTTTATGACAGGCACCTACTTTGATGAGATCTACCATCCCAGGACCGCTTATGAGCACTTGCACAAAATAAGGCCCTATGAGTGGACCCATCCGCCCCTTGGCAAGATCTTGATTGCCGTAGGCATAAAGCTCTTTGGAATGAACACCTTTGGCTGGCGCATCATAGGCACCTTGTGCGGCGCCGCTATGATCCCGCTCATGTACATGTTCGGGCTCAAGCTGTTCAAGAAAAGCTTTTACGGGTTCTGTGCAGCCTTCCTGATGATGTTCGACCTCATGCACTTTGCCCAGACCAGGCTCGCGACCATCGACAGCTACACCACCTTCTTTGTGATCCTGATGTGCTACTTCATGATGGACTATTACCTTAACAAGTCCTACACCAGGGGCTTTGTAAGGTCCCTTGTGCCCTTGTTCCTGAGCGGCCTCTTCTTCGGCCTTGGCGCCGCCACCAAGTGGTCGGCCTTGTATGCAGCCCCTGGCCTGGCCGTGATATTCTTCCTGGCCAAGTACCATGAGTTCAAAGATTACTGGCATTATAAACGGCTTAGTGCAGATGAGAGGCCTGCCTGGGTAAAAAGGTTCATCCCGGCTTACTGGTACGGTACCCTGCTTAGCTGTGTGGTGTTCTTTATAATCATCCCAGCGGCCATCTACCTCTTGTCCTATATCCCCTACCTCCAGGTAGAGGGCATTGCTTTCAAGGATATATTCGAATACCAGAAGCGCATGTACAACTACCACAGCGGCCTCGAGGCGACCCACTCCTTCCAGTCCCCCTGGTGGAGCTGGCCGCTCATCATAAGGCCCATATGGTATTACAAGGCTCTTGACATGCCGGCCGGTCTGGTATCCACCATATCCTCCCTTGGAAACCCGGCCGTTTGGTGGGCAGGCCTTGCAGCGTACTTCTATGCATTGAAGGAAGCAGTGGTAAAGCGCAAAAAAGCCTTGCTGCTCGTGATCCCGATAATCTCCCAGATCCTGCCCTGGACCCTGATATCCAGAGCCGCCTTCATCTATCACTTCTTCCCGATCATTCCCTTTATGATGCTGGCGGTGGTATATGTCATAAAGAAGCTGGAGAACAAGGGGCTGGAGCGAAAGTGGGTTTATGCATACCTTGCCCTTGTGCTGGTCTTGTTCATTGCGTATTACCCCGTGGTATCCGGCCTGACGATCCCCAGGGTCTACGCCGAGTTCCTGGAGCTCTTCCCCTCATGGGTCTTCTGGAACTGAACAGAATAACCTTTCCCCGGGTGGCTGAATAGAATGTTATTATTGCGTCAATTATTGAAGTATCATCCATCCGGGGGAGGTTTGCAATGACTGAGATAGATATAATGGTTTGCGGCATATGCCGGAAGATCAAGAGGGTCAACATGGTCATCCTGGGCCGGAACATATGCAGCAGCTGTGAAAAGGAGATAGTGAACGCACAGGCCGGTGACGAGGCCTACGGCATGTACATGAAGAGCATTAGGGATTTATTCGGTAGTTATGCCAGGTAGGCAATATACTTAAGCAGATGGTGATGCATGGCATGAAGGCGCCCTTGGTGCAAGCGATCCTTGATTACGTAAATGAAAATACCGCAAGGTTCCATATGCCTGGGCATAAGGGCGGTAAGCAGGTATCACCGTCCTGTTTTAATTTAGGCTGGCCGTATGACCTGACTGAAATACCGGGAACGGACAACCTCCACGCCCCGACTGGGGCTATAAAGGAGGCGCAGGAACTGGCAGCCCGGGCCTTCAGGTCTGATGCCTGCTTTTTTCTTGTAAATGGGACCACCTCCGGTGTACATATGATGCTGCTGGCGGCTGCCAGGCCGGGGGACACCGTTATCATCCCGCGCAACTGTCACAAGTCAGTATGGGATGCCCTTGTGCTCAGTGGGGCTAGGCCGGTCTACGTCTGGCCGGGGTACGATGAGGAGAGGGCTCTGGCCACCCAGGTAGCGCCCGAGGCTGTCAGGCAAGCAGTTGCTGAGAATCCGGGAGCCTCGGCCATGATGGTCGTAAACCCCAGCTATTATGGGCTGGCTCCCCGCCTGGAGGAGATCTGTGGCATCCTGGATGAGTATGGGATCGTGTCCCTGGTTGATGAGGCCCACGGGACTCATTTCGTGTTCCATCCCAGCCTGCCAAAATCAGCGGCGGACTGCAGGGCGGACCTATGGGCTCAAAGTGCCCATAAGACCATCCCTGCCCTGACCCAGGCCTCTTACCTGCATGCAAGGCGCGGCAAGGTGGATTTAAACAGGCTGCAAAGGATCCACAGCATGCTGACGACTACCAGCCCCTCTTACCTGCTTATGGCATCCCTTGACTGGGCTAGAGCCTATATGGAGGAAAAGGGCAGGGCGGAGATAGACAGGCTGCTGACTATTATAGCTGATGTGAAAAAGCAGCTCCGTCAGCTAGGGATAGATACCATGGACGACTATGCCCGGCCTGAGGTCGAAGGCATGGACGGCACCCGGCTTGTACTGGACCTTGGTGAGCTTGGGCTTACAGGCATAGAGGGCGAAGCGATCCTGCGAAAGCGCGGGGTCCAGGTCGAAATGTCGGATATGCGGAGGGTGGTATGCATCTGCACCGTAGCCGATACCAAGGAGGACTTTGATAGGCTCATAGGTGCCTGCAGAGCGCTTTGGGAGCATAGGAAGCAGGCCATGGACAAAGGCATTAAGTTGTCAATTTCCCGGGAAATACCCCGGCAGGAGATGTCGCCTAAAGAGGCTTTTTACAGAAAAACGGAGTATATCCCTCTTGAGGCCTCACCTGGCAGGATCTGCGCCGGTATAGTAGGCGCCTACCCTCCGGGGATACCGGCCTTCTGCCCCGGAGAGCTGATCGGCAAAGGCGGGATAACAGAGCTGCTTGAGATCAAGGTAATGGGCGGCCGCCTCTTTGGTGTTATGGATGGGCTGATACCGGTTATAGAGGAATAGAAGCGGCATAGAATGAAGTGATACGCAATAATCTACGACAGGAGTGGGACACGATGAAGGGCAAACTTATAGTTATAGAAGCAGGGGACGGCAGCGGCAAGGAGACCCAGTCCAAAAGGCTGTATGAAAGACTGATAGATGAGGGCTACAACGCAAGGATCATCAGGTTCCCCAACTATGGGAGCGATTCCTCCGCCCTGGTCAGGATGTACCTGAGGGGGGATTTCGGGTCAAGGCCTGATGACGTGAACGCCTATGCCTCATCCGTTTTCTTTGCGGTGGACCGGTTCGCTTCCTTCAAGACGGACTGGAAGGGCTTTTACGAAGGTGGCGGGATCATCCTGGCCGACAGGTATACCACATCCAACATGGTGCACCAGGCAGCCAAGATAGAGGATGATGCCGAACGCAGGCGCTTCCTAGAATGGCTTTATGACCTGGAGTTTGTAAAGCTGGGCCTACCGGTGCCGGACTGTGTCATCCTGCTTGACATGCCAGCGGAATATGCCCAGAGGCTCATAAAGGACCGGAGCAACAAGATAACCGGCCAGGAGGAAAAGGATATCCATGAAAAGGACGGGACTTACCTGGAAAAGGTCTACCGGACAACCAAATCCCTTGCCGAGAAATATGGCTGGCACAGGATAGCCTGCATAAAGGACGGGGAGATCAGGTCCATCGAGGACATACACGAGGACGTATACAAAATAGTCAAAAATCTGCTTAAAAGCAAATAGAGCATCTTGCCTGCGGCAGATCAATAGGTTTGAAAGCCTGCTAAAATCATGCAAGATAATGAAAGATCCGGAATGAATGACAAATAGGGAGGTTGATTCGCATGCCGCTTATTAACTTTCAGTGCAAGGAATGTGCTTTGAAATTTTCAGAGCTGGTATACAGCCGCAACAAGGCCAGCGTCAGATGCCCTGAGTGCGGCGGTGAGGTAAAGCAGATCTATGAGGGGAAGTGCAATTCCTTATCGCCTTTTTCCACCGACAGCCCAGAATCCGCCCGGTGCGACGGATGCAGCATGGGCTGCGAGTTCTGATCGACACCTGATATACGGATATGCACATTGATTACTGCTATTAATAATTTACCGCACCATATCATACTTTATAATGTGCCTAAGTCTAACAGCCAGGACTATATATGATCACAGCCCCGAAAATGGTGTTATACCCGCAGAAAAGAGGTTATAAGATTAAAGGGGAATAAAAAGGGTCTTTTGGGGACAATCATTATATAGACTGGAGGAAGGTTTTATGAGTGAATTGATAGACAACAGGGAACACAGGCAAAAGGTCCTGAAGGAGCTCATCATGGAGCTGCACCAGGGCAAAACCGTGGACGAGGTCAGACAACGGTTCGAGGAGCTCATAAAGGGGGTATCCGTATCGGAGATCTCGCAGATGGAGCAAGCCCTAATAAGGGAAGGCCTGCCCGTTGAGGAGGTCCAGCGGCTGTGCGACGTGCATGCCGCCGTGTTCAAGGGCTCCATCGAAGACATACACAAGCCCACCGAAGCCCATGAAATGCCCGGACACCCGGTACATACTATGATGCTCGAAAACCGGGCCGTTGAAAGGCTCATTGAAAACAGCATCCGGCCCAGGCTCGAAGCCCTGAAGAAGGATGGGAGCGCGGAAAACCGCAGGGCGCTCAAGGAAGAGCTAAGCAGGCTGCTGGAGTTGGATAAGCATTACAGCCGCAAGGAAAACCTGTTGTTCCCCTACCTGGAGAAGTACGAGATAACAGGCCCTCCAAAGGTGATGTGGGGCGTTGATGACGAGATACGGGCGGATATTAAGGGCGTGCTGGCCAGGCTTGTCAGCGAGGAAGACAGCGAAAAGCTGGCGGCTGCGGCTGAAAGCATGCTAACCAAGGTCACTGAGATGATCTTCAAGGAAGAAAACATACTGATACCGATGGCCTTGGAGATCCTGACCGAGGATGAGTGGCTCAGGATCGCGGAGCAAAGCGATGAGATCGGCTATACCCTGGTAAGGCCTGCCGGCAAATGGAAGCCTGCTAGGGTGGATGTAAACAAGATCGTGCCGGAGCAGCCAAGGGTAGATGCAGGCACAGTCCAGTTCGATTCGGGCACCCTTACGGTAAGAGAGCTTGAGGCAATGCTCAACACCATGCCCATCGACATTACCTTTATAGATAAAAATGACGTGGTCAAGTATTTCGACCAGGGCAAGGACAGGATCTTCCACCGTCCAAAGGCCGTATTGGGTCGCACCGTCCAGAACTGCCATCCGCCTGCCAGCGTCCATGTGGTCGAAAAAATGCTGAACGATTTCAAGTCTGGCCGAAAGGACCATGAGGATTTCTGGATCCAGAAGGGGGATCTGTTCGTTTACATAAGATATTTTGCAGTCCGTGACGAAAACGGCGAGTACCTGGGCACCATGGAGGTCACCCAGAACATCAGGCAGATCCAGGAACTGAAGGGGGAAAAACGTCTGGCAGATTAATTTTTTAGTAGCATATTGAATTTTAAAAACAGCAGCAGTAAAATATGTTACATATTCTAAAAGGACGGTTTTTATATGCAGGACATCATAGAGAAGATAATCTCCCTTGATAAAAGCGCAAGGAAGGCCGCAGAGAGCGCTGAGCAAAGGATAAGGCAGAAGGAAGAGCAGGCCAGGGCGGAAATAGAGGATTACAGGACGAAGGCCCTAAGCAGCGCCAGGGAGAAGGGCCAGGCAGTATTTGAGGAAAAAATTAAGGCTGCATATAAAGAGGCTGATATCTATAGCGCAGAAAGTGATCGGAAGGTTTCACAACTGGAAGAGCACTTTTTGTGCGTTAAAGGCAGGATGGAGGCTGAAATCTTCAAGCGGATCATACCCGAAGCGGAAGAAGGGAATTTGGAGCAATGAGTCCTGTAATCAGCTATGCTGCGGTGAATACGAAGCTCAGAGCCATTCTGGGCTTATTTTTGAGTAATGAGGACTACATGAAGCTCATATCCATGGATTCGGTAGCGGACATAGCCAGGTACCTGAAGCAGAGGACTCATTACTCAGAAGCGCTGGAAGGGGTGAATGCGGAAGCCATCCACCGCGGGGAGCTTGAGGTGATCCTGAGGCGCTATTCCGTAGACCTCCTTATGAGGCTCCGGTACTATTTCAAGGACGAAGCCAGGAATTTCTTGAAGGTCCTCTACATGAGATTTGAAGTAGAGGACTTAAAGCTTTTGATAAGAGCCCTTTTCACCGGGCAGGACCTAGCAAAGGCCGGTGGTTCCCTGGTTTATATTGGCAGGTACGGGGACCTGGACTACAAAAAGCTGGTATCCTCAAGGAGCTTTTCCGAGCTTGTGGACCACCTGAAGGGGACCTCGTATTACACCTACCTTTATCCTTTGGCCTTGAAGGACAACACCGAAAGCCTGTTCAGGACAGAGATGGCCCTGGACCTGGCCTATGCGGCCATTTACAAGCGACACCTGGAAAAGCTGACTCCCGCCGAGCAGGCGATGATATACAGGATCCAGGGCATGCGGGCCGACCTTCCGAACCTGCAGTTCATTTACAGGGGTATAAAATTCTATCATTTACCGGGGGACATCCTGCTAAACTATACGCTGGATTTCAACGGCAGCTTGAATCATGCCAGGCTGAAGGAACTCTGCCAATGCAAGGATGAGGCCGAGATTGAGGCAAAGATGAAGAACTCCAGGTACAGCTTTCTGTTCGACCACCATAAGACCCGGGACATATTCATGGAACGGCGCATGAACAGATACCTGTATTACAAGCTACTCAAGATACGCAGGATGAACAGGATGGATATAGTCCAGACCGTGATATTTTTTGACCTGCTTGAGATCGAGATAAGGGACATAATAACAATAGTTGAGAACATACGATACCGCAACGAGGAACCGGAAAGGATCAAGAACTGCCTGATACGCAGCCTGTAGCCGGTTAGGTAAAAGGAAGGGGGATTTGCATTGGCAGTTGAACGGATGGAAATGCTCAACCTTATAGGCCAGATCAGTGATATGGACTATATATCGCGGGAGCTTGTATTGCTCGGATGCATCCACATGGTCAATGCCATGCATGAAATAGACAGCAACAATTTTACGATCTCAGCAGAGATGAATGTAGATGCCCTGGTGGATGTGAACTTCATCAAGCCCTATCGTGGAGATAGCCGTATTGAGGAGGCAGCCCGGCAAACCGAGACCCTGATGGAGGTCTTTGGCCTGGAAAAGGCGGTCATGCAGGAATACGCGGAGGAGCATTTTGACTTTGCGGAAACCTCGGATAAGGTCGCCGGCATGTACCAAAGGCTTCAGGCTGTCAGGGATGAGGAAGCCAGGCTGGATAAGACGCTGGAATACAAGCGCAAGCTGTATAAGTATTTTACATACATGAAGGAGCTGGATATCCGCTGGGAAGACCTGGCGGGCATGAAGTATTTCGATTTCAGCATCGGCATGATGCCGAAGGACAATGCAGTCAAGCTAAAAAACAACTATTCGGACATACCCGCTGTCCTGTACAAGGTGGACACCCTGCCGGACAGGGTCGTCGTCATCTCGATCGCGCCCAAATCGCTCAAGGTGGAGTTGGACAGGATATTCAATTCCTTAAGCTTTAAGAAGCTTGATGTGCCCGAGGATTACACGGGCACGCCCCGGGAGATCACGGAAAGGTTGATGGGTGAAATACAGGGCCTGGAAGCCGAAATTGCCGGATGCAAGGAACGGATCGAAAAGCTCAAAAGCGAATATACAGACGATGTATTGAGGGCATACAGCCATGTCAAGGTATATGAAAAGATGGAACTCATAAAGAAGGAGACCGCCTTGAGCAACGAGTTCTTTTATTTGTCCGGCTGGATCCCGACCAGCAAAAAAGCCGAGCTTGAGGCGAGGCTCAGATCAGTTATGGACCGGACGATCGTCCATTACAAGGCGGCTGAAGCCGTTGGCAAAAAGATCGTTCCGCCTACCAAGCTCAAAAACTCATACTTGCTAAGGCCATTTGAAGCCCTTGTCGCCATGTACGGCATTCCGTCTTACAATGAGCTGGATCCCACCACCTTTGTGGGCATAAGCTACATGGTCCTGTTTGGGGCAATGTTCGGCGACCTGGGTCAGGGCTTCATATTCCTGCTGGCAGGCCTGTATTTGAGCAAGGTCAGGCACCGGTCCGCGCTTGGAGGGGTGCTCTCCAGGCTGGGCTTGAGCTCAATGATATTCGGCGCCCTGTACGGCAGTGTGTTTGGTTTTGAGGAGATCATCCCGGCTCTCCTGGTAAGACCCATGGAGAGCATCAACACCATGCTCATAGGGGCGATCGCCCTGGGCGTGGTCTTGCTGACGACGGCATTTATATACAACCTGGTCAATGCTTTCAGGCGCAGGGACCTCAAGGAAGGCCTGTTCGGGCAGAACGGCCTGGCGGGGCTTTTGTTCTACTGGATCCTGCTTACGACAGTCCTTATGTATGTGCAGAATGGCACCCTGCCGGTGCCGCTACCGGCGGTGGTCGCCGTGCTGGCGGTGCTCCTGGGGGTGACGGTCGTAAAGGAGCCCCTGGCCAACCTTGTCAGGAGAAAGACGCCCCTGCATGATGAGAAGGTTTCGGATTATTATATCGAAAGCGGCTTTGGCATCCTGGAGACCATACTCAGCATGCTGAGCAATACCATCTCCTTCATAAGGGTAGGGGCTTTCGCCCTGAACCATGTAGGTTTATTTATAGCCTTCCTCACCATGTCGGAGATGATCCATAATACCTCAGGGGTTCTGATCCTGATCATAGGCAACCTTGTCATCATCGGCCTGGAAGGCCTGATCGTATTCATACAGGGCTTAAGGCTAGAATATTATGAACTGTTCAGCAAGTACTACGAGGGCTCAGGCGTGCCCTATGAGCCGGTCAGGCTCGTATACAGGCTCAAGCACAGGCATTTTGCCAGACGGTAGGCGGCGATGTAAACCTCGCTGCAGACAGCCTTTTATTTTGAAAGTCGGATCCCGGATCCTGAGCGATCCGCCAGTTTATCATAAACAGGAGGTAAGATCATGTACTTATTATTGATTGCAGCAGTCTGTGTGGTCATCATTACGACCGCGGCAGGTTTGGTGATCAGATTCAAGGGCTCTTTAGGCAAACTTACGACAAAGAAGGCGCTGAAGCTCAACCTTTCAGCCTTTGTGCCGATAATGGCCGGGGCTGTGATCATGCTGATCCCTGATATAGCGAGCGCTGCCGAGACAGCCGGCGCATCCGGTGGCAA
>JAKORJ010000047.1 GCA_029777885.1 Bacillota bacterium | reverse complement strand
GAGCATTCAAGGGGGCATACTCCAGATCCTCGGCCATGCGGATAAGCTCTAGCCGCCGCTCATCGGTAGCCAACTCTGCTTCCTGCCTGCAAGCTTTTGCATACCGCAGTGCAAAATCCGCCAGCCCTTCGAGGGCGATGTGGGCTGCACGGCAAAAATCCCTCTGATCCTGGGTCTCACAGGTCTGGAGCCTCTCAGCGATCTGCCGCTGGATGCCCATTACCCCCAGGGAAAGGAGCTTTGGATAGTGGGGAACGATATGGCCTACGATAGACCAAACGTTCAGCCCATGCCTGGCCGCTGCCGCCACTTCGATGTCAGTCGCATACCTTGGCAGGTTGCTGGAGATAAAGAGCCCCTCCTTATAAAAGGCCACGCTTCCCGGCACCAGTTGGTCCTCCCACAGGTGTACCGGCACCATGTTCAGCTTCTGCTTTATGGCAAGGGCCTTCCTGACGATAAGTGGTTCCTTGACCGTCTCCTCACTAATCACAGTACCTGCATCATCCCAGGGCTTCTTAGGCACCTGCATGCTACTCCGAATGTCTTCGATCAGCTTTTGCACCCGCTCGCTGCTTTGAGCCAAGGGCCCCTGGGGTTTCTCGCGGATATCCTGAAGCAATTGGACAGCATATTCCTCCGGTGTGGGTATCAGCGTGGGCTTCGAATGGTTCATAGCCTTGTCCTCCTTAAAAAATCACCGCATGATGACGACTTCCTGTCCCGGCAGCTTTTGCCCCATAAGCCCTTCCAGGTATTCACCGCTTTGGACATCCAGGCTGCCCGGCTTGTAGGCCCTGCCTACCCATTCATATTTAGCCGGGGCAGACGGGTTGTAGGGCAGCAAATGGATCTGGTAGATGCCGTTGTCTGCGGCCAGCTTGTAAATAGCTGTGATATTATCAATAGGATCCGTAAAGCCCGGTATCAACGGTACTCTAATGACTATATGCCTATGTACTTTTGCAAGCCTGGTTAGATTGTCTAAAATAATACGATTGGATGCTCCTGTGAATTGTTTATGCAGGTCTTCATTGATGAGCTTGATGTCATAATAGAAAGTGTCTGTAAATCTGCTGATCTCCTGTAGCTGGTACCATTCCCCGAAACCGCTGGTTTCAACGATTGTATGTATATCATATGCCTTCACGCCCTTAAGGATCTCCAGGGCAAACAAGGGCTGATACAGGATCTCCCCGCCGGTCAGGGTGACTCCCCCTCCGGAATTCCGGTAAAAGACCATATCCTGTACCCCTTCGTCTATGACCTCCTCTGCGGTCTTTTCACAGCCGCAGACAGACAGGGCTTTTGTCGGGCAGACCTTTGCACAGGCACCGCAGGCCGTGCAACCCTCCCTATTATAAATATGCAGGCCGGATTGATTAATAGTATGTTTCCCGGGCCTGCAGGCAGAAACGCAGGACCCGCAGGAGATGCACCTGCTTTGCAAATACAGGATCTCCGGCGCTTTAGCCTGGGACTCCGGGCTGTGGCACCACAGGCACCGAAGTGGGCAGCCCTTCAGGTAGATGGTCGTCCTGATGCCCGGCCCGTCATGGACCGCAAAATGGTCGATGTCGAATATATAGCCTTTCATGCAAAGCACCTGTCTGCAAAGTTTATGTGATATAGTTCTACACGGTTATGTCGTTTCCTGCCTGCTTTATTGACTGCCGCCGCTTAAAAAAACCGGCACATACCATCTAAGAGGCTGTGCCCGATGTGATTTATCTGATTGCATTACTCCTCCGTACACGATTTTTTACTCACAGCGCCCGTCAGCAAGGGACCGGGCATCTGAAAGGCTGATATCCTTCTCCTCCGCGATCCGTGCAAGGTCGTCATGATCATACTTTCTGCGCATGACTCCATATCCCGATGAAACCTTGCAGCGGACAACTCCATAAGGTGTATCGACCGTTTCGATGCGACGGTCAAGCACATAGCGGCGGAACCTGCTCTCCCGTATGCCAATGGTCGTAGTATGCCTGAACATCGCCCGGATAACGGCTTCCCTCTCAGAATCGCGGCACATGGCATTGATGAGGACGCCGGGACGGGATTTTTTCATGCCGATGGGCACTGTATATACATCCAAGGCGCCGGCTTCGAATAGCCGCTCCATGGCGAAGCTGATGGCTTCACCGGTCATATCGTCCACATTGCAGCTTAGCTCGCAGATCTCGTCGCCAGTGCCTACTGATTCGCCAAGCATTGCCCTGACGCAGTTGGCGGCTTCAAAGTCCTTTTTGCCCATCCCATAGCCGATCGCCTGTATTTTCATGACCGGCATGGTTCCAAAGCGGGTTGCAAAATACTTAAGCAGCGCAGCGCCGGTCGGCGTACAAAGCTCGCCCCTGATAGTACCGCCATAGACCGGTACACCTTTCAGGATATATGCTGTGGCTGGCGCAGGGACGGGGAGGATCCCGTGGGCGCACCTTACCTGCCCGCTGCCCACATGAACAGGGGATACTACGACCTCATCCGGAGCCAGCCTGTCCATCAGCAGGCAGACTGCTGCGATGTCCGCTACGGCGTCCATGGTCCCGACCTCATGGAAGTGGATCTCAGTCACCGGGACCCCATGGACAAGGCTTTCCGCTTCCGCGATCAGCCTGTATACCGCCATGATATCGTCCTGCACCTTTTTGGGCAGGGAGAGATGCCCGCGCACGATGTGCTCGATATCATGCAGCCCGCTGTGATGATGGCTGTGTCCATGGCTGTGGTCATGGCCATGCTCACTTTCTTCTATTCCATTCACTGTCACCGTCAAACGCATCCCGGCAATGCCGCATTTCACAGCCGGCTCTATTCTATACTGCACGCCGGGGATGCCCAAGTCATTGAGCTCCTTTACAAATCCCTCGGGATCCGGCAACAGCTCCAGAAGTGCTGCAGCCAGCATGTCGCCCGCTGCGCCCATTGCACAGTCAAGATACAGTACCCGCACTTTCAAGCCTCCCTTTTTGTTTTCATGTGATTGATCATATTGGCGAGATACCCTGCGCCAAAGCCGTTGTCTATATTGACGACCGCTACCCCGCTGGCACAGGAGTTGAGCATGGACAGCAGGGCAGACAGGCCGTTAAAGGATGCGCCATAGCCCACGCTGGTCGGTACAGCTATGACAGGGCAGTCTGCCAGGCCGCCGATCACGCTGGCCAAGGCGCCTTCCATGCCAGCAACGGCGATTATTACACTGGCACTCATAATATCTTCAAGATGTGCAAGCGTCCGGTGCAAGCCTGCGACACCAACGTCATAAAGACGCACGACCTCATTTCCAAGCACCTCCGCTGTCAGTGCTGCTTCCTCCGCTACCGGTATATCACTGGTCCCGCCTGTCGCAACGATGACCTTACCGATCCCGTCCGGGACGGGCATCTGCCCGATGACTCCGCAGCGGGCGGTTTTGTGATAATCCAATCCTAGAGATCTGCCTACCAGCGCAGCAGATTCTTCAGAAAGGCGGGTGATGAGGATCGTGCCCTGGCCGTTTTTCAGCATTGTCTCGGCAATCCCGATGATCTGCTCCGGCGTTTTGCCCGCGCCATAGATTACTTCCGCCGTGCCCTGGCGCAGCTTCCTGTGCATATCGACCTTGGCATAACCGATATCCTCAAAGGGTTTAATCTTCAGCTTCAAAAGCGCCTCGTCGACTGACACCGTCCCCTTGCTGACACCTTCCAGCAGCCTTCGGATATCATCGCTCATCCTCTTACCTCCAGGTCAAGTGAAACCGTCTTGTAGTATTCTTTCAGTTTAGCCAGGATTTCTTTCCGATGCTTAAACAGTAGCTCCCACTGGGCTTCCGGCAGCTGTATCCTTGCATGGCCGTCGCAGGAACGAACACGGAAATCCGTGAAGCCGAGCGAAAACAGGTAACCTTCCGCAGCCTCCGTGGCCACCAGCTTCTCCTTCGTGATCCTTTCTCCTGCCGGTATGCGTGTAGCAAGGCAGGCATACGCAGGCTTGTCCCATGTGCTGAGCCCAGCCTCCTTGGACAGCCGCCTTATTTCCGCTTTCGTCAGCCCGCATATCCTGAGCGGAGAAAGCACTGACAGCTCGGCTAAAGCCCTCATCCCCGGACGGTCTGACGCATCATCAGACGCATTCGTGCCATCCAGCAATACAGTATATCCATCTGATTTTGCGGCATCCTTAATCGCGTTGAAGATCACGTTCTTGCAATAATAGCAGCAGTCCAGCGGATTCTCCGCTACCCGGGAGTCAGAAAGCGCCTGAAGCTTAAGCAGCTTCATGTTTACTCCCAGCTCCTTTGCAAGCTGGACCGCTTCATCAAGCTCAAACTGGGGCTGGAACTCGGATTTCACATAATAGGCCTTTACATCCTGTGCATACTGCTTTGCGGCATATAAAAGGTATGTGGAATCCACGCCGCCTGAAAAGGCTATTGCAACCTTGGGGTACTGAGTAAAAAACTCCTGTAGTGTCATGTGGTAACCTCCAGTTAAAAAATAAAGCACAGAGATCCTCTTCTGAGGAAGTGTGTGCTTGCATAGCATCCTGCATTTGTTCCGACAGCTTCGTGCTGCCCAGAGAATATTATACACCATTTTGGCCAAAAAGCCATATCAAGTGTATACTGCAGCGCTTATTTGAGGCAAAAGAGAACTGTTATATTCCCCCGCCTTGTGTTATATTTAATGTATAAAGTACTGAATGTCTCAAAGGAAGTGTGTGAAATGGACAGCAAATTGGACGCCGGTACCTTGAAGGCCTTGCAAAAGGCCCAGAAAAATGAGATCACAGAATGCCAAATATACCAGAAGCTATCCTCACGCATAAAGGATAAGCACAATAGCGAGGTCCTTAGGCGGATCGCCCAGGACGAGCTCCGCCACCATGAAAAGCTGAAGCAGTTCACGGGGATGGATATAAAGCCGTCCAAGCTGAAAATTTGGTTTTATACCTTTATATCAATGATCTTTGGCATTACATTCGGCATCAAGCTAATGGAGAAAGGGGAAGAAAGCTCCGAAAGGCTGTACCGGGAGCTCGGGGATAATATTGAAGAATTTCGGCTGATAGCAAAGGAAGAGGACCACCACGAAAAAGAGCTGGTCGGAATAATCGAGGAGGAAAGGCTCAAATTCGTTGGTTCAATGGTCCTCGGCCTGAATGATGCCCTGGTGGAGCTCACCGGCACTCTGGCAGGCCTCACCTTTGCGTTGAAGAACACCCGCCTCATAGCACTGGCAGGACTTATAACAGGTATAGCTGCCTCCCTCTCAATGGCGGCATCGGAATACCTTTCGGCCAGGACCGAGGAGGACAATGCCCGCGCCCTGAAGTCATCCCTGTATACAGGTGGGGCATATGTATTCACTGTCGCATGCCTGGTGCTGCCCTACCTGGTATTTGCTAACTATATAGTGAGCCTGGTGTTTACTATTGCTGCGGCGATACTGATAATCCTTGTATTCAACTTCTATATTTCGGTTGCCAAGGACCTGCCCTTCAAAGAGAGGTTCTTTGAAATGGCCGGCATCAGCCTGGGCGTAGCTGTTATTTCCTTTGTAATCGGGTATTTAATCAGGCTCTTCCTCGGAGTAGATGTCTGACAGATACTCCTGATCATACTCTTCATCCTTAATTTGCACAATGCCATCCGGCAAAGGTCCGACACGTACGCCGCTGATCCTTTGAAACTCACCGGCCAGGCGGTCATACATCTCCCTAGGGATCATCTGTCCGAGATCCAGCTCGCCTCTTGCAATTATTTCCGCACACTTTGCCAGCAACCAAACATTTCAGGAGTCGGCCTTGCAGCTTCGACCTTTCCGTTGCTATCCACAAAGAACAGGGGCATCTGTCTCAAGAGCTGCCATAAGTGTCCCATCCCTGACAATAAAAGAGAACTCAAATGGGCTTAATGCCTATAGAGCAAAGATAATTATAGGTTTCATCGTAATACTTTCTTAACCTTGTTAAGTCCTCATCCGAACCATGAGATATAAAGATAATCATCCCTTGTCGCGCCCTTGTCAATAGCACTCGGTAAGTATTTTTCAGATAAGCCCTTTTTTCTTCGTTTTTTATATGTTTCCAACTAGTCCCTGTGAAAGAATAGAACCCGAATGTACCATTTTCAAAACGAAAATCAGCATCGAATAATCAGCCACTATGTGCTTGGATAATAACCAGAGCAATTATATATATAAAAGCAAGGTCATAATGGTGTGGTCCGTCTTCATTCTGGCTGGAGTCCTCCAGTCATCCGATAACCTCTGGCATGAAAAATCCTTGCCAAAGCTCCAAAAACCGTCCGGATTCCTTTTACCTTTAAGGTGGTCCAATTCTTTATCAAATTCTTTTTTGAAGTTTGAAAACTTGGAAAGAGCAAAATATACCCTGTACAAGTCAGAGAAATCATTGCTGAGGCCCTGATTCAGCACAACACTTGTGTAGCCTATCATTTTTCCGTTGTAATGCAGCCATTTAAGGTAAAGCTGTTTTAGCTCATCACTTATTTCTGACTGCATGTTGCCGAACAATTCAATAAGATATATGGAATTGAGCCCGATATAGCTTCCGTCGATATTGCAGCCTAATAATTCTTTTGCTGTTTGATCAGTTCTTTCCCCGCTATACTCGCCATCAGCAAATGCTTCCTTCAATATGATATGCCAGCAATTGAATACTTCAGTGAACTCTTTGCAATCCGAACCAAATATCGATAGCTTGGAGGCTACGAACAGGGGCTGGGCTGGTCTATACCATTGGTTTTTTTCAAAACCATCCGGCCATACGATATCACGCTTCAATATTCTCTCCATATACTCGCATAGTCTGTCAACCAAAGGGTTTCCACGCCGAATATCCAGCATTTTTATTGAATCAACGGCTCTTTCGGTTGTAGGAAATTTTCGCTTCAGCTTTGAATTCTGGGAATGAAACCTTCCGTATCCGCCATCATCAAGCTGGCTTCTTTTCAATAATTCAACCCATTTGCTGCAGTAGAATTCTGCAAACAGGTCCTGGTCAATGTCCTGACCGAGTATTCTTTTGATCCTGTATCTGACAGCAGCGCACGGAGACAGCTCCAGGATCTGATCGAGTACCTCAAATACGCTCATGCCATACTTCCTTTCAAAAGCCGGTTGCAGCTTTTATATGGGGATAGGTGTATACCTTTCCTGCATAGTTTATCATAGTTATCTCGTCGTCATCTACAGAAACGACATATTCAGGATTTATCGGGACCTTTCCGCCGCCATGGGGCGAATCTATAACGAATTTCGGCACGGCAAATCCCGAAATATTGCCTGTCAGGTCCTTTATGATCTCTATGCCCTTTTCGACCTCGGTACGGAAGTGCCCTAGCCCTCGGCTCAAGTCGCATTGGTATAGATAATACGGCCGGACACGGATTTTCACCAGCTTAAGGAGCAGTTCCTTCATCGTCTGCGTATCGTCATTGATTCCCCGAAGCAGGACGCTCTGGTTCCCTAGGGGTATGCCGGCGTCCACGATATCAGTGCATGCCTTAGCAGATGCTGCGGTAATCTCTTTCGGGTGGTTGAAATGAGTGTTGATCCAAATCGGCTGGTATTTTTTCAGCATGGCCAAAAGCTCTGGTGTTATGCGCATGGGCAGGACGACCGGTGCCCTCGTTCCTATACGGATGATCTCTACATGGTCGATCTTACGTAGCTTTGCGATTATGCACTCCAGCTTTTCATCACCCAGCGTGAGCGGGTCCCCGCCGGATATGAGCACATCCCTTATAGCAGCGTTTTTTGTTATATAATCCACCGCTGCATCGATCTCCACCTCGCTGATGGCAAAGTCCTCCTCCCCTACGGTCCGCCTCCTGGTGCAGTGCCGGCAGTACATGGCGCACATGCGGGTCACTAAGAACAACACCCTGTCCGGGTAACGGTGCACGATGTTTTTCACCGGGCTGTCCCGCTCCTCGTCCAGGGGGTCTGTAAGCTCATAGGGAAGTATATGCATTTCGTTGATCGTAGGTACTGCCTGCTTGCGGATGGGGCACTCCGGATCCTCGGGGTCCATCAAGGATGCATAGTATGGTGTGATCGCCATTCGGAAATTCTTCAGGCAAATGGATATGTCCGCTTTCTCTTGCTCGCTTAAGCGGATCACCCTTTCCAATTGTTCCAACGTTGTGATCCTGTTTTTAAGCTGCCATTTCCAGTCCTGCCACTTTGGACCGTAAGGCTCTGATTCTTGTGATTCGATGCTCTCTTCCATCTTCATTCTCCCCCTGAACCTTATTTAATAGATGATATCATTCCGTATCTTTCAAGAGCGCTTTTAAGCACGTTCCATACCAGGGTATCATAGTCCATCCCGTTGAACTCCGCTATCATTGGAAAGTCACTGTATCCTGGCGCCAGTCCGGGCAAGGGATTGATCTCTATAAAATACAGATCTCCTTCTGGGGAAAGGCGGAAATCGATCCGGGCAAAGTCCCTGCAAGACAAGGCTTCATAGATTTTTTTGGCCGTATCGGTCATCTCAGCTTCTGCTGCCCTGCTGATATCCGCCGGGCAATCATACCGGATATATTCCTTGTAGTTTTGCTTGACATTATAGCTGTAAATGTTGTACCTATTTCCCCTATCGACAAATCTTATCTCCATCGGGCGAAATACGTGTATATTCCTCCCGTTGCCCAGGATGCCTACGGTAAATTCACGGCCGCTGATGTATTCCTCAACCAGCATATCCTGCTTGTACAGGCTTATGTTCTTTTTAATCAGCTCTTGCAGCTCTTTTCGGTTTGAAGCGATCGCGGCATCGGAAATCCCCTTGCTGGATCCTTCCGCGCTGGGCTTGACGATGACTGGGTAATGGAAGCGGCCTGCAAGCTCATCCTGTTCTCTGGTGATGACCCGGCCCTTGGGTGCTTTTATGCCGTAGGTGGAAAGGAGCCGCTTGGTCAAGGACTTGTCCAGAGCTATGCACAGGGTCGTTGCATCCGAGCCTGAATAGGGGATCTTGTAGAAATCAAGCAGGGCTGGCACTTGGGCTTCCCGGCCTCTTCCGTAGATGCCCTCCGCTATGTTGAAGACGATATCCGGCTTTGCCTCAGCCACCTTTACCGGCAAATCCTTGTCCGCCTCCAGCAGGGTCACCCGGCAGCCATTGCCCTCCAGGGCTTTTTTGATAGCCAGAATTGTAGTTATATCATCATACTCCGCCTCAGCATCCGGGGCTATGGGCTCCGGAACGGCTGATCGACCGTTTTGTTCACCGTTTTTACTGCCGCTTTTCAGATTATAGGTTAACCCTACAAGCAGCATTTGAGATGGTCCGCTTACTTCACTTTCTTCCATCCTGCCTTTGCGCCTCTTTTCTTGAAAAATAAATGGAGGAAAAGGGGGGTAATCTTTTCCTCTCTTGTTTGAAATGCAATATTCTTCTTTTGACGCCTAAAGTGTAATACTGTTTTTTAATAATGTCAATAGAAAATCATAAGCCCCTCACTCACGAATCGCAGAGTGGGGGCTCATATATACACTTGTTGATCCTTATTTAATGTTTTATGCCCTTAGGCTCTATGCATTCCGCTTTTCGATCATATCCTTGACCTTCATGAGCCTGGTCCGGCTGCTCCGCTCGTTCTCATCCAGCTTCATTGAAATATAGCGGATGGTTTCCTCGAGCTGGGGTATCATCACATATTCCAGGGCATTTACCCTGCGCCTCGCCTTTTCGATCTCATCGGCCAGCATCTGGCAGGTCTTTTCGATCTCCGCCAGCTCCAAAAGCTTTGGCAGCAAGCCCGACAAGGTCTTTATAGCGCCGTCCAGCTCGCCGGAGGTATTGGCAAAGCCATATGGATAAGGGGATACGTCCTCAAGCCGCTTTTCCTCAAACTCTATCCTGGGCACATCAACGCTCATGATGTTCCGTTTGGAAACCTTGAGCTCCACGGTGCGGGTGGGGAACATGACCGCTTCCTCCAGAACCTCCGTTGACATGACCGCCCGTGCCAGCACGAATTTGCCCAGGGCATCGGTCAGTTCTGCCTCGACCTGCTCCCTGATCTCCTTGTTTTTCCTGACCAGGTCTATGAACCTTCTCATCATCTCATCCCGTTTGTCCTTCAGGAGCTTGTGCCCCCTTACGGCCACCTTGTGCCTTTTCTTGAGGGAGGTCAGCTCCATGCGGGT
>JAKORJ010000046.1 GCA_029777885.1 Bacillota bacterium | reverse complement strand
TGACAGCACTAGTCATCAAGTATGGTGAACACGACTTCCAAAAGCCAGTCGAAGAAAAGCTAAAATTCTATATTGACCGCCTGCTTCATTGGCAGGAAAACACAGATAAAATGGGACTTGAATGGGCGGCTTTTCTTACTAAGTAAATGTGGTCGAGAGGGAGTTATGTCATGTTTATGTGCCCAACCTGCAAATCAAAAAATGGATTTGCCCAAGTGCTATTTCTGCGGTTTTGAAGTGCCAAACCGAAATAATATCTGGATTATGACGGATATGCCTGATATTGTTACAGAGGGTGACGAGGATAAATATATAGGATACGAGTATATAGGTGGGAGCTATTCTGGCAAACGGAAATACCTTATCGAAGAACGGGACCTGCTGTTTGCGAAAGAAGTAGCAGGTTTGACCGGGGATGGCATATTTCTTGATCTGGGATGCGGGGACGGTTGTTTGACTGTACCTTGTGCCTCATTAGGAGCTAAAATCATCGCAGGCGATATTTCCTGTGCAATGCTTTCAATATTGCAAAAAAAGGCTGAGAAAATCAATATATCTCTTGAAAACGTCACCCTGTGCCGTATGAATGCATTGGATATCCCGCTTGGAGATGAAACCGTAAATACAGCTGCAGCAAATGGCCTCCTGCACCTGATTTCAAATCCTGAAAAGGTAATCGGGGAAATCTATCGGGTGCTCAAAAGGGGCGGCGCATTCATTTGCCAGGACGACAGGCCTGGGACAGTCAAGGAAGCAAGGTTTGACAACGCTGAATACAACGAAATCGTGAATACGTTTTACAAGCGCTATTGGGATATCATGGCAGAAAAAGGGATCAAGCCGGTAAAGTACAGTTGGAGATTTGTCCGGGATGCTTTTTGTGATCGCCTATTTGAAAAGAAAACCACGAAGCTCATCAAACGGGGCATCGCGTATGAGATCTCCTTAAAGGATGGGTTTCTGGCCAGATTTATCGAGAGAGGGTTTTCAGACCAGGTAAATGTTCCAAAGGATTTGCATGATGAAGTGATCAGCAACCTACTAAATGAGTTCGAACAGAAATACGGAGGCGACTTCTACGGGATAACCTACAAAGGCATAGAGGAAGATATATTGCTTACGATATACACCAAATAAGCAGTTCTTAAGCGAGCGGCTTGTGCGGTTTATTTTCATATCAAATTTACAGGGAAGTGAGATATATGAACGAAGAGCTGAAAAACATACTGACTAAATTTGCTAATTCGGGCTGGGATCTGATAGAAGCCCCTGCCAGGGAGTTTCTAAGGAAGGCTGACAACAGGGATGCCTTGGTTAAAGCTATAGAGCAGGCAGATGAACAGTGCGGCAGCTGCGGCTGTGAATTTGATCCCCTTTATAAAAGAGCCCTGGAGCTATTACAAACCGTGTGAACATAAATGCAGCCATGTTATATATATACATCAGGCAAAATTAATAGTGACAAAGAAAAAGTTAGATGCTATAATTTGTTTTAATACTGAACTGGTGTTCAATTCTGACTGAAAAGGCGGGCCTTCTTAATGAGGCTCGCCTTTACGGCAAATACCGCCGGGGCTTCAGAGGCCTATAATACAACGGGGAAAGTGAAGTGCATGATCGTACGCAACAGCATAAAAAGCATAATCCGGACACCCATAAGGACTGCATTGTTTGCACTCTTGATCGCTGCAACAACAGCATTTTTGTACCTGGGCGTCAATACATGGGCAGCTAGCACCGCTATGCTGCGCGACTGGAATGAAAACTGCACCACTATAGTCACTATGGAATACCTTGAGGATTATGGCTCGAACGTGGGAAGCAAAAGCGAAGCCATGCTGGCAGATATTGCGGGCATCGATTTTGACGCGATCGCGGCCAACAAAAACGTGCTACTCTGGCAGCCCTCTGACGTAAGCACGGGTACGATCCCCGGATTTGTTTCCAATAAGCAAAGCGCTGACAGTTATAATTGTGTGCTCATCGTTACAGGTGTCAGGGAGTATGCTCAGGGCGAATACTGCGGAGTATTGGTGGAAAGCCTGTATTCATTCCGCACCTATGAACCGGGGCGAATATTGTACATAGAGAACTGGTCTGCTTTCTCTGAATCCGAGCCTGATCCGGAAGCTATCTATGTTATCCATGCAGAAAATACAAGGCTTAATGCCAACGGCCTGTCTGTACGGATAAAGCCTTTTTACAGCTGGATAGCACAGCAAGCCGGCGTAGATTGCGATACGATAGAGCCGGTTTATGAGATAGAGTCAGCCGAAGCCTTGCATGCGGACGAAAGCAATATATATGACACTATTGCAAAATACTATTCTGCTAAGAATAATTCGGTCACGGTCTACCGAGTGCGGGATCTTGCTGCGCTAGAGGAATTCAACCAAAGCTATCTGCAGCTTGTCTCAGGCCGCCTGTTCACCAGGCAGGAAGGTGAGGAAGGGGCAAAGGTTTGTGTGATCTCCCAAACCCTTGCTGATAGTAAAAATCTAAAGGTAGGCGATTCGCTGACAATAAACCTTCCGGATGACGAAAATGCCTCCACTTATGAATGGGGCGACAAAATATCCCGCAGTGAGACCCTGACCATAATTGGAATAGTAAACTACCACGTCGACTATTATCTCAATGTCTATACACCGACGGGCTCAGGTCAAGCCAGACCAGTGCGCTATTTGTACGACTTGGGGCAGGCAATCATCAAGAATGGCACGGTAGATACCTTCCTTTCCCAGATCAGACCCTTGCTTCCCGAGCGTGTGTTCATAACCGTCTATGATCAGGGCTATCAGACCACGGCTGATGCGCTCAGAGTAGTTCAAAATGCAGCCATAGCCCTTTCGATCATAGCCCTTGCAGTGACGCTTACGGTGCTTGCCTTTTTCTCTCACCTCTTTTCAGATATGCAGCGGGAAGCTGTCGAGATTATGCGCTGCTTCGGTACGAAAAAGGGTGAGGTGCGACTCTATTTGATGGTAGGCACAAGCCTCATAGCCTTCGTTGCCATCGCAACCGGCATTTTGATAGGTACTGGCTATGCTGAAAGGCTGATAGAGTCAGCCTATAGGTTTGTCTCAGAGCTGCAGGCCATGGATATGCGTTACAGCGATGGCTTCAGGGGCATTGCCAAGGAGTTTACACCTGTTGTCAAGCTGTCAGTCCTTTTGGCCGGCGCTGTCGGTGCCGGGGTGTTCTTGGCCTCGCTGGTGCTATGCCTGTATTTTGCAGAAAAAATAGTAAGTGGACGGCTGATCTCAGCCAGGGCACGTGTACGCAAACGCCGTCCACCCAGAAGATCCTCAGTTGCACTTTCGGGCGCGCTGCGCCACGCCGTGCTTTCCATACGGCGAAGCGGGGTACGTTCCATAATAGTGCCTGTGCTGTGCGCTGCAGCCCTGCTGTTCGTAGCCTCCCTGCAGGCGACGCTGGACTCCTACGATGAGGCGCGGGAAGAGTTGTATGACAATACGGTGCTTCGGGGCTATTGCGCCCAGATGAACGGTAAGTTTTCAGACAGGCTGTACATTCCAAACAACCTTGCCAAAATGCTTGTGGAGCTAGAGCATATAAGCGATCCTGCGTTTACCTATACCATAAACTATATCTATCTGGGCATACCCCTGCGGGCGGATGGCTCGGAAGGGCAGGTAGAGCCCCCTCCTATACCGAAGGATTCTTATGAGCTCGAGATTTTAGTAGACACACTTAGGGCACAGCCCAACATCATATTTACCGACTCGGCAAGGCAAGCACCTGAGTTTTATTTCAGCGGATTCCAGGCTGATTTTATGCCCGGTTGGGATGAGGCACGTTTTTCGAGCCGCGAATGGGAACAACTGCCCTGCATAGTATCCTCTCAGTTTATGAGCAAGCATGGTATTGTGCCGGGAGATACCATACGCGTTTTCGTGGATGATTTTTCCACCATAGATATGCTGGTCGTAGGAAGCTTTGTGCGGGTAGCGAGCCAAGACAACATCTACTGTCCGCTACCTGCAGGTGCCCTGAACCCTGACTGGAAAAGCGATGACTATTCGATACAGCAGCAGGTGATCAGTAACAAGCTTTTCTATAAGTACGTTACGGCTTTGACCTTTGAGATCCCGGATCCCCGTAATCTGGGTGAGGTGAAGGATGCCCTTGAGCAAGCTGGCTTTTCAGGCCCCAAGCTGGCCAATGATATCCGTTTGTGCGTCGTAATCGAGGATGCACAGTTCAACGAGACATTAAGCTCCATTGCACAGCGCAGCAAGTATCTGGAGATCCTCTATCCCGTGCTTATAGCGCTGGTATGCATACTGGGGCTGATCACGGGCTTCCTGGCTGCCAACAGCCGCCGTGAGGACATAGCCATCATGCGCAGCCTGGGGACCCAAAAGCGACGGATTTTCGCAACGATACTATACGAGCAGGTCCTGCTGCTGTTCATCGGCACTATTCCGGCTGTGGCGATATGGTATGCCCGAGAGGGCACAGCCCAGCTTGTTACACCTGGAGTCTATGCATTTTTAGTGTGCTATGTCTTAAGCGCTGGTTTCTCGACATTGCTGCACAATG
>JAKORJ010000045.1 GCA_029777885.1 Bacillota bacterium | reverse complement strand
TGAAGTTTTCCTCGGTCAGGCTGCTTAGCTCTACCCTGATGGGGAAACGCCCCTGAAGCTCGGGTATAAGGTCTGAGACCTTTGATACATGGAAAGCGCCTGCTGCTATGAATAATATGTAATCCGTCTTTACCGGCCCGTACTTGGTAATCACGGTGGTGCCCTCCACTATGGGCAGGATGTCCCTTTGGACGCCTTCCCTTGATACATCCGGACCGCTCTTGGACAATTCCCTGCTGGCTATCTTGTCGATCTCATCTATGAATATGATGCCATCCTGCTCTGCAGCCTTGATGGCTTTTTCGATAACATCATCCATGTCTATAAGCTTTTGGGCTTCTTCCTGTTCAAAGATGCGGCGTGCTTCCTTGACTGTGACCTTCTTTTTACGCTTCCTCTTCGGGAATATGTTGCCGAACATGTCCTGGATCTGTATGATCATCTCTTCGTTGCCAAGGTTGGGTATGGCGCCTATTCCGGCAATGCCCGCCTCCTCAACCTCTATTTCGATGATCGAGTCTTCCAGTTTCCCTTCCTGGAGCCTCTGAAGTAGCTTCTCCCGTGTATTCTTAACGGTGTCAACTTCTGTACCGGCAGTCTCTTCCTCCTCTTTCTCCACCGAAAGATCGTCGCTGAAAAACGCATCCAAGGGTTTGGTCGTTCTCCTTTTTTTCGTAGGAAGCAGATAGTCAAGGATCCTCTCCTCGGCTGCTTTGACTGCCTTATCCCTGACTGTGGCCATCATCTGGTTCTTTACCATGCGTATGGCTTCTTCAACCAGATCGCGAACCATGGACTCGACATCCCTGCCCACATAGCCGACTTCGGTGAACTTCGTGGCTTCCACCTTGACAAAGGGGGCATTCACCAGCTTAGCGAGCCGTCTTGCGATCTCGGTCTTGCCGACACCTGTAGGTCCTATCATTATTATGTTTTTAGGGGTGATCTCATCTTTCAGGGATTCGTCAAGAAGGCTCCTCCGGTACCGGTTGCGCAGAGCCACGGCAACCGAACGCTTCGCGGACTCCTGGCCGATTATATACCTGTCAAGCTGCCTGACTATTTCTTTGGGAGTGTAGTTCATATATCCGATCACTTCCTATATTTCTTCAACATGGATACTGTCATTCGTATATACACAAATAGACGAAGCTATTTTCAATGATTCCGTCACTATCTCGACAGGGGTCATATCCGTATTGCGTATAAGCGCTTTGGCTGCTGCCAAAGCATACATTCCGCCTGAACCTATGGCGGCTACATCATCATCGGGCTCAATGACCTCACCTGTGCCTGAGATGATAAACAGGTTGTCCTTGTCCATCGCTATCAGCATAGCCTCCAGCTTGTGCAGCACCTTGTCGGACCGCCACTCCTTTGCCAGCTCGACTGCAGCCCGCTGCAGGTTGCCTGAATACTCCTCCAGCTTGGTTTCCAGTTTCTCGCTGAGTGTGAACGCATCTGCAACTGAACCTGCGAATCCTACCACTACACTGTCGTTATAGAGTCTTCTCACCTTTCGTGCATTATGCTTCATTATCGTGGTCTGCCCCATGGTGACCTGGCCGTCTCCGGCTATTGCCCCGCAGCCGTTTTTCCTGGCCGCTACTATTGTCGTACCGTTCAGCATAGGCGGTCAACACCCCTTTTCAACGAATCAAAGACATATTATCACATTATGTATTACAGTTCAACTTGAATATTGTCATAAATTGGCACGGAGTATGGAATTAAGGACCCCTAATGCTCTTCGGGACAGGGCTTGGTTCCTTAAGGACTTGTTCTTTATGCGTTCAGCCAGTGGTGCCATTATGCCGAAGTTGACATTCATGGGTTGGAAGTTTCTAATTGACGGATTGGATACATAATGGGCCAGCGCTCCTATGGCAGTCTGGTCAGTAAAATCTATGGGCTCTTTTCCTGAAAGGATCCTGGATAAATTCAGGCCTGCCAGGAGCCCGGATGAAGCGGATTCCACATACCCTTCCACACCTGTTATTTGACCGGCAAAGAAGATGCTGTTATTGCTCTTGAGGCGGTAAAACCTGTCCAAAAGCTTAGGAGAGTTTATAAAGGTATTTCTGTGCATCACTCCATACCGTACAAACTCAGCGTTTTCAAGACCCGGGATCATGGAAAACACTCGTTTTTGCTCCCCGAACTTGAGGCGCGTCTGAAACCCTACTATATTATAAAGTGTGCCTTCTGCATTATCCTGCCTGAGCTGAACAACTGCATAGGGCATCTTTCCGCCCAGCCTGTCCTCAAACCCGACAGGCTTCAGAGGGCCGAAGCGGATAGTATCTACCCCTCGCTTTGCCATTGTCTCGATCGGCATGCAACCCTCGAACACCTTGGTATCTTCGAAATCATGGATCGGC
>JAKORJ010000044.1 GCA_029777885.1 Bacillota bacterium | reverse complement strand
GCTCCTTTCATGCCTCAGCTTTTTCAAAACTGCTCCGATGTTCATTGAAACACCCCGTTTCACAAAAAAGTATTCAAAAGCGCTTTTGCAGTTTTACTATAGCAACTTCATCCATCTAAAACCATACATCGATGTTCAACTTGCAGTAAACCATAGGTTGAACTAAGGCTAATAACATTTCCCCTAGTCCAGTTCCACCGCACCGGTATAGAGCTGATAGTATCTCCCGCCCAGCGCCAGGAGCTCCTCGTGGGTGCCCTGCTCGATGATCTCGCCGTGCTCCAGCACTATGATCTGGTCAGCGTTTCGCACTGTGGACAGCCTGTGGGCGATCACAAAGGTGGTCCGGTTCTTCATCAGCCGGTCCATGCCCCGTTCGATGTATCTTTCAGTCCTTGTGTCGACAGAGCTGGTAGCCTCGTCCAGTATGAGGATGGGAGCCTTGGAAATGGCGGCCCTCGCGATGCTGAGCAGCTGCCGTTCGCCCTGGCTCAGGTTTGCCCCGTCTCCGTCCAGCACAGTGTCATAGCCCTGGGGCAGCCTTTCGATAAAGGAATGGGCACAGGCTATTTTTGCGGCAGCAACGACTTCCTCGTCGGTGGCGTCGAGGCGCCCATACCGGATGTTTTCCTTGACCGTGCCGGAAAAGAGGTGGGTGTCCTGGAGCACCATGGCTATATTGCTTCTCAGGGAATCCTTCTTGATATCCTTGATGTTGATGCCGTCGATCAGTATTTCACCCTCTTCTATCTCATAGAACCTGTTGATCAGGTTCGTAACAGTCGTCTTCCCTGCGCCCGTAGACCCAACGAAGGCGATTTTCTGGCCGGGCCTGGCTGTCACATTGATATGCTTCAGCACGGTCCTGCCGGGAACATACCCAAAGGTCACATCCTTAAGGACTACCTCGCCCTTGATCGGTATAGCACCCGGTACCGGGTCCGCTTCGGCGCATATTACCACCGCATCTGTCGGGTCCACCGTTTCAGGTGCTTCGTCCATAACTTCAAATACCCTTTCCGCTCCGGCCAATGCCGCATAAATGACATTCATCTGCAGGGACAACTCGCTGACCGGCCTGGAAAATTGCCTTGAATAGTTGGTAAATATGGTAAGGCCGCCGATATCGAAATTGGCCGTCAGGCACAGGATGCCGCCAACAGTCGCGGTCAAGGCATAGCTGACCTGGCTTAGGTTTCCCATGACCGGCCCCATGATGCCGCCGAAGAACTGGGCCTTCATCTGCTTTTTGCGCAGGTCGTCGCTTAAAAACTCGAATTCCTCCACCGCTGTTTCCTCGTGGCAGAATACCTTTATCACCTTCTGGCCGGTAACGGTTTCCTCGATATACCCGTTGACTGCGCCAAGGGCCTGCTGCTGGGCCGCAAAGTACTTTCGGCTTTGTTTTCCGATCTGCCCGCCCACGAAAACCAGGAAGGGTACTGTTACGATAGTGACGACCGAGAGTACCCAGTTTGTAATGAACATGAGAGTAACCGTGCCGATCAGGGTAATGACGCCGGCAAAAATCTGCGTCATTGTGTGGTTGAGCATTTCGCCGACCGAGTCCAGGTCATTTGTAAACCGGCTCATTATATCGCCGTGGGTATGGGTGTCATGATACTTCACAGGCAGCCTTTGCACCTTGCTGAACAGGTCCTCCCTGATCTTGACCAGGGCATTCTGGGAAACCCCTATCATGATCCTCTGCTGCAGGTAAGTACATGCTGTTGTGATTAGGTAAATGCATGCCATGGTAAGTATGCCAGTCAACAGATTCCTGACTTTTTGTTCCGCACTCTGGTCAGTTGAGACCAGGTTGTTGATGACCGGGCGAAGGATATAGCTTCCAGCCAGGTTCGACAGGCTGCTGCCCAGCACACAGGCAAACACAAAGAGGATCTTGAATTTGTCCCGCCCGATATATGCAAGCAGCCTGTTTATGGTAGCTGCAGCGTTCTTCGGTCTGCCGCCCATCATTGCTCCACGCGGGCCTCTGGGGCCACCGAAGCCGCCTGGCCTTCTCCCGCCTGGGCCCATACCGCCCGGGCCGGCAGCTGCATTTATATTTCCATACCTGCGCAGCAATTCTTCCTTTCTTTCTTCGCTTAAGCGGCTCATGATGCTGTCACCTTCTTGTCTGTCTGTGAATAGTAGATCTCAGAGTATGTCCTGCAGTTTTCCAGCAGCTCCTCGTGGGTACCGATGCCGACGATCTTTCCATCATCGAGGACGACGATCTTGTCCGCATCTATCACTGATGAGATCCTTTGGGCGATGATGATCTTTGTAGTACCCTTGAGCATATTCCTGAAGTTTTCCCGGATCCTTGCTTCGGTCGCGGTATCGACCGCGCTCGTGCTGTCATCAAGGATCAGGATCATGGGCTTCGTTAGCAAGGCCCTGGCTATGCACAGCCTTTGCTTCTGGCCGCCGGATACGTTTGTGCCGCCCTGGCCAAGCTCGGTATCATAGCCTTTTTCAAAGGACGTGATGAATCCATGGGCCTGGGCGCTTTCCGCAAAGCGGTAGACTTCCTCGTCTGTCGCGTTCTCGTCGCCCCATTTGAGGTTTTCCTTGATGGTGCCGGAAAAGAGGAGGTTTTTCTGGAGCACGATACCGACCCCGCTCCGAAGGTTCTTGAGCGAGTAGTCCCTTACATTTATGCCGTCCACCAGCACTTCCCCGCGGTCTGCATCGTACAGCCTCGGGATAAGCTGCACTAGACTCGATTTGCCGCAGCCGGTCGAACCGATGATACCGACCGTCTCACCCGGCTCGATCACAAGGTTTATGTCCTCCAGGACCCATTTTTCATTGTTTTTATAGTACTTGAAGAAAACACCCTTGAATTCGATCCTGCCGTGCTGAACGGTTGCTTCCTTGTGGAGGGCGTCCTCGTCCGTCAGGTCTATGTCCGTAGAAAGGACCTCATTGATGCGCTTCGCGGATGCCAGGGACCTGGAACCGTTCAGGATGATCATGGAAACCATTATAAGCGACACGAGTATCTGGACAACATAGTTCACAAAGGCGGTCAGGATACCGGAGGTCATGTTGCCGACGATGACCTGGTTGCCGCCGAACCATACCACAGCCAGGGTCGTAATGTTCATTGACAAGGTCATGACAGGCATGGTGAAGATAACTACTCTCATAGCCTTCAGGGTATTTTCCTTCAGGTCCGTATTGGCTTTTCTGAACTTATCTTCCTCATGCCCCTCCCTGACAAAGGATTTCACGACCCTGATATTCCTCAGGTTTTCCTGGGTAGTGGTATTTAGGGCGTCAAGCTTTTTCTGCATGGTTGTGAACCGGGGAAAGGCGACCTTCAGGATGGTATAGATCGCGAGGGCCAGCAGGGGTATGACGATAAGGATGACCAGGGCAAGCCTGGGATTCAGCGTAAAAGCCATTATCAGCGCGCCGATGAGCATGCCAGGCGCCCTTAAAGCCATTCGCATCATCATCTGGATCATGTTCTGCACCTGGGTGATGTCGTTCGTCAGCCTGGTGATCAAAGACCCGGTATTGTATTGGTCGATATTCTTAAAGGAAAATTTCTGGATTTTGCTGAACAGGTCCTTTCTTAGATCGTTGGCAAATCCCGAAGACGCCTTGATGGCAAAGTAGGCCCCTCCCACACCGCCTGCCATCATAACAAGCGCCGTGAGCACCATCGTTACACCCATGGCAATGATATAGGAAACGCCTCTGCCTTCGATGACCCCCTTGTCGATGATGTTGCTCAACAGGAGGGGCATAACGACTTCGCCGATGACCTCTACTATCATGAGGACCGGCCCTATGATAAATGCCGGCAGATATGGCCTTATATACTTCCAATAATGTCTCATACGTTAAGTCCTTTCTTTTTCGGGTTTATTTCAGCTTCCATCCTAATAAGGTTGGCATCCAGCTTTTGCAGCAAGGTAGACAATGTGAGCTTTTCCT
>JAKORJ010000043.1 GCA_029777885.1 Bacillota bacterium | reverse complement strand
GATGGGCTATGTGGACTATTTCCTCATAGTCTGGGACTTTATCAGATATGCAAGGGACAACGGCATCATGGTCGGGCCGGGCAGGGGGAGCGCCGCCGGCAGCCTGGTGGCCTATACCCTTGACATCACCCAGATCGATCCGCTGAAATACGGGCTGCTCTTTGAACGGTTTTTGAACCCTGAGCGTATCAGCATGCCCGACATCGATATAGACTTTTGCTATGAACGGCGCCAGGAAGTCATCGATTATGTCATAAGGAAATACGGCGAGGACAGGGTCGCCCAGATCATCACCTTTGGTACGATGGCTGCAAGGGCTGCCATCCGGGACGTGGGGCGGGCGCTCAACATGCCCTATGGGGACGTGGACCGGATAGCAAAAATGATACCCTTTGAGCTAGGGATGACCATTGAAAAGGCCCTTGATCTGAATACGGAGCTCAGGATGCTCTATGAGGAGGACCCTGCAGTAAGAAATCTGATCGATACCTCCAAAAGCCTTGAGGGGCTGCCGCGCCATGCTTCGACCCATGCAGCCGGTGTGGTCATATCCAAGCTGCCCATTACCGAGTATGTCCCCCTGCAGAAAAACGATGACTGCATAACCACCCAGTTCTCCATGGGGATCCTGGAGCAACTGGGCCTTTTGAAAATGGACTTCCTTGGCCTCAGGACCCTTACGGTCATCCGTGACGCCCTGCAGCTCATCGAGGAAAACTACGGCAAGAAGGTAGATATATACAGCATACCCCTTGATGACCCCGCAGTTTATGAAATGCTCAGCCAGGGGGACACCGACGGGGTGTTCCAGCTTGAAAGCGCAGGCATGCGTCAGTTTATGAAAGAGCTTAAACCGACGACCTTTGAAGACATCATAGCGGGCATTTCTCTGTACCGGCCGGGGCCGATGGACCAGATACCGCGCTATATTGAAAACAAGAACCATCCCGGTTCGATCGTATATACCGATGAAAGGCTCGCCCCTGTCTTGAGCGTGACCTATGGATGCATGGTGTACCAGGAGCAGGTCATGCAAATCGTGCGGGATCTGGCGGGGTATTCCCTGGGCAGGTCCGACCTGGTCAGAAGGGCAATGGCCAAGAAGAAAACTGATATGATGCAAAAGGAGCGCGAGTATTTCATCCACGGGATACTGGACGAGGATGGCAACGTCATCGTGCCGGGAGCCCTGCGCAACGGGATCTCCGAAGAGACCGCCAACAGGATATTCGATGAGATGATGGAGTTCGCCAAGTATGCATTCAACAAATCCCATGCAGCGGCATATGCCCTGGTAGCGTACCAGACTGCATGGCTCAAATGCTACTACCCGGTGCAGTTCATGGCGGCGCTCCTGACCAGTGTCATGGGCAACACGGGAAAGGTTGCGGCTTATATCCAGTACTGTATCAAAAATAACATAGAAGTTCTCAAGCCCGATGTGAACGAAAGCTATGCAAAGTTTACCGTAGTGAACAATAAGATCAGGTTCGGCCTGGCAGCCGTCAAAAACGTAGGTCTGCCTGCAATTGAGTCTATTATAGAAGCCCGGCGCAAAAAGGGGAGATTCGTGAGCTTTATGGATTTCTGCCACAAGGTGGAGGGAGCGGGCATCAACAAAAGGCTTGTGGAAAGCCTGATAAAATGCGGGGCATTTGACTCCCTCAATGTGAACCGGTCCCAGCTAATGGCTGTGTATGAAAAAGTACTCGATGGAGTCATGCAGGAGCGCAGGAGAAACATAACCGGCCAGCTCTCGCTATTTGGAGGCCAAACCACAGATACCTTCAGTGAGGATGTCCTCCCCCAGGTAGATGAGTACAGCCCAAAGACCTTGCTGGAAATGGAGAAGGAGACCACTGGCCTTTACATCAGCGGCCATCCCCTGGATGAGTACAAGGATGCCATGGAGGGATTCAATACGACCCTGGAGATACTTGGCCTCGGTGGTGACGAAGAAAGCGGCGTAGGCCTTACGTGGCAGCTGGGAGACGGAGCAGATGTCATTCTGGGTGGGATCATAACCGACAAGAAAATAAAATATACCAGGAAAAACAGCGCAATGGCCTTTGTTACCCTGGAGGATCTCTATGGCGTGATCGAGGTGATCGTATTCCCAACGACCCTGGATCGGTATGGCAAGCTCCTGGAGCCTGACAGCGTCGTGGTCATCAGGGGCAGGATCAGCCTGAGGGAAGATGAGGAGCCTAAAGTAGTGTGCAACAGCGTAGAGCCCCTGGTAGCCAACAGCAGCCAGAAGCTGTATATTAAGATCGAAAAGGATAAAAGCCCTAAGGTCAGGGAGGATATATGCAATGTATTGAAGAAATACAGTGGCAACACACCGGTTTATCTTTATATGGAGTCCGACAACAGGTATTATAAATCGAGCAGGGATCTATGGGTCAGTGCAAATTCCGATTTATTGCGTGAACTGAACTATATGCTGGGCCCCCAGTGTGTTAAAATAGTAGAGAAGAGCAAACCTAAAGGCAGATAAAAGGAGGCCTTATATATGTGGAGAGTTGTCTATTTAGCCCAGACCAAGCCGATAGCTGACCACATATTTGAACTGTTGACCAAAGAAGGCTTTTTGGTTAAGCTCAAGCCTTTATATAAAAACGTTCCGGATGATGACAACTATTATGAAGTGCTGGCGCCCCAATCGGAAGCCCAGGAGGTTCATAACATTCTGATGGAGCACGGTTTCTAAAGCTGAAATGATCAAGGAGGAGTACAATGAAAACCATCGGCGTATTAACAAGCGGCGGCGATGCGCCAGGCATGAACGCTGCCATCAGGGCGGTCGTCAGGACCGCGATCTATAAAGGAATGAAGGTGTACGGGATCCGCCGAGGCTATAACGGACTTATAAACGGTGATATCCGTGAAATGGACCTAAAATCCGTCGGCGAAATACTGCACCGTGGGGGCACCATACTGAACACCGCCAGGTCGGAATTTTTCAAGACCGAGGAAGGCCTTAAAAAGGCCGTTACCGTCATCAATGTTTTTGGTATAGAAGGGCTTGTGGTCATTGGCGGCGACGGGTCATTCAGGGGAGCCAGGGACTTAAGCGCCCTTGGAATACCCACTGTTGGTGTACCAGGTACCATCGACAACGACATACCCTGCACCGATTATACGATCGGATTCGATACAGCGATCAATACGGTCCTGGATGCTATCAACAAGATCAGGGACACCGTATCATCACATGAAAGGACCAACATAATAGAGGTCATGGGCCGTCACCATGGTGACATAGCCATATACACAGGTCTTGCCGGAGGTGCGGAGGGGATACTGATCCCGGAAATGCCGCTGGATATAGACAATCTGTGCAGGCGCATCATTGAAGGCAGGAACAGGGGCAAGTCTTCCAGCATAATCATCCTGGCAGAAGGTGCAGGAAAAGCCCTTGAGCTTGAAAAGATAATCGAGCAGAAAACCGGCATGGAGACCAGGGCAACGGTACTGGGATACATCCAGAGAGGCGGCAGCCCGACAGCAGCGGATATAATCCTTGCCAGCCGGATGGGCTATCATGCGGTGGAGCTTTTAGAAAATAATATTGGCAACCGGGTAGTTTGCATACGAGACAACAAGATCACCGATTGCGACATAAACGAAGCTCTTTCAATGGAAAGCAGGTTTGACAAGGAGCTTTACGAGCTTGCTCAGATCCTTTCGATCTAGCGGAAGGAGGCGGACCGATGTTTGCTACCGAGAGCAGGATTTGCGTCAGATACAAGGAAACGGACCAGATGGGAGTGGTCCACCATTCCAATTACTATATCTGGTTTGAGGTCGGACGATCAGACTTTCTAAAGGAACTAGGCTTAAACTACAGGGAGCTGGAGCAAAGAGGCCTGATGCTCCCGGTACTGGAGACGCACTGCACTTACAAGCAAAGTGCCAGGTATGATGATCAGGTTATCATAAGAACAAAGCTTACTGAGCTGAAGGGTGTCAGGCTGACCATGGCCTATGAGGCCATCAGGGAGCGGGACAAGGCCCTGCTGGCTTATGGAAGCACTGTCCATGCCTTCACTGACAACAACCTAAAGCCTATAAACCTTAAAAAAGCATTCCCTGATATATACGATGTGTTTATCAAGTGTCTTGAGAAATAGAAAAGCCAGAAAAGGCGGACAGTATGACTGTCCGCCAAAATTTATCAAGGTTCTTCATCGTTGCCGGTCTTTGATGCCTTTCCCAGGGCGCGTTTTACTGCTGTCCTGAATTTATTTGTCGTGCCGGTAGCGCCGCTGTAATCATCTATTTCATCGACATTCTGCTTTTCGATCAGCTGGTCGGGCAGCTCCTCAAAGGCTTTAAGAGCAGCCTCGTATTCATAGCCGTTCT
>JAKORJ010000042.1 GCA_029777885.1 Bacillota bacterium | reverse complement strand
CCGGCCCGTGAGTCAGAGCTTATGAAACTGGCTGACAGGGCCAAGGAAATCAGGGAGGAGAAAAGAGGGCTTGAACTTAAGCTAGACCAGTATACCAGGGAACAGGTAAAATCCCTGAAGGAGCAGGACCGTCTGTCTGCCGTGGCAGGATCGGCTTCCACCCGGCCGTACGTGCTGATTATGATCGTTGCAGCCCTGGCCGGCATAGCCCTTTCATTCATCTACCTGCCTCTGGGGCTTTTAACGGGCCTTGGCGGTATAGCTGTCGGATTTTCGTTGGCCCAATCCAAAAACCAGGTGCGGAAAGATGCTCTTATAAAGCTGGAAGAAACGAAAGCGGAGCTTGACAGCATCAATGAGCAGCTTGATGATATAAGGCACAGCATAGACAAGCTGCAAGCCGAGTCAACCGGGATCAGGGACAGGCTGGACGATACCAGGCATGAACTGGGCATTGCAGGAGACCTCAGCCCGGATATGACCCTGGATTGCTTCCGCAGGCTTTCGGATGTCAAGAACAAGCTTTTGAAGCATACAGGCAGCCTTGAGAAAATAAAGGACCTGGAGCGATCCATCTCGGATGAGGTATCCGGGATGACCAGGCTGCTTCACCGGATCACAACTGACGACTTGGGCAAGAAGGGGGATATCGTGACAGGTGTGGCTGAGCCTATTGGGTTTGACCCCGGTGATTGGGTAAGGATAAAGCTTAAGATAGAAAAATGGCATGGTCTGCTTGTAAAGGCATTAGAGCTCAACAAGCTGAACATAAGCCTATCTCAATTGAGGGCGAAGCTGCATGGGCTGATGGGCCCGGGGTTTGACACAGAACCCTTGAATGCAGCAGTGAACTCATTTATCGAAAAAGCTCGCGCTGTCGATGAGTACAAGCACCTAATGCAGCAGAAGGCCGAGCTAAGCAGGGCAGTGGAAAAGACTGCGAATTCTGAAAGAGTCCGCAAGGCTGCTGAACTGACAGGCTGCACCAAAAACGGTTCTGTGACCGAATACCTTTTTGATCGGCATGGCAGCTACAGCTCCTGGGACGAAGCCCGGAGTGACCTGGACCAGGGAAAACAAAGGCTCAAGGCTGCGCAAGCACACCAGGTTGAGCTTGTTAAGCAGATCCAGTCCGCCAATGACAGGCTGAATGATCTGGCTCTGACAGACAAGCTGGAAGAAGCCCACCGGATGATCACAAGTGGGCAGGCCCAGCTCAGGCCTCTGGCTTATAGGTATGCCGTCAACAGGGCCGCCGCTTTCCTGTGCAGGGAGATCAAGTACAACTTCCTAAGCAGGATGGGAAAAGAGCTCCTTGGCAACGCCCGGGACATCCTGTCGGAGCTGACAGGTGGAGAGTATAAGGAAATCGCGCCCTGTGAGGACTTAATCAGCATCGACTATACCTTCACGCTCAACGACGGCACTATGCAGGATAGTGTAAAAATCCTGAGCCGGGGCACCCAGGAGCAGGTCTTCCTGGCAGTAAGGCTTGGGAGGATCATGGGTTCGAAACCGGCACCGGTGATCATCGATGATTCCTTTGTGAACTTCGATGCCCGCCACCTGGAAAATGCGGTGAGGATACTCAAAAAACTGAGTGAAACCCACCAGATCTTCATCATGACATGCCATCCCCACATGGTACGGCTGCTTGAGGAAGAGGCCGGGGACTGCCAGTACTGGAAGCTGGAAAAGGGGAAATTTGAGCTCTCGGACGCTGACAGGCTGTATGACCACCTCAAGGCCGCCCCTATCCTTGCAGCAACCTCATAAAGTTAAGGCGCCATGAACATGCAAAGCCACTTAAACAAAGGCACAGACCCATAGGTTGCCTTGCGCTCACATGTAGCTTTGTATTAAAGACACGAAAACGGGATGCAGAATAATAGTTCACAGCATCCCGTTTATTTTTGCGCTCTGCGTTTATGGCAACCAGGTGGAAAAATCCCCTGCAGGTCCGGTTATTTTGCGCTTACCACCTTGACCAGCTCTTCGCTTATGACCTTGCTGTTGTGGTCAACGAGGCCGAAATCCAGCACCTTGTAGTTCCAGCATGCTCTTCCGATCTTCAGCTCCTTTGTGATGTCTACAAAATCCCTGTGCCAGTTTATCCTGCTTTGGATAGGAGCTATCATGATAACGCCGTATTCACCGCAGTATACGGTTTCACCGGTGGATTCCATGAAATCAACAGCGGGCTGCATGTCCTGGATCATAAGGTCCTTGTTCATTTCATGGTCTATAAAGAACTTGTTCCATTCATAATATTGGGGGTTGGCTTCAAGAAACTCCTTTAGGTTCGGGCACATGCCGGGATACTCGATGACAGCGTTGTATTCCCTGGTGAACTGGTTCCATCCGGCCCTCTGGTGGGTGAAGAGGAACGGGTGGTAGAAGTGGAATGTATATATTATCCGGTCGCTGTCATTTACAAGGTCGATATTCTTAAGCTCGTTTATGGAGTTGTAATGGTTGCCGCCATACACGATATACCTGTCGCTGTCTATCTCATGGATAGCCTTTATCGCCTTGTGGGCCAGCTTGTTCCAGCGGTCGCTGGTGGGCTCCACCATTTCATTCAAAAGCTCGAACATGATGTTGTCGCCCTCATTGGCATAACGCTTTGCGATAGTCCGCCAAAGGTTCAGGAAGCGGTCCTCCATCGTCTTGTCTTCAAACAAGGTGTTGCTT
>JAKORJ010000041.1 GCA_029777885.1 Bacillota bacterium | reverse complement strand
CCAGGTACAGCAGCGAGCCTTTAGGGCATTTCGGCCTGGCTGCTAAGTATTATACCCATTTCACCTCTCCCATAAGGCGGTATCCAGACCTGACCATACACAGGATCATAAAGGAGTTCTTGCACGGCGAGATCACCGAGGACAGGGCGGAACAGTTGGAGAGCACCCTGCCGGAACTTGCGGACCACTGCTCGTTGCGGGAGAGGATAGCAGATGATGCCGAAAGGGAAACTGATAATCTGAAGAAGGCCGAATATATGCTTGACAAGATCGGGCTAGACTATGAAGGTATAATTTCAGGCGTGACGAATTACGGCATTTATGTCCAGCTTGAGAATACCGTAGAGGGACTGGTCAGGGTCACTGCCCTGGACGATGACTATTATGTATACAATGAGAAGCACTATTGCCTGATTGGTGAGCGAACGAACAAGGTATACAAGCTGGGCGATACGGTCCGGATAAAGGTTGCCGGAGTAGATTTGGCTACGCACAATATCGACTTTGTCCTGGCCGATGATTCAGAAACGGAGGAAAATATAGACACAAACCGGCATCTAAAGAAGAATAAGAAGAAGAAACGGAACAAAGACCGATAGATATGCGGTCGATGAGCATAAAGCGAGGGCGGGTGTTGACAATAGGTCTTCAGTATGGTATAGTTACTATTGCTTAAAGATGCACCCTATTTGTACATCGCAAATAGGGTTATTTTATCGATTGGATGCTGATTATTCGATGGCCGGTGAAGGAAGAAAGATAGTAGCACAGAACAAAAAAGCCCGTCACGACTATTTTATAGAAGAGACTTATGAAGCGGGCATAGTTCTGACCGGGACAGAGGTCAAATCCATCCGCCAGGGCAAGGTCAACCTGAAGGATAGCTATGCGGACATAAAGCACGGTGAGGTGCATGTGCATAATATGCATATAAGCCCATATGAAAAGGGCAACATCTTCAACCGTGATCCTCTCCGCAGCCGGAAGCTCCTCCTCCACAAAAGGGAGATCAACAAGCTTATCGGCTATACCCAGCAGAAGGGTTATTCACTGATACCCCTTCAGCTGTACCTTACCAGAGGCCTTGTGAAGGTCGAGCTTGCGGTCGCCAGGGGCAAGAAGCTTTACGACAAGCGTGAAGACATAGCCCGGCGTGACGCAAAGCGAGAGATGGAAAGGGCCTTCAAGGAACGAGGCAGAATG
>JAKORJ010000040.1 GCA_029777885.1 Bacillota bacterium | reverse complement strand
GTCAACGGAATACTTCATGGCGCCAAACTCCAGTCTCTCAAGCGCCCTGCCCTTTTCAAGGACATAGGCCCTTATCGCTTCGATCAAAGCCTTGTCTGCGCCATGCTCCCTGACCCACCTGGCCTGGGCATTGTCCGCCTGGGAGGTGTATAGCATCCTGAAGGTGACCTGGTCTGCCCCAAGGTCTTTGACATGCCTGAACATCCCCTCAGGAGAATAGCCGTTGAAGGCATCCGTCAGATTGACGGAGATCCGCAGGTTGAAATCATATTTCTTTATGCTTTTGCAAAGCTCTGTTATGTTGACCTTGTACTTCTCGATAGTGCCATTGTACTTGCAGTTGATATCGTCGCCAAAGGATGATACCGAAAGGCTGATGGTCGATACCCATACATGGTTGCGCAAAAACCTGAGGTAGGGCTCGTCCAGGAGTACGCCCGTGGTCTGCATCTCGATCCAGCGGAAGGGCTTTGAAAGCTGCTTGTTCAAGGTGCCGAACAGCTGCAGGAACGCCCGGTTTTGCTGGGGCTCGGAGCTTCCTGTCAGCATAACGGTATTGCAGCCGTTGTCCCTGGCAAACTCAAGGCGCCTAATATAATCCTCCTGGTACAGATCGTAAAAGGGCAGATTGCCGTCCAGCATATTTGGATAATCCTCGGTATGCATCTTTGATACACAAAAGGCGCAGTTGTTTATGCATTTCTTGTTCGGCACGACCACCGATAGGCTTTGAATTCTCACTCTTTCCAAACCTCCCAGCAATATTCTGAAATCACTTTCCGGCACTGCCTGCCCGGCATGCTATTACACCTGGCTTGCCAGGACATCCAGGAAGGCCTTTTGCGCAGCGATCCTTTCCCTGGCCATTTGCCTGGTCACAGGAAAGTAGAACATGTCAGGATCTAGCTTGTCCGGCCTGCGCTCAGCCATGATCGGGGCAAGCTCCTTCAGCGTGATCGTATGGTCCCTGAATTTGCAGGCTCCATGCCTGCTGCTTAACACGTCTTTGGCGGTCTGGTTCAGAAGGTAGCTGATGAGCTCAGCAGCCCCGATATGGGACACCTTGTCCGCATCCCAGAGCACCCGGGCTTCAGGCTTGTCGTCGGGTATCCTGACCGACCTGCCCGAATGCACCGATACGGCATAGCAGACCTCTGCGACTTTTTCCTCAGGAAATCCTAGCTTTGCAAGGTTTTGAAAAGCCCATTCGGCAGCCAGCCTGCCATGATCATCACCCTTGAACTGAGGCTGGAACCTATCATGCAGCCAGACAGAGGCCAGGACTATATCTCTGTCAGCGGACACGAAATCAAGTATCTTAAGGGCGTCCCTTTCAACCTGCCTGACATGCTCCAGGCGATAATTAAAAAAGGGCTTATCCCCCTCATTCGGAGCGGGCCAGTATTCTTTCGCAGCATCAAAGGTTATATCCTCAAGCTGCTTTTTCAGCGTATCAAGCCAATTTTGCGCCACCACTAAATGCTCCTTCCGCAGCCCATCGATCTCAGGCTTATTTTCTCATCAATGCCACCCTGTAGGGGAACAGCTCCGCCGTCATGATTCCCTCTTTTACCTGTTTCTCTGTTAAATTAATTATACTAGTATTTATTGCATAGCACAATCGGAAAAGGCACAAGCCATTGTCAGCATCAGGCTTCTTTTTTCCGCTTTATGAGCCTGATGAAGAAAAATGCCCCAATGCCAATGAGGACCAGGCCTATTGCTCCCACAGCCAGGATATTGCCGATGTTGGGCACCTTCATTACCAGCATGATCTCATTGTCATCGACCATTGATATGTTCCAGGTGTAAGTCATTCCATCCTCAGAGACTGAGTCGGCGTTATGGCCTTCCGCCTTTACGGGCAAGGTCAGGATGAAGTCAAAGTCCGCCCTCTTGAGAAAGGGCTCGCTGATCAGGTCGATGTATTTATCGAATGAATCCTTTGTGTTCAGGTTGATCCTAATTGTGTGCCTGTCAAAAAACAAGCCCTTTTCAATCTCCGTTTCATTATCCTCAGTATTTATCCTAAGCGTCTCCTTATAGTTACCGTCTTTCATCATCTGGCTAAAATCCTTATAATGCTTATTAGCCTCAAAGCCCTTAAGATCACCCTCTACAAACCGGGTTATGGTAAAGCCGTCCTCCTCAAATTCCTCGATGACCGATTCGAACATGTCCTTTTGGCCCAGGGCATACAGCAGATCTACTAGCTCTCTGTTGAACCCGAGCTTTATGACAGCATCCCCGGAACCGTTCCTGTTTATCGTATAGTGGGCATATCCCTTCATGCACCCGGCAAGGAGCAGGCATAAAATCAGAACCAGGGCAAGCAAAATATATCTTCTCATCTCCCGGCACCCCCATTGGATTAATCAAGCCTATCCCTAAATAATATTCCCCTCGGCCCTATATTAGCACATAGAGCCTGTTACTTGGGCAGCCTGTTTGCTGCCCGCCTGTCTGGATTCCTGGTCTCTATTGGAACTTACAGCAATGATTC
>JAKORJ010000039.1 GCA_029777885.1 Bacillota bacterium | reverse complement strand
TATTGTACATTATTATTTATAAAAGGGCAAGATTCACTTGACAATTCTTTACGGTTTGGTAATAATATTTTTAAATATGTCGGTGATGACTGGAAGGAGTAGTTTTCTATCCCTGCCCCAAGCGAGCCGGTGCTGGTGGGAGACCGGCGGCATATGGAAACGAAGGCGTCCGGGAACCGGTTTCAAAAAGAGGATCCTTTTCAGGATCAATAAGGGTGGAACCGCGGAAGACAAGTCTTTCGTCCCTTACCGGGATGAAAGGCTTTTTTACTGCAAAACATATATATATGATTATTAAGGAGGCAGGATGATGGCAGACAACAAAATGGAAAAGATAGTTGCCCTATGCAAGGGCAGAGGATTCATATTCCCCGGCTCCGAAATATACGGGGGCCTGGCCAATACCTGGGACTACGGCCCGCTGGGAGTTGAACTGAAGAACAATATCAAGAGAGCCTGGTGGAAGAAGTTCGTTCAGGAAAGCCCGTATAACGTGGGCATGGACAGCGCCATACTGATGAATCCCGAGGTATGGAAGGCGTCAGGCCACGTGGCAGGCTTCAACGACCCGCTCATGGACTGCAAGGAGTGCAAGAGCAGGTTCAGGGCTGACAAGCTCATAGAGGATTACCTGGCCGCCAAGGGTGAAAGCGATGTTTCAGTCAATGGCTGGAGCAACAGCAGGCTCGAGGCCTTCATCAAGGAGAACAACATACCCTGTCCCGATTGCGGCAAGCACAACTTTACATCAATTAGGCAGTTCAACCTGATGTTCAAGACCTATCAGGGCGTAACAGAGGATTCCCAGGCTGAGATCTACCTGCGGCCTGAAACGGCCCAGGGCATATTCGTGAACTTTAGAAACGTGCTGCGCGTTTCAAGAAAGAAGCTGCCCTTCGGCATAGCCCAGATAGGAAAATCCTTCAGGAATGAGATCACACCGGGCAACTTTATTTTCCGGACCAGGGAATTCGAGCAGATGGAGTTGGAGTTTTTCTGTAAGCCAGGCGAAGACCTTGAGTGGTTCCACTACTGGAAGGATTTCTGCAAGAACTGGCTGCTGTCACTGAATGTTTCTGAAGACAACATCAGGCTGAGGGACCATGCGCCCGAGGAGCTCTCACACTACAGCAATGCCACGACGGACATCGAGTTCCGCTTCCCCTTCGGCTGGGGCGAGCTGTGGGGCATTGCAGACCGGACCGACTTTGACCTGAAGCAGCACGCAGACCATTCCGGCGAAAACTTCAACTACCTCGATCCAACGACAAATGAGCAGTATATCCCATACTGCATAGAGCCCTCCCTTGGCGTTGACAGGGTGCTGCTGGCCTTCCTGTGCGATGCCTATACGGAGGAAGCCCTTGACAACGATGACAGCAGGGTCGTTCTGAAGCTGCATCCTGCGTTGGCTCCCTTCAAGGCTGCCGTACTTCCGCTGAGCAAGAAACTGAGCGAGCCTGCCCTGGAGATCTATCGCAAGCTGGTCAGCGAGTTCAACGTCGATTATGATGAAAACGGCAGTATTGGCAAGCGCTACAGGCGCGAGGACGAGATCGGGACCCCGTACTGCATCACCATAGACTTTGAAACACTGAACGATAATG
>JAKORJ010000038.1 GCA_029777885.1 Bacillota bacterium | reverse complement strand
GAACTTGAGGAAATAGTGGATTTCCTCAAAGAACCGAGGAAATATGTTGAACTGGGAGCACGTATACCCAAAGGCGTCCTCCTTGTGGGACCTCCCGGAACGGGCAAGACCCTCCTGGCAAAAGCCGTGGCAGGGGAGGCCGGGACTCCGTTCTTCTCCATAAGCGGTTCCGATTTCGTTGAAATGTTCGTAGGCGTAGGCGCGTCCCGTGTCCGCGACCTGTTCGACCAGGCGAAGAAAAACGCGCCGTGTATCATATTCATTGACGAAATAGACGCTGTCGGCCGCCACAGGGGCGCAGGCCTCGGCGGAGGCCACGATGAGCGTGAGCAGACATTGAACCAGCTGCTCGTGGAAATGGACGGATTCGGTGTAAACGAGGGCGTTATAGTCCTTGCAGCGACCAACCGTCCCGACATACTTGACCCCGCTCTTATGAGGCCGGGTCGTTTCGACAGGCAGGTAGTGGTAAGCTATCCCGACATCAGGGGCAGGGAGGAAATACTCAAGGTGCACTCCAAGAACAAGCCCCTGGGCGAGGACGTGGACCTGAAGGATATCGCCAAAACCACGCCCGGATTTACCGGGGCGGACCTGGAAAACCTGCTCAACGAGGCGGCGCTTCTTGCAGCCCGCAAGAACCAGAAGAAGATTACCATGGCCGAGATCAAGGAAGCCAATTACAAGGTCATGATGGGACCCGAGAAGAAGAGCAGGGTCATCAGCGACAAGGAAAAGAAGCTTACGGCATATCACGAGGCCGGGCATGCGATTGCCGTGCGCCTGATTTCAACAACGGTGAAGGTGGACAGGGTGACCATAATTCCGTCGGGCCGCGCCGGGGGCTTTACATCCTACAAGCCTGACGAGGACCGCCATTATACCACCAAGGCCCAGCTGCTTGAAAGGATCATGGTGGCCCTGGGCGGAAGGGCAGCCGAAGAGATCATGCTTGGAGAAATAAGCACGGGTGCGGCAAGCGACCTTAAGCAGGCCAACTCGATCGCCCGTGACATGATAACCAAGTACGGCATGAGCGATGAACTCTCCAACCTCGTTTTCGGCGACGAGAACGATGAGGTCTTCCTTGGAAAGAGCTATGTACATTCCCGCAATTACAGCGAGGAAGTCTCGGCAAGGATAGACAGCGAGGTCAAGAAGATAATCGATGATTGCTACAACAAGATCAAGCAGATCCTCATCGACAACAAGCAGAAGCTTGAGGATATCAGCAGGGCTCTTCTGGAAAAGGAACGCCTCGAGGCCGACGAATTCGAGGAAATTTTCAAGAACGGCTACAACCCGTCAGCAGTAGAAGGATAAAATATAAATCAAGTATATGTATCCAACCCTGAATGCTGTGTTTTATGCGCAGCATTCAGGGTTGGTTTTATTTTATGTATATGTATATGTATATGTAGCTCACCCTTAGTGCTGCGCATAGGACGCAGCACTCAAGGATGAGCCATCTATACCGCGCTTTATTCGCAGTATTCAGAGTTGGTTTATTATATAAATAATATTTGTCCTCATATTCTCAATATGATAGAATATGTAAAAAATTAACCATACCCCCGATAAAGGCTGTGCCGCAATGCATGAAATAAAAGTGATGAAAAACCTCAAGCCTGCGTATGACAAGAACCTTATATACGCAAGGCTCGGATATGATAAAACCCGCACCGGGCTTCCGCCCTATGTGCATGAAGAGGCCGAAAGGCTGATTAAAAAGGCTGAAAATACTTTAAGCCTTGTCGGGGCATACCGTATAATGGATATTGCCGAAACAAGCCCCCCAAGGGTGGTCCTTGAAGACGGGACGATTCTCTCGGGCATAAAGCTGGCGGAACTGATGAAAGGATGCAGCCAAGCGCTTATCATGCTGGCGACCGGCGGCGGTAAAATAATGGAGCTAATCGGCAGGCTCCAGGAAGAAGGCAGGATGAGCGAGGCTGTTGTTATAGACGCGGCGGCCTCGGAAATAACCGACTCGGTCCTGGACATGGTGATGCTCCATGTAAGCCAGCTTCTGAGGAGCAAGGGAAAAATCCTGACCCAAAGACGCTTCAGCCCGGGATACGGGGATTTTGACATCCTGCAGCAGAAGGAACTGTACCGCCTGATGGACGGGGAAGCCTTTGGAATATCAATGAACGAGGCGTGTATGCTGCTGCCGGAAAAATCGGTCCTCGCCATAGCGGGCATAAGCGGTATTTGAATGCTGTCCAAATTGTAGGGGAGTGCATTGCTCTCCCGCTATGCAGGGAACGGTATCCGGAGATGTAGCTATATTTCAGTAGAACCGGAGGCCATAATGACCAAAAAAGACTTCAGAAAGCTTTTCAACAATAGAATAGTCCTTCTTGACGGCGGCATGGGAACCCTTCTCCAGGAGGCAGGCATGCCCGGGGGAGTATGCCCTGAAAAATGGTCGTCCCAAAACAGGGACCTTGTTATTGATATCCAGAAAAGCTATATAGAAGCCG
>JAKORJ010000037.1 GCA_029777885.1 Bacillota bacterium | reverse complement strand
GGCTATGGCTGGGGGAAAGACGATATAGACACACGCTTTGAAGAAAACTATGCCGGCGCCAAATCGGCAGGTATCCCCGTCGGCGCTTATCATTATTCCTATGCCGTCAATAAAAAGGAGGCTGAAAAGGAAGCAGAAGCATTCTTGAGCCGGCTGAAGGGAAAGCAGTTTGAATATCCGGTATATTATGACCAGGAATCCGACCAGCAGGCCAACCTAAGCAAGAGCTTGCTGACAGATATCGCAGATACCTTTCTAGGCATAGTCCAGGCCAAGGGTTATTATGTCGGCTTGTACTCCAACAGATACTGGCTCAACAACAAGCTCAACAAGGATCACCTGCTCAAAAAGTATGATTTGTGGCTGGCCTGGTATACGTCAAGCAGAAAACCCGACACGGACCTAAGCAAGGAATGCGGTATGTGGCAATACACCAATAAAGGCCAGGTACCCGGGATTATCAGCGATGTTGACTTGAACGTCGCTTATAAGGACTATCCGACGATCATCAGGCAACGCGGGCTCAATGGATTTGTAGAAGAGGGGGAGGATACTGTGTTTATGAGGGTCATTCGCTTTGGTGATACCGGCGAGGACGTCGGTCAGGTTCAACGCTTCCTTAAAAACAGGGGCTTGTATACAGGACCTATAGATAACAAATTCGGGCCAGGCCAGGGCTTCCTGAATGCGGTCAAGGCCTTTCAGAAGGCTGAAAACCTGGAGGTCGACGGTATAATCGGGCCGAAAACCCAGGCCCGGATCGTGGAATTGCTGCTTGCTGACCAGGAAAGCAATATCAAGAATATAGCTAAACTAGCTAAAGCGAAAGAACTGGCGAATCAGATCACTAATCTGTAAAGGGAGGCCTAGGCATGGACGTATTGGCATTGATTGTTATAGCCCTCACGGGCGAAGCTATCTGGGAATCCCTGAAAATGATATGGGAGGAAGGCAAGGTATCGATAGACCGCATAGGAGCCATTATCGTATGCCTTTTATTGGCCTTTGGTGCCCGGCTAGACATTTTTGAACTGGTCGGTATACCCCTTGTCATCCCATACCTTGGAATGTTCTTTACAGGAATCCTTGCAAGCAGGGGAGCTAACTTTATACACGACCTGTATGCAAAACTGAGATCTAAGTAAAATTAAGCAAGGGTTTCAGCTGCCATGCTGAAACCCTTGAAGTTCGCTACATTATCGAGGTTGCTCTGGTTTAGTTTAATTTTAGTTCGATCAAATTATGCCTTGATCTCTGGGATCTCAGAGAATTCTTCCTGCAATTCATCTCTGGATCTTTCCCCTCATAGCCTCTTATGATCATGTGTTGGAATACACTTATTTACATGCACATGGAAGTATGGTAATGTATTGATATGTATGTAATGTGAGCCAGCCCAGTTAAGTCTAATTGAAACCTAACTAACAGCCTGTGCGTCTTATCAAGCAAAGCCTATTAAATTTCAGGGGGTATTATGAATGAAAAAGGTTCTTCTGGTGATGCTCTCGCTGCTGTTGGCGGCCGTTCTGATAGCCGGGTGTGCCAGGTCCTATATTCCGGACAAAGAGCCTGGCGGTGAGCCTACACAAGGCAACAACGACGGATTTCAGCCCCCGGCAAATTATGATGAGGAGGATAAGCAAGACGATCCAAGTGACGGTGATATCGGTAACAAGATAATCAAAACCGGACACATGGAGATCGAAACAGTGGATTTTGATGAAACGACCTCAGCGGTCGTCAGGAAAACGAACCAGGTAGGTGGTTTCGTTGAGTCGTCCAATGTGGAGGGCAGATCCAGGAGGGATACACCTTATCCATCGCTGCGTGAAGCCAGGTTCAGGCTGAGGATACCCAGTGAAAAGCTTGAGCAGTTCATGACCGACATGGGTGATCTGGGCAATGTCGTCAGAAACGAGCTTTCCGGTGAAGACATTTCGGGAAAATACTACGATACCGAAGCCAGGCTCCAGTCGCTCAAGACCCAGGAGAGCAGGCTTTTGGCCATACTGGAGAAGGCAGAGCAATTATCTGACATACTTGAGCTGGAGAGGGAGCTGTCTGATGTCCGGTATGAGATAGAAAACCTCACAGGCACCCTCAAAAAATGGGATAATCTTGTGAAGTACTCTACCCTGGAGATCGACATTACAGAGGTGGAAGAAATAGAAGAGGTCCAAAAGAGACCCGTTACCTTGTGGGAGAAGATGTCGACAGGCTTTACGGCTTCACTTAAAGCCGCGATCAAGCTGCTCGAATTCATGCTTGTGCTTTTTGTGAGCGCCCTGCCCTTCCTTGTCTTGTTTGGAGCTATAGCAGCTATAGTCCTGCTGATACTGAGATTGATTAGAAAAAAAGCTTAAAGTGGCAGTTTTGTCTTATCGCAGTCAGCCGTAGGATAACGCGGCTGATTTTTTATTTGTCGTTAAGCTTTTCCGTAATATAATGTATGCAGAATCATGGACAAGCTTTCAATCAAAAATATAAATGAAAAAAATATGGAGCGGAGCATGGACAAGTTTGTAGAAAAACCCTTTTTACCCAGCGGCAAAGTAAGCATGGCGATAGTAGACTCCAGGATGGGCGATGGCCAGAAAAGGCAGCTTAAGGCCAATTCTATAGATCTTATTGAAGTCGGGCCCTGCTATGACCTGTATGAGGCGATTTCCTGCCATCCGGACATACAATGCCATCCCCTGGGAGGCAACCGCATAGTGATTGCACCTAATGCAAGCCAGTCCCTCAAAGACCATTTAATACATCAAAAATTCGAACTGGTCGTAGGGAATACTACTCTTGAGGGAAACTATCCAAATAATATTGCATATAATGTAGCGAGAATCGGGGATGTGGCCTTTCATAATACGGCTTGTACTGATCCTGTGCTTAAGCATGAACTGATAAAGCAGGGAGTCAAGTTGGTACATGTGAACCAGGGTTATACAAAATGCTCTGTTGCCATTGTCAGTGAAAGGGCTCTGGTTACAGCCGACAAAGGCATAGCTGCGGCAGCCCGGGACAATGGCCTTGATGCATTGCTGATACGCCCGGGTTTTATTAGTTTGAAGGGCTTAAGCTATGGGTTTATCGGCGGGACCTGCGGCTTGACCGGTCCCGATGAGATCACCTTTATAGGAGATATAACCAAACATCCTGATTTTAGCCTGATCAGCCGCTTTGTCATAAAGCATGGCAAAAGAATCGTATTTCTGGAAGGAGCTGAGTTGTCGGACTTTGGCAGTATGATCCCGGTTAAGGAAGCTATGTAACACGGACAGCCAACGGCAGGCAGGATCACATGCGTGTTTCCATGAAGGGGAGTGGTATAGATGCAGTTGTTATCCATCGGTATAGATGAGCGGGACTATAATGCAAAGGCTGCTTTGCTCTCCAGGGCTCATTCAAGGAAACCGGATGGATTGGATATTGAGGAAAGATCAGCGGGCAACATCCTGTTTTTGAATTATGTAAGCAGGCAGCAGCATGACGAAGCCACCTTAAGGGAAATAAGCAACAGGCTGCATGAATATATAGCGGACAGCATATCTGAGTTCATTATGGAGGATATGCAGTCTCAGCTGGTTGAAAAGATCATCAGGGAAGAGTACTTTTATTTCAGCCAGGAGGAAAAGAACAAGATCCTCAGGGATGCAATGGCGATCATGTGGGGCGGAAACCCTGCGGTGCGGTCGGAGGTGATCAGAAACAGGTGGCGCGGCCGTGTCTGGAAAAGGCTGATGGAGCACCTGAAAACAAATAATGAGCTTGTCCTGGAAGGGTTCATCCGGTTCAGGCTGAAGGACTTTCTGAGCGAGCTGGAGGAGGCCGTAGACAGGGCGGTTGATGACCTGCTTATTGAAAAGGAATATACCGAGTTTATAAAGCTCCTCCGCTATTTTGTGGAGATCCAGGAGCCCAAAGTGGATGAGGTCCATGTGGTGATGGGGGATGATAAAAAGTATACCTTGCTCGATTCCAGCTTCCGCGTCATAAACAACGACATACTGGAGGACCTGGCCAAGGAGATCTCCGACAAGGAGATAAGCTACGATGACCTGCTGATAAGCTCCCTGATCACCATTGCACCCAGAAAAATCACCATCCATCAGTTTGACAAGATCAAGAACACTGAGCTGCTCAATACGATAAACAATGTATTCAGCGGCAGGGTGACCATGTCGAAGGACAGCGTGATACCAAGAAAATATTGAAATAAGCCAGGCACTTATCCGGGGTCGGCAAGGTCCGACCCCGGTACCCTTTTATGCAGCAGCCTTTACAAAACGACATTACTATATTAAAATGTACAAAAAGTCAAAAATTGTTTGGGGCGTGTTGCAGTGCTTGACATAATAATTATGGCGGTAGTCGGAGCGGTGATCGGGTGGTTCACCAATCACCTGGCTATCAGGATGCTGTTCAGGCCACTGAATCCATTGAAGCTGCCGCTGATTGGGACAGAGCTCCAGGGGCTTATCCCGAAGCGAAGGAGAGAGCTGGCGGCATCGATAGGGCTGGCGGTTGAACAACAGCTGTTTAGCGCAAGCGATATAATAAACCGGCTTATAGAAGGAAAAAACAAGCAGGAGATCATATCTGGCATCAGGTACAAGGTACTGAACGTCATAGAGGAGAAGATCCCTTCTATAGTACCCGGGGCAATAAGGAATGCCATAGTGAATAAAATCGGCAGTGTGTTCGACAAGGAGATCGAGGATGTATTCGACAGCATGATGGAAGACACAATAGACAAGGCTGTGAGCAGGATCAACATAAGGGAGATAGTGGAGGAGAAGCTCAACAGCCTGGACCTACTGGAACTGGAAGCCCTCATACTGGAGATAATGGGCCGGGAGCTTAAGTACATCGAGATACTCGGGGGTGTGCTTGGGTTCCTGATCGGTTTGATCCAAGGCTGTTTGCTCCTTTTTATATAGAATACTTGACATTATATGAAAGCAGATTTATAATTGCTGATATATGGTTATATGCGATGAGAAGGACGAGTAGATCGAACACCGTCACCAGAGAGGGAATATCGCAGGCTGGAAGTATTCCCGGACAGGAGCCTTTGAAAACCACCTTCGAGCATAGCGTTGGTTTACGTTACAGCCACTTGAGTGGACATTTTTAAATGTCAATAAGGGTGGAACCGCGAGAGAGCTCTCGTCCCTTCATGGGATAAGAGCTTTTTTAGTTGTATTTTAATGCTCTCAAAGCTATAACAGTTTTCGATCAATGAAAAGAAAGGAGTGTCTTATATGATAAACGTCAAGCTGAAAGACGGATCAGTAAAGGAATATCCCGAGGGGATCACAGTATTGGACATAGCCAGGGATATAAGCCCGGGGCTTGCCAGGGCTGCTTTGGCCGGGGAGGTCGACGGCCAGCTGGCCGATCTGAGGGCGCCCCTAGATACGGACTGCAGCCTGGATATCCTCACCTTTGACGATAAGAACGGTAAAAAGGCCTTCTGGCATACCTCGTCCCATATAATGGCCCAGGCGGTCAAGCGCCTGTTCCCGGAGGCAAAGCTTGCCATAGGCCCGTCGATCGACAATGGCTTTTATTATGATTTTGACGTGGAACGGCCATTCAGTACTGATGACCTGGAATCAATCGAACAGGAAATGGCCAGGATCGTAAAGGAGGACTACAAGCTTGAGCGGTTTGAACTGCCCAGGGCGGAAGCGATCAGGCTCATGGAGGAAATGGGCGAGCCCTACAAGGTGGAGCTCATAAACGACCTGCCCAAGGATGCGGTCATCTCCTTCTACAAGCAGGCTGAATTTGTGGATCTTTGCGCCGGACCCCATATCATGTCCACAGGTGCAGTAAAGGCCGTAAAGCTACTCAGCGTAGCGGGCGCCTACTGGAGGGGCAGCGAAAAGAACAAGATGCTCCAGCGCATCTATGGAGTTTCCTATCCCAAGAAGAACCAGCTGGATGAATACCTGGCAAGATTGGAGGAGGCCAAGAAGCGCGACCACAGGAAGATCGGAAAAGCCCTTGACCTGTTCAGCATACTGGAGGAGGGCCCCGGTTTCCCGTTCTTCCATCCGAAGGGCATGATAATTAGAAATGAGCTTGAGGACTTCTGGCGGAAAGAGCATACCAAGAGGGGCTACCAGGAGATAAAAACCCCCATAATACTGAATCGCGACCTTTGGGTCCGGTCGGGCCATTGGGACCATTACCAGGAGAACATGTACTTTACCAAGATCGACGATATGGATTTCGCCATCAAGCCCATGAACTGCCCGGGAAGCATGCTCCTGTACAAGCGCAGGATCCATTCCTACAGGGATTTCCCCCTGCGGGTCGGTGAGCTGGGCCTTGTCCACCGCCACGAGCTATCAGGCGTATTGCACGGCCTGATGCGGGTCAGGTGCTTTACCCAGGATGACGCCCATATCTTTATGCTGCCGGAGCAGATAAAGGATGAAATTATCGGCGTCATCGACCTGATAGACTATTTCTACGGCATCTTCGGGTTCAAGTACCATGTGGAGCTGTCCACCAAGCCGGAAAAAGCCATGGGCAGCGACGAGGACTGGGACAGGGCAACCAACGCATTGAAGGAAGCCCTTGAGGAAAAGAACATCAAGTATGTGATCAATGAGGGCGATGGCGCCTTCTACGGCCCCAAGATCGACTTCCACCTGGAGGACTGCCTGGGCAGGACCTGGCAGTGCGGGACCATCCAGCTGGACTTCCAGATGCCGGAACGCTTTGACCTGACCTACGTTGGCGCGGACGATGAAAAGCACAGGCCGGTTATGATCCACAGGGTCGTATTCGGCAGCATCGAGCGCTTTATCGCGATCCTGACAGAGCACTTTGCCGGCGCATTCCCAGTATGGCTGGCTCCGGTGCAGGTGCGGATCATGTCCATCACCGACAGGTCGGATGAGTATATCCGTCAACTGGCAAAGCTTTTCGAGCAGGACGGCATAAGGGTCGAGACCGACCTTAGAAATGAGAAGATCGGCTTTAAGATCCGCGAGGCCCAGATGGAGAAGATCCCGTATATGCTGATCATCGGCGATAAAGAGGTGGAAAACGGCACCGTAGCGGTCCGGTCCAGGAGTGCAGGCGACCTGGGCGTCATGTCGCCGGAGGACTTCAAGGCCCGTATACTGGATGAGATCGCCAACAAAACGATATAATTGCTGACTAAATAGCAAAAACTGTTGACTTGAGCACAATGGTATGATATTATATCAATCGCGAATAAGTAGAAGTTATCCACTTCTCACCTACCGGCTGAGATATGCCAGGGCAGGTTGCTATGTTTGTTCAACCGACATGCATGTATTGGAGTGGGTAAGTATTTCTTC
>JAKORJ010000036.1 GCA_029777885.1 Bacillota bacterium | reverse complement strand
TGTCGTACTTGCCATTCGGAGTTTCCGGATAAATTTTGCGAACTTATATTGACACTAACTACCAAGGTCATGACTAATATTAGAAAAATCATATACATTTTATTAAATGTTTTTTTAAACATGTTGCTTTTTCCTCCAACCTATTCGTGATTTATTAAATATTTGTAGAATCGAAAAGAGGACGGGGCCAGGACAATTCCTGGTCCCGCACTAATTATCAACTGATAGTTAAATATTGTTTACTACCACCTATATACTAGACAAATCTCTTGACCAAAATCTTTATCGTACGCAAATGATTCAAATGTGGAATGAAGCTGTCCGTTTTTATATTTTATGGTATAAAATTGGTCTACAAAACCCATAGCAGCAATCCTGACAGAATTGACTTCGGGATATTTACTGAGATCCCATGCCAGACCTAAACTATTAGAGTAAGTCGTCGATATTGTCGTTCCCCATCCATTACTTAGCTTTGCGCCTATTCCTTCATAGTTAGATGATATCTCATTAAGTACAGTTCCTGCTATGTCCGCTCTTTTGGTAACAGTTTGAGTGATAGTAGCGGTTTGTCCCTGATTTGTAATCCAATTATTTGCCACTTCTATGTTATTTATGTATAGACAAACTAGTATAACTTATGTATATTATTTCAGAGTATTAATGATTATTCTGTAGGAAGAGCAAAATGATTGACCAAAAATCATTTTTTCACATTCAAATCACCCCTTTTCGAGTTGTTGGTCTATTAACTAGTCCTATAGCTAAAACTCGGTTAGGGGTAATTTTGTGACAGAGTAAAAGGGAGATCCTTAAATATTATTATCTGCGTGACAGATTTATGAATGATAACCATATACCCAAAAAAGTATAACTAATCTGAATCATATATATAAGACCTGACCTGCTCAACAACCATAGCCACGCATTCGGACAGGTTCATGCTCTGCGTGCCGACGACATGGCAGTTGCATTTGCTTATGGGGATCAGGATCTTTTTTGCCTTGCTGCCGCTGACAGCTACCGCCATATTGGGCGTGACTTCGCCGAGCAGGGCATTGGCTATTATGATCCCTATGGGGCCTATTATGATATCCGCATCGGGGCAGTTGTAGAGCACGGGATTTTCACCCGTGGCTCCGTGATCGGCCCCGGCTTTCAGCATTGCTGCCGTGGCTATGCTGTTTGTGCCTATGGCTGTAAGCTCAAGCCCGGGGAATGCGGACTTAAGCTGCTCTACCACGGCGCTGCCCATCCTGCCCCCCTGGCCGTCGATGACAAGTACCTTCAACAATATAATACCTCCGTACTACTAATAACTGGCTGAACAAGGACCGACCTGGGCATATACCCCAGGCAGGTCCTAGTAGATCTTAGAAACTAAATAAACAACAAGCCTGGAAGGCAATAGCCTTTTCAGTAACACCAGCAGCTTGTATGAGAATCCGGCTATGACTCTGACAGGCGGGTTTTTTTTCTTTAATATCCTGACCACTATATTGGCTATTACTTCCGGGCCGGGGCCGTTTTGCTCATCCCGCATCATCTTTTCAACGGACATCTGGCTGCGCTTGTAGGCGGAGTTCTTTGACCCCTCGCAGAAGTAGCGGTTTTGAGTGAAACCGGTCCTGGTGTCGCCCGGTTCAATGGCGCAGACCTTTATGCCAAAGTCCTTGACTTCCATCCTTAGGGCTTCGCTAAAGGCCTCCACCGCAAACTTGCTGGCGCAGTAAAAGGCCTGATAGGGCAACGCAAAAAGCCCGGCCACCGAGCTGATGTTTATTATAAGGCCCCTGCCCCTTTCCCGCATCCCGGGGAGCACGCTCCTCACCATGCGGTGCATGCCGAAAAAGTTGGTATCGAACTGGGATATGGCTTCCTCGGGCGTAGTCTCCTCAATGGGCCCTGAGATGCCAAAGCCCGCATTGTTTATCAGTATATCTATACTGCCCTCTTTTTCAGTGACATATGCTGCTGCCTTCTGCGCCGACTCATTGCTGCGGACATCGAGGTTTATCAGCTTGAAAAACCCGCCGGAAGCGGTTTCTCCTATTACGACCTGTTCTCCCTCGGCTTTTCTTGATGTGCCGTATACCCTGAAGCCTTCATTTGCCAGCCTTTCGGCTATGGCCTTGCCAATCCCCGACGAGGCTCCGGTCACCAGCACTACCTTTCCGTATCTTGACTGCATCATTGCTGCTCCTTTCTCATATGCGTATAAATCATTAATATATAAAGCCTTGCTTAAGCATCAAGGGAAATATAATGTGTATATATTCTCCGGACGGCCGGCGTTTCCCTCCCGGGCTGAATATTTTGCAGCAGATGCGGTATGGCAGTATAATGAACCTGGCCTTTTTCCAGCTGAAGGAAAACGTATTGCTCAGCGGCTTCTGTTATGCTATCGTATATGTAGTGATTCCCAGGTTTCAGTTCTCCATGGTCAAAGTTAAAGAGGAGGCTGCTGCAGGGGAAGAATAACAGGAAGGCGGTGTTCTTATGAAATCATATTTCTGGGGCATTTTCCTTATATCCACCGGTGTATTTCTGCTGATCAAGCATTATTTCAACCTGAATATTTCGACCGGCAGGGTTGTGATCGGACTTTTTCTTCTGTCCCTGGGAGTCTCCATCCTGATCAGCGGGTTTGGGGTCAACACCGGTGACAGGATCCTGTTCAGGGAAGGCACATTCAAGTACGAGCCGGCAGAGGATGAATATGATGCGGTCTTTAGCGAGGCCAAGCTCACGTTTGAAGATTTCGTACCCAAAGACAAGCCTGTGAAGGTCAAAGTCAACTGCGTGTTCAGCTCTTTGGACCTGGTATTGCCAAGGGACGCAAAGGTGTATATCGATGCAAGCTGCGCCTTTGGCCGGATAGACCTGCCAGACGGATCAAGCATCAGCTTTTTCGGGGACCACAGGTTTTCAGACAATGTGGATAAAAATGATGCCGACTTAATAATAGACCTAAGCACCGTATTCGGAAAGACGGAGATCAGGCGCTAAAGCTCTTTTGATTCAGCACCGGAGCCAGGCTTTTATTTTACTACCCTTTCAGCGGATCCCAAGGGATTCGCTTTTTTATTTGCCTTAAACGGCGTATATGCTAAAATCAACATTAGTAATGGCTAAGAGAAAGCACCGGCGTAAAAGGGCCGGTTCAATAGAAAGGGACTGAAGCCTTTGAACTATACATACAGGCATACGCTATTCGCAAGCTGGGGCGGCTATGTCACCCAGGCTATCATAAACAACCTGACACCCCTTTTGTTCGTGTCCTTTCAAAAAGAATTCGGGATCTCGCTGGAAGCGATCGGCCTCCTTATTTCATTGAATTTCATGGTGCAGATCACGGTCGACTTAATTGCAGCCAAGGCTGCAGACAGGATTGGGTGGCGCAGGTGCATAGTCTTTGCCCATATAGCGGACGCGGTAGGGCTCATCTGCCTTGGGATCCTGCCCGGTATCCTGCCCAATGCCTATATAGGGCTGGTGATCGCCGTGACCATAAATGCAGTAGGGGGCGGGCTGATAGAAGTGCTTATAAGCCCAATAGTCGAATCCCTGCCCGGGGAGGAAAAGGCCGCAGCCATGAGCATGCTCCATTCCTTTTACTGCTGGGGCCATATGGCCGTCGTTATCCTGTCGACCCTTTACTTCCTGACCGCAGGCATCGAAAACTGGCCTTACCTACCGATTCTTTGGGCCCTTGTACCCCTAGTGAATGCATACCTTTTTGCCCGGGTGCCTATAAGGACCATGGTCGAGCAGGGCAGGGAAATGCCCTTGCGCAAGCTCTTTTCCACAGGCCTGTTCTGGCTGCTCCTGGTCCTTATGGTCAGCGCCGGAGCCTCTGAGCAGGCTATGTCCCAATGGTCATCCCTGTTCGCCGAGCTGGGGCTTGGTGTCTCAAAGACCGTCGGTGACCTGATGGGGCCGTGCGCCTTTGCGCTTTTCATGGCCCTTTCCCGCACCTTCTACGGGGTGAAGGGCGGAAAGATAGACCTGCACAAGGTATTGGTGCTTAGCAGCATATGCTGTGCGGGCTGCTACCTCCTCGTTGTATTCTCAAGAAACCCACTTATCTCACTTATTGGCTGCGCCTTTATCGGGCTCTTCGTCGGCCTGATGTGGCCCGGGGTGTTCAGCCTTTCGGCCAGGGTTTTCCCGACGGGCGGCACGGCTATGTTTGCCTACCTTGCGTTTGCAGGTGACGTGGGGTGCTCCTTAGGCCCAGGGCTCGTTGGCTTCATTTCCGACCGGGTCATAGGCGGCGGGGGCAAAATCATGGCATCCTGGTTTGCAGGCAGCACCATCACAGAGACCGGGCTGAAGGCGGGGTTGCTTATAGCCATTGTCTTTCCTGCCGCGCTTACCTTCGGGGTGCTTGCCCTCTGGAGAAAAAGATAGCTCTAAGAAAGCACCTCATCACTTCATAAAAATCTGAAATCTTATGGGAGAAATCCGTATCCGGGCTTGTAGTAATAGGTGAGAGGACCTTTCAGAGTGAAAATGATGTTTGTAATATTGCATGCATAGGGGGAAGGTGCAGATATGGGGACAGATCCCGACATGCTCGTTGAACAGATAAAAAAGAAGGATCCCAAAGCCCTGGAGCAGGCCATGGACCTTTACATGGACAACGTATACAGGCTTGCGGCAAGCATACTCAGGAACACCGGCTCCACAATGGATATCGAGGAATGCGTGCAGGACGTGTTCCTGGATGCATGGAATTCGATTGACCAATAC
>JAKORJ010000035.1 GCA_029777885.1 Bacillota bacterium | reverse complement strand
CTGGGGGGATCGTTATGAGTGGGGAGACTCAGCTACTGGAGTCAGCCAGAGCCGGAAGCCTTGCTGCCTTTGAAGAACTGGTGCTGCGCTACGAGAAAAAGATTTACAACTACTGCTACAGGATGACCAATAATGAACAGGATGCTGAGGATCTCACCCAGGAGGTTTTTATCAAGGTGTATAAGAACCTCAAATCCTTCAAGGGCAACAGCCACTTTTCTACCTGGGTATACAGGATAGCCCATAATATATGCATCGACAGATACAGACGAATGAAGATATCGTCTGTATCCTTGTCTGCAGGCGGCTTTGGGGAGGATGACAAGGAAATTGAAATAGCATCATGGGACCGGACGCCGGAGGATGCGGTCATTACCAGGGAACAGCAGGAGCTTTTGCAGAAATGTATAACCATGCTGAAGCCCCAGTACCGTTCAGCCATCGTCCTGCGCGATATACAGGATTACAGCTATGAAGAAATAGCCCGGATCATGGGCATACCGATCGGGACCGTAAAATCACATATCAGCAGGGCCCGGTCCGCATTGCGGGAAATCGTTTGCTCGCACCTTAAGGGAGGTGAAACAGTGTGAACCCGGAAGATATCAGAAAAATACTGGAATCACTGCCTGAAAAAGAACCGCCCCAGGGCTTCCGGGAACGGCTGATGACCAGGGTACAAAAGGAAAAGCAAGAGGAAGCCAGGCGAAAGGACACGATCAGGCTGGCTGCCGGCCTGGCGGCCGTGTTAGTGCTGTTTCTGACCGTGCGGTTCATTAACAGCGGAGCCTTCCCATTTGCGAACCTGACCAGGGATCGGGCGGGCCAGGAGATGAATGAGCCCCTTGCCACTGCTACAGACTCAGGTAAAAATGACTTTATCAAGGGTAACGACAATGTTGAAGGCCGGCCCGGCATCCCGACAGAGACTGTCGATTTTCTTTCTGAAGCAGGGGAAGTCAGGCTTTACGTGAAGGACAAGGCCGAGGCTTTTGCCTCACTTCGCAAAATGGCATCGGAAAAGAAGCTGAAAATCATAGAGACTGCGGGTGATGCGGTCACCTTCGAGATCACGACGAAGGACCAGGAAAAGGCCCTGTTCGATGAGCTCAACATGCTCGGCAGGGTAGAAGCCGGAGCGAAGAAGGAAGAGGCAGGAATCAGGCGCTATAAGGTCTATATAGTTTTGGAATAAGGCTGTATCGTAAAGATGCATCTATCCACAACAATCTTCTGATTGTGTACAAAAATATTAAAATATAGGTATATTTAGGGAATAAACCTGATTGATGTTGAGAATAATATACCTAGAATTTTATGGCTGTCTTATTTACTGTGTACACAAGGAGGAAGATGTTAGTGGAAAAGGGACAGATCCTTTACCAGGATATAGGGTCCAGTAAACGTCAGGAACTGCAGCCTGAGCTGATGTCGATGATGAAGGAAGAGGTAGGCCGGGCCAGGGAGAGCAGAATACCCATAATCAGGGCATTTGAAGCTGTTGCGAAGCGTTCCGGCCTGAAGGCCAACACGATCAGAAATTATTATTACCGCTATCTCCACGCCCACGAGCTAAAGGACAGGAGACCTGATACCGTGATCAGCGAGGAGGAGACGGTTTTTACGAGCGATGCCATTGGCAGGGCCTTTACGCCTGCCGAGACCAGGAAGCTGATGCGGGAGATGCTCATAGCCCAGGGACGGGGCGAATCCGTCAGGGGCTGCGCCAATCGGCTCAGCGGCGGCGACAAGCGGGTGCTCATAAGGCTGCAGAACAAGTACAGGAGCGTTATTGCCAGGGAACCTGAGTATGTCAGGGAAGTGATCAGGGAATTGGAGCGGGAAGGCATCGTATGCTTCAACCCGTACACCAGGAGGCGTATCAAGGGCATAGCATCAGGCACGATGCATGGCCTGACGGGTAATGACGGACAGTTCCTGGAGCTTGTAGGGCAGTTTGTGAACAACATGAAGGCTATAAATATTTTGACCCTCCACGACCTTATGGCAGGGCTCAGGGACCTGTCCAGCCTGGCGGCAGGCAACTCCACCAGCCTTGACATGAGCAGGGACGAGCTGAGCAGGCTGAGTTCGAAGTATGATGAGCTTGCTAATGTATGCAGGGACTTCCTGGCCTTGTCCGATGCGGACAAGCTGGCAGAGCTCAGCAATTATGTTGACCGGCTTAAAGCCTGCCTGGCGGAATGAGATGACAATAGTCACACATTTCACATAGGATACCGGGACTGAATATGAAAAAAGTTCCGGTATTTTATTTTGCCTTTTCGCCCATGCTTCTTGACATCTATGTTGAAGCCT
>JAKORJ010000034.1 GCA_029777885.1 Bacillota bacterium | reverse complement strand
TCCTGAGCCAGGATCAAACTCTCCAATTAAAATCTTATCTTTGATTCTATTGAACCAAAGCTATTTTACGGTTTGTTTGAATAGCTCTAAAACTTAGCTTAGCTTCCGCTTCGCGTTGTTCCTTGGAATTGACTTTAATTCGTCTCTACACTGTTCAGTTTTCAAGGATCAAATATCCGCCGCCATTTTTGGCGACTTTTACTATGTTACCAAATGGCTTTTGCTTTGTCAACAGGTTTTATATCAGCAAATTTTGCCTTATCTGTCTTTGCTGTTGCTGATGTGTTCCCGTCGTTTCACACTTATTTATCATATAAAAATTCTTCGGGAAGGTCAAGCCTGAATGCCTTTGACAGCTCCCTTAGATTTTCGCTTGTTATCGTCTGCAGCTTGTCAGGGCGGATAGACAAAACCTTGACCAGGATCTCCGCTGCCTTTTCAATGGTATGGGCCAGCCCGAAGGCCGTGTCAAAATCCTCGCCGGAGCAGAACAAGCCATGGTGCGCCCATATCACTGCGTTGTATTTCTTCATTAGATCGCTGGAGACGACCGCTATTTCCCTGCTGCCGGGCACCATCCATTCAACCACTCCTATGCCCTCTGGGAAAACGACAGGGCATTCAGGCATCATCTCCCAAAGCTCCCTGGTAAACACCTTGTCCGAAAGGGGAAGCACAAAGGTCAAGGCTATAATATTGGCCGGATGGCAATGATATATCACCCGGTGGGCGCCGTTGGCCGCTTTTTTCTTCACTTCATGGTTCATTAAGTGGGTGGGCAGCTCGCTTGTAGGCCTCCCGCCATCCTTTAAGCCCCAGCGGACCTTGTACTTGTCACCGGCTGCATTGATCTCGATAATACCAATATTGGCTTCCGGGTGCAAAACCACATTTCTGAAATACTTCCCGGTGCCTGTTATCACAAAATACTCTCCTGCCAGGTCGGGCACCCTTGTACCTATATCCATCCAGGGCCTGTCTCCTGTGAAATGCTCCCTGACTGCTTCTACATCTGATTCCTTCATGCGGTATGAAAGGTTGCCGCCGTTTCGCTCGTGCCAGCCCTGCTTATAGCCGTCATCAGTGGTTTTGATAAAGTCCCTTATAAAATCAGTTTTCAATATATCCATGTCAACACCCTGTTTTCTTAAGTAACCTGTCTGTTGTTTACAGCTTGCGTCTTTTATCCTTCTTTATGCCTGCTTTCTCCTGGAAAGCACATCCCTTTCATATTCCTTGACCTTCTCAAGCCAGTCCTCCCTGCCGGGCAAGCCATTCATGTCGCAGAAATAATTCCACACATCGCCAAAGGGATAGAGCTTGAGCTCCTCCTGCAGGACCATAAGCTCGGTGAACCGTCCCTCATCCTGCAGTTTCCTGAGCTTTTCGTGGGGGGTAAGCAGGGCATACAAAAGCGCCTTCTGCATGTTCCGCATCCCTGTTACCCAGGCTGCTACCCTGTTTATGCTCGCATCGAAAAAGTCCAGCGCCAGCATCACCCGGTCCAGCGCATTGCAGCGCACGATCTCCTTTGCGATCTCCCTGGTTTCATCGTCCAGCAGGACAACATGGTCGCTGTCCCAGCGCACAGGCCTTGTGACATGGAGGGCAATTTTCTCATCAAACAAGAGCATCGATGCTATCTTATCGGACACCATTTCCGTAGGATGGAAATGCCCGTTGTCCATCAGGTACAAAAGCCCCTTTTCAGCTGCATACTTTATGCAGAATTCGGCTGAGCCTACCGTGTAGGATTCCAGCCCAATGCCGAAAACCTTGGACTCAAGGCTGATCAGCACCTTCCTCCTGTCATAGCCGACGGATAAGATCTGATCCAGGGAATCTTTATATCTAGCCCTGGGCGAGTACCTATCGGCAGGGATATCCTTGTACCCGTCGGGTATCCAGATGTTCAGGCAACAGGGCATGCCCAGCTCATCCGCGAAATATTCCGCAATTCGGATGCAGGCTTTGCCGTGATCGATCCAGAATCTCCTGATCTCTTCATCGGGGCTTGACAGGGTAAAGGGGTTTGCCTTCGGATGGGAGAAGAATGTTGGGTTGAAATCAAGGCCGGTGCCCCGTGCCTTGGCATACTCGACCCACCTTCTGAAATGCCTGGGCTCCAGCCTGTCGCGATCCACGAACTCACCGTTTTCAAAAATCGCATAGCTGGCATGCAGGTTTAGCTTATGCCTACCGGGGATCAAGCTCAGGGCCATATCGATATCTGCCATCAATTCTTCGGGGGTACCGGCCCTGCCGGGGTAATTACCCGTAGCCTGGATCCCGCCGGTAAGCGGCCCATCCTGATCAAAGCCCCTTACATCATCGCCCTGCCAGCAATGCATCGATATCCTGACCTTGCCCAACTTTTCCAGAACCGCATCCGTGTCTACGCCAATGGATGCATAAATATCCCTTGCCATCTCATATCTGTCCCGTATATTCATAAGCACTCACCCGTTTGATCTTAATATTTTCTGATCACAGCCTTTCTACATTAAAGGAGTTGTATATGCACTCCCTTGCTTCCTCAACGGAATTGAACACCTTATACTTCAGCATTTGAGCCATCAGGTTGCCTATGGCTGTCGCTTCTACGGGTCCTGTATGTATTTCCTTGCCCGTAGCCCTGGCTGTCAGCTCGTTGAGGTATCCCGCCTGAGAGCCACCTCCAACGATATGTATCCTTGAATAGGTCCTGCCGGTGATGGACTCGATTTGATCTGCGGTTTGGGCATAGCTATCAGCCAGGCTCAGGTAGATGCTGGCAGCAATCTCGCCTATGGTTTTCGGTACCCTTTGGCCTGTCCGCCCACAATAGGCCTTTATCTCCTCGATCATGCTCTCTGGCGCCAGGAAGCAATCGTCGTTCACTTCCAGCCTTGACGGGAAATCGTCCGATTCCCTTGCCAAGGCGCAGAGCTCGTCAAAGCTGTATTTATCATCAAGCTCACGCCTCACGTTCTGGATCATCCAAAGGCCCATGATGTTTTTGAGGAACCTGTAATTGCCGCCAAACCCGCCTTCATTGGTGAAGTTGCTGTCCATGCATTCAGCGGATACGTTTGGTACGGGGCTTTCTACCCCCATCAAGGACCATGTGCCCGAGCTTATGTAAATATAGTCATCATCCCTGGCAGGCACGGCCAAAACTGCTGAACCCGTGTCATGGGAAGCGGGCAGCAGCACCCTTAAGTTGAACCCAACCTCCTCCTGTACCTCAGCCCTGAGGGAGCCTACCTCAGTCATGGGCATATGGACCTTCCCGAATATCTCTTTTTTAAGCCCGAGCATACCAATGAGGTCATAGTCCCAATCCTTGGCCAGCACATCGAGCAGCCCTGATGTGGATCCGATCGTGTATTCCGTAAGCTTGTTTCCCGTTAGCAGAAAGTTGAAGTAGTCGGGATAAAGCAGCATGGCCTCTGCTTTTTCCAATATTTCAGGGGTCTGCTTCTGAATAGCCATAAGCTGGTATATGGTGTTGAACCGCTGGCTTTGGATCCCCGTTCTCTTGTAAAGCTCACTGCGTGGTATAATAGCATCGACCAACTGCTGCATGCCTTCAGTCCGGTTGTCACGGTATCCGACCGTGTCCCCCAGGACTTTATCATTTTTGTCCAGCAGTACAAAGTCCACGCCCCAGGTGTCTATGCCCATGCTGACCGGTATCCTGCCTGCTCCCTTGCAGGCCTTGAGCCCGTTTTTAATCTCCTTAAAGAGCTTGTCCGTATCCCAGCACAGGTGGCCGTTTCTTTTCTCAAGGCCGTTTTTGAACCGATAAACTTCTTGCAGCCTGATACGGCCATTCTCCATCCAGCCGAGGATATGCCGTCCGCTGGATGCACCGATATCTACCGCTAAAAAGCATTGTGACATATCGATCGCTCCCGATGATACATTAAGTAAGTTCAGTATGTCCAGCCCAGGTTCAGCCACAGGGTGCCATAGATATTGAGCGCCAGCCCGAATGCAAAAAGGGCTATTTCATACCTGTTCACTTTCAGATCGCTAAGGGATATGGAGTAAAACAGGAAGGGTATCAGGTCAATGAAATACCTTATGCCAAACTGCCAGCCGCCCAGGGTCTTATGCGCTAGGAGCAGCACTATGTGCGCCAGGGAGCAAACCAGGATAATAGCAAGGCTGGCCTTTTTTACTGCAGAAGCTTTTCCGCTGAAGAATGATTTGACAAGGCGAATGTAATATACTATGAATATCGGATTGGCAATATAGAAGGCAAAGCCGTTGAACTTGGGGAATGTCAGCCTGTTGCCCTTAAAGTACGGCAGCCTGAACAGATTTGGCAGGTTTTGCAGTATATAGCGGACATTGAACTGGCCATATTCGGCTTCCACGAACTCAGGCAGGTAATTGTGGCCGAACTCGAATATATCATCAAACCTTATATAATTGTAAGCCGCATATAAGCAGCCTATGAATGCAGGCGCTATAAGGTATTTCAAGCTATGCGCATAATGCTTTCCCTGCTGTTTCAGGTTGCGATGCAGGATATACAAGTACAAGGGAAAATAGACGATTTGAAAGGGCCTGCAGCCTATGGACATAGCCCAGCAGGCCAAGGCCAAATACCAATGAAGTGGCTTGTCCGAAGTAATAAGGTACAGGGATAGAACGCACAGCAGGAAACTCAAGGTCTGAGCGTGCCACCAGACCCCGCCGAAAATCGATATCGACAGCAGGTTGCCTCCGAAAACCACAAAAGCAGCCCAGAACAGCGAAGCCAGATCAGAGAGGTTTCGCCTCCGCCTGCAAAATAAATACACGATATAAAAGCTTAGTATCGTATAGATCGTGACCAGCAGGTTGCTCGGCACATTTTCACCGAAAATGGGAACCAGCAGGAACATGATCACCGAAGGGAAAGGCGGGAAGCTGACATAGATCCTGTCCTTGTAATATGCCAGCTCCAGCCAGGAATAGTCCTTGTCAAGGTGTGCCTGGCCTTTCCACCAGCTTATGGCCTGCAGGGTATAGCTGTCGTAGACATTGGACGCAAATATCCCATGGTCGACTGCGCTGTATAAAAAAAAGTACATGATCATTATCAGAACCAATGCCAGTATGAGATTTTTACGTTCGCTATTCTCCATGACCATTATCCACCAGCCCCTGTGCAAGGATCGACCTCATCGATCTGCGGTTGCCTTGAACCAATTCAGTTTTTCACTTCAACTCCACCGAACACCGCTGTACACTGTATCCGCAAAACAGGGCCCTTTACATCAGCCAGGGTGTTGCAGGCCCTGTTTTCCCATACGCCGAAAACCGGTGTACCAGATACTATAATGTTCCATTGCTCCGGCACGCGGACTTCGATGCCTCCGAAGACTGCAGTCAGGTCCAGCCTCCCGCCGTTTGGAGACAGCTTGGCATCTCTCAAGTCGATACCCGCCCCTCCGAATAATGCGGTTACGCTGCCGCCTATGAAGTTTTCGGAGTTGATCCTGGTATCAAGCCCTGCCAATATATATAAGTCGTCTAAGAAATCCCGGTTAGTCAGTTTTTTTTTACCTGCAAGGCCGCTGAATATTATCCATAACCCGGCCAAGATCAGAGCGCAGGGAAGCAGCAGCCCTTCCGTGATCAGGATATCAAGCTCCCGCAGTTGGACCAGGGCTGCCAGCAAGGCTATGAATATGCCGGTAACTGGCCTTATGGACCTGTTTAAGGTCATTAGCCCGGCTATGATGATAATCAGTGACGGCCACCATTTTGCCAGGGTGATGTCAAGGTCAGTGGTCTGATTCAGTATCAGGACGACCCCTAGTAATATAAGAATAACAGCAAATGTCGTTTTCCTGCCCATACTTACGCTCCTTCCAACTATCCGATGCCATTATTTTCTTCCATTATAACATGCATGGACCTACAGCACAATGCAGCGCCACAGCCTGCCGAGCCTGCAAGCTACCTGTTGGCTGAACTGTCGTGATCGCTCTTATAGTGCAGTCAGCTTGTTAATCTCGTTCATATCCTTCTGCCTGGCCAGCTTTATGCCATCTATCTCCAGTATTGCTAATTCAGCAAGGTACAGGACCCTGCAGCCAGGCTCGACATGGCCGGCATATGCCTTTTCGCTGTCGGAAACCACCATATGCAGGTGCGGTACCCCATCCGCTATGATGCCGTCTATAGAAGCCAGCTCCAGCGGCTTGTCCTCCCACCTTTCAAAATGCTCGACCGGTGGATAGGATGTGGTCATGACCATATGCAGCACGCAATGGTCCAGCGTGCCTATGCCGGATATCACAACGGCATTCCTGATGTTTTCCCGGGCAATGAGCTCCTGGATGCTCTCCAGCAGGTAATCACCCGGATCCAGCCTCAGGATGTGGAGCTTGCTGCCTGTCATGCCGGAGAAATTCTGCATCGTGATCCCTTCCTTTCAATATGACTTATCTATTCGATATCCATCAGATCTATATACCGCCGCATCCTCTCAAGCCTTTTCTTGAAGGCATTGTAGAGGCCGTCAGCGCTTTCCCGCAATGTGCGCTTGTTGTTGGTATACCTGTGTACCGATGTAGCATAATCCACCTGTTCGATCCATTCAGGCGGCAAAGTGGATGTACCTCCAAGAGCTCCGGTAAGCCCTGCCGCTATGGCAGCTATGCAGTCAGTGTCCCTGCCAAGGTTGACCGCAGTGATGATCGCTTTTTTCAGATCGCCATCCGCCAGCTTGAAAACGCATACGCCCTTGGTCACCACTTCATTGGCATAGCTCATGCAATAGGGCATCCCATAACCGTTATATACCGGATCAAAGGCTTCACGCATGTCCCTGAAATCCCTGCAATCGGCAGTGAGCTTCAAGCCCGCTTCGAGCTCGTCGACTATGTTCACTCCGGCATATTCCGCATACCAGCCGTCTTCCCGCCCAGGCACATATGCTCTTTCGTTGAGGTTTCCCATTATTGCCTGTATGACGCTGTCGGTCGTCGCACCGGGCAGGGTGGCGGCAGCTATACCCACTGCCGTTACGCAGGCCCACTTCAGCCCTCTGCTGTTGGTGGTCTGATACAGCTGGCCGACCTCGAACACATCATCGATGGCTCCCCTGATGTCACCTGCATTGATCAAGCCTATGGGGTGGCAGGCACGGGCAAAGCTGTTGAGCCCCGCATAATCGCAATACCGGCCCAGGTCACGGGCAGGGATCTTGGTCTTAGCCATGGCCAGGAGTTCGCCTTCAAAGGGCTCGGATACGCCTCCGGGCGCGTCCGGCCGGATGTCACGGCACCATATCCTGCGCACGTCCTCGGCGTTGACCCGGTCCCCTTTTTCAATAATGGCAGTGATTATCAGCTTTTGACGGTCAATGCCATCCTCAGTAGTGCCAGGCTCCCTTAACCAGCCGTTGTCGTAATGCTCGTATGCCACCAGCCTGTCCAGGGTCCCGTACTTTTTCTCTATATCTTTATAAGACCAGCCCTCTACCGCAGCCCCCATGGCTGAGCCTATGTGGGCGCCGCATATGCAGCCGAAAAACTTCTCCCGTAAAGTGATACTCATGCCATGTTATCCCCCTATATGAAAATTTGTACACCCAAATCGTATCATAGCAGCCTTATTGAATCAATATAATAAGTATCAGCCCTGACAACTTTATACAGTAAAACAAAGCAGGCACCGGGTAAATTGCTATTTGCATCCAGCTATTATATAATACTTACATAATAATGTAGTAATAAAGCAAGCCGGCTGCAGCTTTGGGCAGCGAAGAAAGCAAAGGAAAATAAAATACGATAAAGGAGAGCGGATCAAATGGATAGGTCGGAACGAATGAAATGGTTTATGGACGCCCGCTTCGGAATGTTTATCCACTGGGGACTTTATGCCATCCCTGCCAGGGGCGAATGGGTGAAAAGCCAGGAGAAGATGACTGATGAAGAGTATGATAAATACTTCAGAGAGTTCAACCCGGTAAACTATGATCCAAGGCTCTGGGCAAAGGTGGCGAAAGATGCAGGCATGAAGTACGCCGTTTTGACCACCAAGCACCATGACGGCTTTTGCCTGTTTGACAGCAGGTATACGGATTATAAGGCCACAAATACGCCGGCTGGCCGTGACCTTGTCCGGGAATATGTCGATGCCTTCCGTGCGGAAGGGCTGGCCATAGGCTTTTATTATTCCCTGCTGGATTGGCACCATGAAGACTACCCTGCATACGGCGACTGGAACCATCCCATGCGGGACAATGAGAAGTATAAGAATAAGTCCCACAACTTCGACAGGTATGTTGAGTACATGCACAACCAGGTTGAAGAGTTGATGACCAACTACGGAAAAATAGATATTATCTGGTTTGATTTTTCTTATGGCAGCTTGACCGGGGAGGCCTGGAGAGCAACAGAACTGGTAAAGATGATAAAAAAGTATCAGCCCCATATTATTATTGATAACCGTCTGGGCGGCAATATCAAGGCAGCCGAACCGGAGATATACGCAGGTGACTTTGCAAATCCCGAACAGATCCTGCCGCCTGAAGGTATAACCAATGTTAAAGGTGAGCCGATTCCCTGGGAGGCAAATATTACCCTTAACAACAACTGGGGTTATCATGCAGACGATAATGACTATAAATCCGTAAGGCAGGTAGTGCACGCTATCGTCGAATGCGTCAGCAAGGGCGGCAATCTGCTGCTCAATGTGGGACCCAATGCCAAGGGAGAAATACCTGAGCCTTCATTAAAAATATTAGCCGAGGTCGGAAAGTGGATGAATGCTAATGGCGAAAGCATTTACGGCTGCGGTAAAGCTGATTTGCCAAAGCCTGAATGGGGACGTTATACACAAAAGGGCAATATGCTTTATGCCCATATCTATGAAAGGGGTATAGGTCCAATCAATTTACGAGGGCTCAACGGTAAAATAGCAAAGGCACGACTGCTTGCAGACGGGTCCGAACTTAAGCTCGAAAGGCCATGGAATGCCCAGGATTACCCTGATGACGCCTTCATACAGTTCAAAAGCCAGAAGCTTCCTAATGAAATCGATACGGTTGTCGCCCTGGAACTGTTATAGGAATTTATATACATTTCTACCCGGTTACTAATATCTCAGAATATCGCGCATTCAACGTGAAAACCATGAAAGAGGTCAGGATATTTGACCCGCTTAAAAGATCAGCCTGAGAATACTCAGGCTGTTTTTATACATTATTTTGCTGCATGTATCAGGTCCATGGGATTCCCGGACTTTATCCAGGACACAAATTCCTGTATACTATGCAGCCTTTCTGTAATGCCAACACCGCAGCGGCCTATATCTTCGACACGGTGGGCGTCGGAACCAGAGAGGAGGAGCAGCCCGTTCGACAGGCCATAGCTGTATGCCTTGTCGTTGCAGGAATCATGCCTGGGATTACCATTAAATGCCTCGATCCCGTCCAGAAGCCCCGGATCTGCAGGGGTCAGGCCCTTGCGGAAGGGATGGGCCTGAAATATCAGTATATCCTCCTGCTCCGTCAGCCTTCTGAATGTCTCCAGCGTATATCGGTTCAGGTATGGGTGCTCATATATGAACTCCTCATCCAGGCCAAAGACCAGGTAATCTTCATTAGAATTGTCAAAACGCAATTCCATGCCGAGCAAGACATCCAGACCCTCCCGTCGTCCTGCCTCAATTGCTTTTCTGTACCCTGACAAATAGTGGTCTGCGGACTCCTGCCAGCTAAGATCAGGCCTGTCTACAGTAGCGGTATAATAATGGTCGGTTATTATTATCCCGGCATAGCCGGCGTTTTTATATAACCCTATTACCTGCTCAGCATACAAATGCCCGCAGGGACTTACTTCAGCCGTGTGTACATGGGTATCATAACGGTAGTAATTCACTTTATCACCTGGTTTATAGTTATATATATTGACACTGAGCAATACTCTTATAATTCTAATACAATGCGCGAAGTAATAAAAGACTTTCCAGAAAGAAAAAAGCCTGAGGTTTAAACTCAGACTTTTCGTATGGCTCCCCAGACTGGACTCGAACCAGTAACCCCTCGGTTAACAGCCGAGTGCTCTGCCATTGAGCTACTGAGGAATATATAGATCCGGCAGCGACCTACTCTCCCGGGCGGTCACCCGCCAAGTACCATCGGCGCTGAAAGGCTTAACTTCTGTGTTCGGAATGGGAACAGGTGTGACCCTTTCGCTAT